>JBDLWO010000104.1:0-16595 GCA_039804245.1 Bacteroidota bacterium
AAAAAAAACGGGGTTCGTGGCGGCGCACTCACACCTCACTCCTCACACCCGAATGGATGATTTCCTGAATGCTGTTTTACTTCGATTATCGAACACCGAATGCAGAAGTATTTCCCCGAACCTCACACGCTCACACCGGATTCTCTGTTTATCAGCGGATTGGCGTACATACTCAGCAGGTAGCGGTAACCGGAGCCATCGGTATCATTTTGCAGTTGTTCCTGCTTCAGGTTGAAGTAGCTATTGAGTACTTCCTCTTCTCCCTCATCGCAACGGGTGCAGGGGCTTTGGTCACCCTTCAGCAGTTTATTGGCTATCTCATTGATGCCGTGCAATGCGTAATTCTTGTGAATACTGCTGTCAATAATCCCGGCAAGTGCTTCCAGTTGTTTTTTGCTGTTGGGAAGTTCATCGAATACATCAAGCTCCTCTCCGAGCGGTTTGCCAAACTCGAAGTGTACCCTGCCTTTTTGTCCGCGGAGACCGAGCAGGATATGCTGCAGGTCCTCTTCAAAGCTTTTTTTATAGTCGGGATTGTTTTTTTTGTTTACGAACTCCTGGGCTTTGAGGAGGTCACAAGGATCAAATTCATAAGAAATAGCTACCGGGACAATGTGCAACGACTGAAAAAAGGCCTTCAAATCACCTGTCTGACCGAGCGTCAGCATTTTTAAAAGTCCGGTTTGGGTGCGGTCATTGCCATCTTTGGCGCGGCCCTCGCGCTGGGCAATCCATACTGAGTCAATTCCCTCGCTAATCTGTGTCCTGATATGTTCGGAAAGCAGAACAGAGTACTTGTAAAGTTCGGTGGGAGACCCGGTGCGCTTTACCACAAAACTCTTGTTCATCCGGAATATCAGATCTGAAATCCGGTGGCGCATCAGGTTGTCGCCGATGGCTATCTGGCTGGTACGGAAACCGCGTTTGAAGAGGGTGGTGTTCAGAAATGCAGAATCAAGTACGATATCCCGGTGATTGGATATGAAGAGGTACTGTTTTCCGGGATCCAGATGCTCCAGACCGCCGGAAGTGAGCTCCCTGATGCTGATTTGCTCAATAAGATTCAAAATATGGAGAATGATATCCGTCTGAAAACCCTCTATGGTATTCACCCGGTCTTTCATTTCCATGATATGATGAAACAGTTTTTCGGGCAAAAATGCCTTCACTCCTTCCACAAATCGCTCATAACCAAACAGTTCTTTCAGGTATGGGGCAATGAGCGCCTGATCAATCAGTTCCGGCCGTTCTTCCCTGGCCGGAATTTCTCTGTGTACTTCCATTATGTGTGTTTATTGGTTCGGTTGTTTTCACTGTGCCCGGGCTTCAAGCTGACTCCTTTTCAAAGTGATCAGATGACCACAGGGTACTCCGTTTCTGTAGGCCTGTACACGCAGGTTGACGGGGCCGTCAGGTACAGGCACGGGACTTGCGTATTTTGGAGAATAGTTGTCAGGCATAGTCTCATCAAGCGTGTAGTGAATATCCACTCCGTTTATTTCGCTTTCCAGTACAAGAAGCAATTGTCCGTTCTCTTTTCTTGTTTTGACTGCCGGATCATAAACGGCTCTGGAGTAGTTCACTCCGGCAGCATCTGAGCGCTGGAAGTGCTTTTCCATTCTGGAAGAAAAGCTGTTCCAGTTTTTGGCTTCCTTCGGCGACCAGTAAACCTCCGCGAGCGCCCACGCACGCGGGTAGGTCATATATTCTGCATACCGCAGTGTGGGGACCTGCTCGGTCCACAGATTGGCCTGCCCGCCGAGTATGTACTTTGCCTCCACACCATCAGGAACGGGTTCGAAGCTGTAACTTTTACTCACCCGGAGACCCGAATATATTGGCGGATCAACGGTCTGATCACCCTGATTATAGTCAATGTAGGAATGCGTGGTTGGAGTCATCACCACCTCATGGCCCATTTTGGCTGCCTGAATGCCACCTTTCACTCCGCGCCAGCTCATCACTGCTGCACCCGGGGTGATGCCGCCTTCCAGTATCTCGTCCCAGCCAATCATTTTTTTACCTTTTGACTGTATAATCTGGCCAACACGGCTCATAAAATAGCCCTGCAGGTCTTCAACGTGACGAATTCCCTGTTTTTCCATCAGCGCCTGACAGCCCGGATCTTCTTTCCAGTAACCCTTGTAGCACTCGTCTCCGCCAACGTGAATATACTGGTTGGGAAAAAGAGTTGCCACCTCGGAAAAAACCTTGTCGAGAAACTCATACACCTTCTCATCGGATGGATTCAGCGTGTTCTCCACATTTATTTTAAACGTGCCATTGCCGTACCAGTCAGAAAAATCGGTGCCGGGATTTACCGTAACCTGCTGTTTGGTACAGCTCAGTTCAGGATAGGCCGCGAGTGCTGCCATACAGTGCCCGGGGACGTCTATTTCAGGTACAATGGTTACGTTGCGCTCGGCCGCATACCGTACAATTTCACGAATGTCATCATGGGTATAAAAGCCGCCGCAAGTGGCTGGTTCGCCGGGTTTGGGCTCGGCGCGCTCTCCGAATCGGCCATGCCGCTCCACTCGCCAGGCTCCCACACCGGTGAGTTTCGGAAGCGATTTGATCTCTACACGCCAACCGTTGTCGTCGGTCAGGTGCCAGTGAAATGTGTTGTATTTGTAGCGCGCCATTTCGTCAATATACTTCTTTACATCAGCTACATTGAAGAAATGCCGGCTCACATCGAGCATGATACCGCGCCAGGCAAATCGCGGCTGGTCGGTTATGCTGACTGCCGGTATGTTCCAGTTGACGCCTGAAACCGCTGTCGCACTTCTGACTTCTGCCGGAAAAAGTTGTAAAAGAGATTGTACCCCGTAAAACGCCCCTGCAGGGCTGTTGGCAGTTATTTTCACGCCTTTTGCCGTTACGTCAAGCCGGTAACCCTCCTGTCCGAGCGACTTGTCAGAGGCGCCAGTGCTGATTGTCACGGCAGCAACTTTGGACTGCACTGTTTTCAGTCCGTAACCTGTTGAGCGATTCAGCTCTTCAGCCAGATAACCGGCGGCCCAGCTGGCCTCCGCCTGTTCATACCCAATCAGGGCCCCTTTTTTCAGAGAAAAAAATCCGGTTCCCTCTGTCACCGATGCGGGAGCAGGAATGATCTGAATGGCGCCCTGGGAAAAAAGAAAACCGGAAAACAGGCAAAAAACGAGGCTTAACAACTGTTTCATAATCAAAAAGGTTAGTAAGGCGGCAAAGATAGTAATATTGACTTCTCCAATTAATTGTACTGTGCAGTATATTGTCCGAATTGATTATGCCGGACAACTCCCTGTGCTCTTGTTGTGCCAGCCGCTATCTGTTGTCTGTCGTGTTGTTTTTACGTATCTTTGTATAGTTATGGAGTTGAACAAACCTGAATTAAACCACTGATATGCGAAAAATGAAAGCACTCGCCGTCCTGCAGGGCGGTATTCGTATCGGCAGCGCCTCGCTGTCCGATTTTACTGAAACGGAAAAAGGTATCAAAATAAAAACCCACGATGGTGATACCGTCAATGTCAGGCTTGCCGATCGCTTCGGTCTGCGATTTCTGGGTATTGACACGCCCGAGGTGAGTATGATGCTCCCCGGTGAATCGCGCTTTAAAAGTTTGTCCAATGAGGGTTGGGATACGCTTTTTACTTCCGGCAACTGGAAAAAAAGCATGAATCTGAGTGCCGGCCTGCTTGCTGACCTGGAAAAAAGAATTGCCGACGGCGTCGGTGCAGCCGCCAACCATGCCCGGTATGCACGCAAGGCAAAGACCAGTCTGGAGGATATTATCTCGCAGGATATCAAAACAAGCGGTGTCAGCGCCGACAAGTTTGCACTCTTCATGTCGTTCGGACTTGAATTTCTCGATGGATATGGCCGACTGTTGTGTTATCTGAACAGCGCCCGCGAAAATTTTTCCGATCCCGCTGTCGCCCGGGCCGTCACTCGCTGGAGCTACAACGAACGGCAGTTGCTGTCGGGCTGGGCACTTCCTTATTTCATCTGGCCCAACGTACAGCCTTTCATAAACAAACGACCCTTCGACGAGGAAAATGCCCGCCCGGAAGGATTCTGGGAAATAATCCGGACAGCCGGTAAACTGCAGGACGCCCGCAGCAATGTCGCCTCCGCGCGCGCGCAGGGCACCGGTGTCTACAACCCCGCCGATCCACTCCGGATCATGCCCTTCGAACTCCGCCTCATCAGTCGCGGAAAGGCCCCCGACCGTTTCGTGATTGACCTGTCAAAACCCGGCTCAAACGAAATATTGCACCCTGAAGAATATCATACAGTAGCCAATCCTGAAGACAGATTGTATGTTCCTTCCGAGTATGTCTCTGTGTTCAGGCTTTCGGGCTGGAAAATAAAATCGTGAATTTCGCGATTGTATTCACTGAAAGTACGTACTTTTGGTGAATACAATCGCCATTATGAGAGAAATAGCGCGTGAATTGCTTTCCGCTATCCGGCAAAAACTGTTCGGTGGCAAGGCTGTAATTCTGCTCGGGGCCCGGCAAACAGGCAAAACCACGCTGATGAAAATGCTGCTCAGGCATTATTCAGATGAAAGTGTGTGGCTCAATGCCGATCGTCCGGAAATACGGGCAATGCTGACAGATGCATCTGTTTCCACGCTCAGGCAACTGACAGAGGGTAAACAGCTGGTGATTATTGATGAAGCGCAGAGAATCAAAAATATTGGTCTCACGCTAAAACTCTTTACTGATGAAATGCCAGGGATACAGGTAATTGCATCCGGTTCATCCTCGTTCGAACTGGCCAATCAGATCAATGAACCACTCACGGGGAGGAAATGGGAATACCAGTTGTATCCGGTTTCCTGGTCTGAACTGGAAACCGCCTTTGGTATGGCAGAGGCATTGCAACAACTGGATACAAGGCTGGTGTTTGGTATGTACCCGGAGGTGATTATGCGGCAGGGTATGGAAAGGGAGACCCTGCTTGCACTCTCAGGGAGTTATCTGTACAAGGATGTCTTCGAATTCCGCGGGGTGAGAAAACCGGAGATGCTCTGGCAACTTCTTCAGGCGCTGGCCCTGCAACTCGGTTCTGAAGTATCGTACAATGAATTGTCAGGTATGCTTGGTATTGATAAAAACACGGTATCCAACTACCTTGATTTACTGGAGAAGTCGTTTATTATTTTCAGGTTGATGCCGCTGAGCAGAAATATGAGGAACGAAATAACCAGCAACAGAAAGATATATTTCCACGATAATGGTATCAGAAACGCAGTATTGGAAAATTTCAGTCCGCTGAAGCTGCGAACGGATAATGGTGCACTTTGGGAGAATTTCCTGGTCAGTGAGCGACTTAAGTACCGCCGATACAGGGCAATTCACGGCAAATCGTATTTCTGGAGGACAAAAACTCAACAGGAAGTTGACTATGTGGAAGAGACAGATGGCCAGTTCCGTGCCTGGGAGTTCAAGTGGAACACATCTGCGAGATCCCGTTTCCACGATTCGTTTCTTGATGCCTATAAACCTGTTTCAGCAGAAGTCATCACGCCCGGCAATTTCAGAACTTTTATCTGCTGATATTGCAGGTTTGCGGGCTACCCCCGACCTTTGACCCATGCTCAAGTACCTGCTCATTCTGCCCATCCGTCTTTACCAGATTTTCCTGTCGCCCCTGCTGGGTGTCAACAAATGCCGGTACGACCCGTCCTGTTCGCACTATGCCATAGGGGCACTCCAGGAATGGGGGCTCTTCAAAGGCGCCTGGCTGGCCGCCAGACGCATCATGCGCTGCCATCCCTGGAGTACACATCCTGTTTACGATCCGGTACCGAAAAAAGAGGATTGACTACCGGTTTTCTACAACCATTTTGCCAGAGTATCTGCCTTTATCGGTCAGTACACTCACTATATACCAGCCGGGTTGAAGTGCCTTTACAGATATTTCAGCGCAGTTCAGTTGTATTGAAACCGGGGTATTTGCGCGGCTACCGTCAGCAGAAAAAACCAAAACGGACCTGATACGTTCGTCGGCCGAAAGAGCTATCCGGGAGGTCTCGCCAGCCGGATTGGGAGACAAAACCAGTTCCTGTGTCGGTATTTCCTGACTGGATGAGGTCTGTGGATCTAAATTTGTGCCGCTGTTCAGCACCTGTTTTGATGTTGTTTCCCGGAGGTAAGCCAGCACATAAATCTCGGAGGGGGTCCATGCAGGCGCGAGATTGAATGTGTAAGTGAATTCGGAACTTTGTCCGGGAGCGGGCAGTGATACCGGAACACCCGTTACAGGCGTGAGCATGTCCCGGAATACATCCCGGTGAACACTCTCACCATTGGAGGTGGTGAGGTTGATGGTTTTCTCTACGGCAGCCACACAGAGGTTGTAGTTGCCGGCGGGAGTCTGACCAACTGTTTTGATTTTAACCAGCGCGGTACGGGAAGAACCGCTTCCTGTCAGTGTAACCAGCACCTCGACGGGGCTCGTCTGTCCTACATACTTGTTCAGTGTGTCCTGACGGAGCAGCTGGCTGCTTCCGGGAATCAGGCGGCCATTGATGGCTATCCGGGGTGTACCCACTACATCAGGATACTGGGCTGCCCAGGCACTGTTGTCAACCGGATTGGCCAGATGGAAGGTGCAGGTGCTGTAAGGGAAAGACGGGTGAACGGAAATGTGATGTACATCTGCAGCATACTGTGGCTGGCCGATCAGGCTGTAAAATGCCGGATTTCTGTTGGCGCAGATACCGCACTTTGTATTGGTGAAATGCTCAATCAGTGCGTATTTTTTAACGGAACTCTGGGCATAGGAGGCAAAGAATGCCCCGGAAAACAGGGAAACAAGGAGTATTTTTTTCAATTCCATGATTTTTTTGAACAGTTGAAAAGAATCCTGAACACGCTTTAAAAGCTGAAAGCAAAGTTACCGGTATTGTCCGTAACCTGACCGGGATTTCCCGAAGGAGGCTAAAAAGAGCGTATTTTTTGTCTGTTTTTGCCTCTTGAAGGTGCATTGCCGGAGCTGCGTAACTGAAAAAAGGTGAAAAATGGCGAAAAATGAGGCATTTTTCACGTGGCGAGAGAATCTTGAACAAGCTCGTAACCACCTTCCCGCAATTACTGTAATTTTGCGCGATTTTTGAAAAACAACTAAACACGACATAAATGGACATGTTACTTTTCTCCATGCCGGATTTCACTTCAGGTGCTGTATGGGTCAGTCTGCTCACACTCACATTGCTGGAAATCGTACTCGGCGTGGATAACATCATCTTCCTTTCCATCATCAGTTCGAAGTTGCCGGTAGAGCAACAACCCAAAGCGCGCAGCATCGGTCTGATTCTTGCCATGTTGCTCAGAATCATCCTGCTTTTCGGTATCTCCTGGATCATCGGACTGAAAGATCCGCTTTTCTATGTTTCCATGCCCTGGATGGACCATTCAGATCCGTCTCACCTGCCTTTCGTAAACGGCCAGGGCCTTATCCTGCTGCTGGGCGGTATTTTCCTGTTGTACAAGGCAACAACCGAGATTCACCACAAACTGGAAGGGGATTCATCTGAAGACGACCCGTCGGTGGCTAAAGGCAAAGCAGCTCTCAATCAGGTTATTCTCCAGATTGCACTGATCAATATAGTGTTTTCTTTCGACTCCATCCTGACAGCCGTTGGTATTGCCGACAATCTGTTCGTGATGATTGCTGCTGTAGTGATTTCCGTGCTCGTGATGATGATCTTTTCTGGCCCGGTCAGCAAGTTTGTGAACGATCACCCCACCGTACAGATGCTGGGACTTTCATTCCTCATCCTGATCGGTTTTTCCCTTATTGCTGAAGCAGCCCACCTCGGGCACTTTACTGAGGGCGCCATACCGAAAGGTTACCTGTATTTTGCCATATTCTTCTCGCTGTTCACCGAAATGCTGAATATCCGGATGAAGAAAAAATCCAAAAAACCTGTTCAGCTGCACGGTTATGCCGAAACGGCGCGTAAAAGAGGCCTGCTGGATGATGATCTCCTCGATGACACAAAGCAGCAGAAATGAGGATAAATCTCTCCCGCGATCTGGTGTTTTTTGATCTGGAAACTACCGGCCTGAACGTGATTCGCGACCGGGTCGTACAGATCGCCATGGTGAAGCTCCGGAAAGATGGTGGTCCCGACGAAACCTTGTCCACACTCATCAACCCCGGTATTCCCATATCGGAAGAGTCCATGATGATTCACGGCATTACGCCCAAAGATCTGGCCAACAAGCCGTCTTTCAGTCAGCTGGCACAGCAAATATGGGATTTCATAGGTGATGCCGATCTGGCTGGCTACAATTCCAACCGGTTCGATGTGCCCATGCTCATGGAGGAGTTCGCACGCGTGGGAATGGAACTGGATGTGTCGAAACGGCGGCTCATTGATGTTCAGCGTATTTTCTACAAAATGGAGCCCCGGACGCTCAAGGCGGCTTATCGCCTGTACTGCCAGAAAGAACTCGCTGACGCGCACGACGCACTCGCAGATGTGCGTGCGACCATCGAAGTACTGCACGGCCAGCTGGAGGCCTATGAGGGCAAGGACCTGATTGACGAAGATGGCAATGTCATGCCTGCACCCATAAAAAATGATGTCCAGGCGCTTCATGATTTCACCAACGACCTGAATTTTCTTGATGCCACGCAGCGACTGAAGGTGCAGCCCGACGGAACAGTAGTTTTCAACTTCGGCAAATACGTGGGGCAACCGGTGCTCACCGTTCTTCGTCAGGAGAAAAACTACGGATTCTGGATCCTGGAGAAGGAGTTCTCTTCACAGGTGAAACAGATTATCAGGCAAATGATGAAACAAATCTGATGCGTACCCGACGGTTACTGTTTATTGCCGGGCTGATTGTCGCCCTTATTGCCAATGCCTGCTACGAATCACAGCAGGCATGCCTGGATGTCAGGGCAGTCAATTACTACGCCGGCGCCGACGAAAATTGCTGCTGCCGATACCCGAAACTGATTCTTTCCTCAGATCAGGTATATGACACGCTGCTTTTCAGGCTCGACTCTCTGTACCCTGCCGATAACGGACAGCTTTTCCGGATCAAAAACATTGTATTCTATATTTCAGATGTGGAACTTGGAAGGGCCGGTGAAACAGTGCGCAGCAGCGATTCACTGCAGCTCCGGCTTTACAATGTCTCCGGGAATGATACCCTGAGACAATGGCTCAGGGATGACGCCACGCTTGTACGCCGCTCGCCGCTCGACAATCAGGTGGCTACATTCAGTGATGACGGTAATTTCGACAGAATAAAGTTCAGAATCGGTCTTTCAGACGATCTCGACAGGGTCATACCTGCACTGGCGCCTGCCTCGCACCCGCTTTATTCACAAAAGGAAAACCTGCACAACGGCGATGGATATGTATTCCTGCGGGCGGTTATCGTGCGAAACAGTGATCCCTCTCTCACCCCCGATACACTCGACCTGACAGCCCCGGATATTCCCGATCTGTTCATTGAGTCGCAGGGAGATTTTTACCACGAACTCGGGCGTGACTTCAGACTGACTTTGCACGCCGACTGGGCCCGCCTGTTCGACGGAGTGGATTTGTCTGTTTACGACATACCCCAATGGAAAATCAGAATGGCCTCCAACCTCCGGGATGTTTTTTCTGTTTCACAGTAAGTTTCCATTAACTTTGCTGTATTATCCGTGATCCGGGACAAGCACTAAACAAATAAAAACATGAAAAACGTCATTATGTCCGCTTTGGCAGCCGCAGCCCTTTTGTCGGCTTCTGCCTGCAGGGAACCCGAAGATCCGGGCGTGGATTTCGCCGTCAACTTCAAAGCCACCTACGACAGCGCCCGTCTCGAAAAAAACAAACCGTATAACTTCGACGCCACGCAAATTGTGGTACAGCGATACAGATTATACCTCTCGGATATTGCGCTCATCAAAGATACCACCATCACCCCTGTAACAGATGTGGTGTATCTCGATTTCACACCTGATCAGGCAGCCTCCGACCTGAGTGCCACTCCGCGAATTGTATTTTCAGGCATCCCGGCAGGTGAGTATGACGGTATCCGTATCGGGTTTGGCGTCAATGCCACCAATAATGCAAAACAACCTTCCGATTTTCCCGCGGGAAGTCCGCTCGCCAATGAAATTGACTACTGGCTCGGCTGGAGAAGCTATATTTTCACCGTGCTCGACGGCCGGATGGACTCCGACAAGGACGGCAACATGGATCTCCCTTACTCCTATCACTGCGGGTCCGATCCCGTTTACAGGGTTTTCACTTTCAACCAGCATATCCATGTGGAAGATGGTCATCCCGAGCTCAACATCGAATTTGATATTCGCAAACTGCTCCTGAACGACAACGGAACCTACTACGATATACTGGCCAATAACGCCACTTCCAATCTCGTGACCGATACACGGGTGGCTGAAGATATATCCAGCCACTATGATACTGCCACCACCATCAAACAGTGATTTGATATGAGAAAGGTACTGCGTATTCAATATTTTGGCCTGCTGCTGCTCGGGGCCATCTTTTTCTTTCAGTGTCGGGACGGAAACACACCTCTCACGCCTGGTGACGGAGATCTGACGGACATAGCGTACGATCCCAGGCCTTACGTTGTTCCCAAACCCGCGCATTTCCCGGAAGTCCCGTTCCCTGCCGACAATCCCTTCACAGTGGATGGCATAGCACTCGGCCGCCGGTTGTTCTATGACCCGATCCTTTCTGCGGATAGTTCCATGTCGTGTTCCGGTTGTCATCTTCCCCGGGGCAGCTTCACCGATAACTACGCAGTTTCTACAGGAATTGACGGTATTGCAGGCAAGCGAAGCTCCATGTCGCTGCTCAATATCGCGTATGCCACCAATGGCCTTTTCTGGGATGGACGTATCAAAACACTTGAAGAACAGGCACTGCTCCCGGTGGAAGATCCCATAGAGCTGCATACAACCTGGCCGAATGTGATCGAAAAACTCAAAAAACACCCGACTTATCCGGAATATTTCCGGAAAGCATTCGGTATAGCCAACACCAGTGAAATTACAAAAGAGCTGGCAGCAAAGGCCATTGCACAGTTTGAGCGAATCCTGATCAGCAGCGGTACCTCCAAATTCGACCAGTTCATTAACGGTAATATTGACGCGCTCGATGAAGAGGAGCTCGATGGCAAACTTATGTTCTTTGATGAAGGAGCAGCCTACAATCTCCCGGATGCCCAGTGCTTCCACTGCCATGGAGGCATCACGCTGACCGGCAACCAGTTTTTCAACAACGGTATTGACAGCGTGGCCTCTCTGGATAATTTCACCGACAAGGGACTGGGGGGCGTAACCGGAAACAGATTTCACAACGGAAAATTCCGGACACCCACAGTCAGAAACATAGCCTTCTCGGCCCCGTATATGCACGACGGCCGGTTCCAGACACTCGAAGAAGCAGTAGCACAGTACGCTGACAACGGTTTTGGAGTAGAAAATGAGGACATCTTTATTGGCCAGATGGGCTTCCCGCTCGGCAATGGAAAATACTCCGGACTGAATGCCTATCACCAGCGCGCACTCGTGAAGTTCCTTCATGCGCTGACGGATACAGTGGCAATCAACAATCCTGATTTCCAGAATCCGTTCAAGTAACGGCAGCCGGATGGTGCCGAATCTGGGAATAAATTGATGCAACCGGGCATGTATGGAACAGTTTTTGCAGGCTGTTTACGTATATGCCCGATTTTTTAGTGAAACACTCATTCAGAGCTTGTCCAGGATTCTCTCGCCGGGTCAAAAACTGACAAAAAACACGCTTTTTTTGCCGTTGGCAGAAAATCCTGAACAAGCGCCTGGTCCCCGATAATTGCGACATAAACCGAATTGTTTCCAGACGGAGGCGCCTTTTCTGTTTGCCAGGCATGACCTGTCGGACAGTTATCCTGAAAAAAGCAACAAAATGCGAAGCCGATTTACAATTATCGCACTACTGATTGCCTGTCGCGCTCACGCGCAATGGTCGGAAGGTGGTACTCCCGCCAGTTTTCTGCCGGAAATTCAGGCATTCATCTCTGGCAAAGCCTCCGCAATAATCAATGTAGCATCGGTTGACCGCGACGCCATGCTGCTCGAAGACAGCAAAACACCCGGGCAAACCCGCTTCGCTGCTCCGGTGGAGGCAGATATCACACTGCTCAAAGATGGTTTGGTATCTGAATTGCCCGACGGCCGAAAAATATGGCAATGCACTGTACGCTCGGCCGGCGCCATCGGACTGACCCTGATATTTGACCGTTTTTACCTGCCTGAGGGAGCCCGTTTTTTCGCCTTCACTCCCGAAAAAAATAGGGTTCTGGGGGCTTATACCACACAGAGCTGCCTCCCGTCAGGCAAATTTCTGATTGGTATTCTTCCCGGCGAAGCAGTTGTCATGGAGTGTATTTTCCCGGCCGGAAGTACGCCGGATATCCACCTGAACCGGGTAGATGCCTCCTACGACCGGGTAGCCATGGGCGCAGAATTCGATTTCGGACAATCTCTGTCGTGCAACGTCAACGTCAACTGCCCCGCAGGTACCAACTGGCAACAGGAAAAAAAGGGGATTGCCCGCATTCTGATGGTTTTTCAGGGTGGAGAGGCCTGGTGCAGCGGCACGCTCGTTGCCAATACCTCCGGATCTTACGAGCCTTACTTTCTGACCGCCCACCACTGTCAGTTGTTGCTTTCCAATCCACAGTTTGATCTCTGGCGTTTCGATTTTGATTACGAAACAGCAGGTTGTACCAATCCTGCTACCGAACCTGCAGCAAAATCAGTGCTTGGCTGCACAAGAACTGCTTTCAGGACTGAAACCGATTTTATGCTGCTGAAGCTCAACCCGATACCCACATCCTGGGAGGTGTATTTCAACGGTTGGGATCGCGATAATACCCCCACTACAATTTCGGCAGGATCTGTTATGATCCATCATCCGAAGGGTGATATCAAGAAAATATCAGTGGAGGATCAGGCGGCTAACGTACACCCCAATACCCTGAACTGGGGTGGTATTTTCGGAATCAGTCCCGTTAACTCGCACTGGAGAACTGTCCCTGATGTGGGTATCCAGGAGCCCGGCTCTTCGGGAAGTCCGCTGTTTGATCCGGGCAAGCGCATACGCGGACAGTTGCACGGCGGAAGTGTGAACCAGAACAATCCGTGTATCATGACGGGCGTCTATTACGGCCGCTTCAACCAGTCGTGGGATCAGGGCAGCAGCAGTTCAGCGCGGCTGAAAGAGTGGCTCGATCCGGGCAATACCGGCGCGATTACACAGAATGGTTACCTGCGACCTGCCGTAGCTGGCTTTGATTTGGGAGGAAAGGTGAAAACTCACTCGGGAGTCAATATGTCCGGTGTAAAAGTCGAACTGACCTCTGCCAATGGCGTCGCCCTGACTGCCACCACTGATACGGACGGTAATTTCCTGTTCGATAACCTGCCGGCGGGTGGCCCCTATTCGGTCTCGGCCTTCCGCGATACCAACGATCTGAACGGAGTGACTACCTATGATCTTGTTCTTGCCTCAAAACATATCCTCGGCATTGAAGCCCTCGACTCGCCCTGGAAAATAATCGCGGCTGATTCGAATAACAGCAAATCCCTTACCACTTCTGATGTGGTGGAAACGCGAAAAGTCATTCTCGGAGTCAGTACAAACTTCCCCTCCAATACATCGTGGCGATTTTTCCCCGAAAATACTACATTTGCCAATCCGACCAACCCTTTCACCGGAACATTTCCATTGCAAACGATGAGCATTAATCTGCAGGCAGATACGCTCAATGTCAATTTTCTGGGAGTTAAAATCGGAGACACCAATAACACCGCCGATCCCGGCCAGTAGGTTCGGGTGGCATTCATTCAAGTCAATTAATCTTATATGTTGCACACAGCCAGGGAACGCTTTTTGAAATATGTCACCATAGACACCCAGAGCGATCCGAACAGTCCGACCTGTCCCAGTACCGAAAAACAGAAAAACCTGAGCCGTATTCTCGTGGAAGAATTGCTCGCCATGGGTGTTTCCGATGCACACCTCGACGAACACGGGTATGTTTATGCCACCATACCGGCCAATACAGACAAAAAAGTGCCGGTTATTTGCTTTTGCTCGCATGTAGACACCTCACCTGACTGCTCCGGTGAAGGAGTAAAGCCTTTGGTACATGCCAATTACCGCGGTCAGGATCTGGTACTGCCCGACGATAACTCGGTGGTTATCCGCATGAACGAACACCCCGACCTCAAGGACCAGATCGGAAACGATGTCATCACCGCAAGCGGTACCACGCTGCTGGGCGCTGACAACAAGGCTGGTGTGGCTGCAATCATGGATGCAGCAAATATCCTGGTCAACAATAAACAGCTGAAACACGGGAAAATCCGGATTCTGTTTACGCCCGACGAGGAAATTGGCCGCGGAGTGGACAAGGTGGATATGAAAAAACTCGGCGCCAAATTCGGCTACACCATTGACGGTGAAACGGCTGGCAGTATCGAAAACGAGACTTTCAGTGCCGATGGAGCTGTGATTACCATCTACGGAGTGGCATCGCACCCTGGTTTTGCCAAGGGAAAAATGGAAAATGCACTCAAAATCGCCTCACGTATTGTCGCGAAGTTCCCCGATAAACTCAGTCCGGAACATACCGAAGCCAAGGAAGGCTTCATTCACCCTGTACATATCGAAGGGAATATTGAAAAGGCTACTGTCAGGCTGATTATCCGCGATTTCTCGGAGGCCGGACTGAAAAGACATGCCAAAACAATACAGCGTATCGTGGACGCTGCCATGAAGCCATTCCCGAACAGCAGGGCTGAAGTGAAAATTTCCGAACAGTACAGGAATATGAACAAGGTGCTGCGCCGCTACCCGCAGGTGGTGGAGAATGCCGTAGAGGCACTCAGACGCGCCGGCTTCGCACAGCCCAAACTCCAGTCAATACGGGGCGGTACCGATGGCTCCCGCCTGTCATTCATGGGTCTTCCGTGCCCCAATATCTTTGCCGGTGAGCATGCATTCCACTCCAAACAGGAATGGGTGTCTGTACAGGATATGGAAAAAGCCGCCGAAACTATCGTACACCTCGCGCAGGTGTGGGAAGAGAAGGGGGCGTGATGGGGTATTGGGTGTTAGGGTTTGGGGCATAGCCATCAGATTAAGCACTATACCCTTGATATTCAGGCTCATACACCAGCGATTCTGAAGGGGAAAGCAGTTGGTTTCGTCGTCGTTTTCGGGAGTGTTTCCAGGATAATGTATCAAGACAATACTTGAGTAGGTACACCAAAACGCTCCGAAATTCAACTAATTAACCAAAAGCAGCTTTGCATCGTATAAAATCATTCACCTGCCTTTGTGCACACGAACAATACCTCTGAAAATTGCCCCTTTTCTATGAGATTATACCCCATTTTATCAGCTGTTGTCTGTGTACTCTTGCTCTCCCGGTGTGAGTCTTCGCTGCTTGGTGCCGGCTCCGGAGAAACCGAACAGAATGTAAACAAATTGCTGGGACAGGCATTCAAAGGTTTCAGGGTGACCCCTGATTCGGGATGGATTTTTCTCAGGGAAGCCAATCGGCTGGCCCGGGAAAAATCCCTGACCGACACAACTCTGAGCAATCTGTACTATATGAATGGTTTGGGTTGGTACAGGAGAGACAGCATATATCTTGCCCTTCGCGATTTTAACTTGTCTGTGGAAAAAGCGGTGAAGGCCTCATCGTCTTTTCATGAGGCCCGGGCATATACGGAGATAGGGAGGGCACTGATTGTTCAGGCAGAATATGAAAGCGCGATTGATTACCTGAACAGATCAATTGCGCTGTTTGATTCTATCGGCAACAGCATGCGGGGGGCCGATTCCCGGATTATCCTCGGGAGCGTACTGAATGATCAGGGCAAGTACAAGGAAGCACTGAAGGTTTCGCTGGAAGCCTACGAGATATTGTATAACAGGAATTCATCGTCATTGAGTCCGTTGTGCATGACGATTGCGACCACGTTCTCGGCGCTTGGCAGCAAAGAGGAGTCGCTGGCTTACGATTTCAAGGCGCTTGAATTTGCCCGCAAGGCAAATGATAAAGGTAATATTGCCAGTGCGCTGATCAATCTGGGCGTGCAATATCGGTATGCCAATCCCGACAGTTCCCTCTACTATTACCGGGAGGCGCTCGATTTGCAGAGAAAAATGCCTTACGTACACAACCGCCTTCCGACCTTGTTCAATCTGGGTAACATCTACATGGATCGCGGTGACTTTTCTGATGCCAACGCCTGTTTTGACAGTGTTTTGAGTATTTCCAGGTCTATCGGAATGCAGAAAGGAGTGGCGATGGCACTCTCCGGAAAGGCTATTGCCGCGTCAAGGAGCGGGCAGTACGACAGGGCGGCCGCTCTCTTTTCAGAGGCTATGAATATGGCTGAAAAACTGGCTGACCGCGAATTGATGCTCGACCTGGCGCAGGAGCGATATGAAATGGATATCAAATCCGGCAAAAGCAGTGCAGCAAATCAGTCTCTGCTGAAATTGATGGAAATCAAGGATTCTGTCGCTTCCGCAGAAAAAAGGCTGGAAA
>JBDLWO010000105.1:0-5586 GCA_039804245.1 Bacteroidota bacterium
GCCAGCGGTGGCGCCAGAAAGCGCGACCAGAATCCGAACAGCATGCTGTAATCGCCGGAAACTGCGAACTCCTGGAGCGGCTGTCCGACAGTGCCCCCTCCCCTGTTTGTCGGAGAGAAAGCGCCGGTGGTAGTGCCGTAACAGAAGAACCCTTCCCCCTGATAAGTTTTAATCAAAGGTGGTTCACAAACAGGGTTTTGGGCATATATGGAAGTAGTCAGGGCTATGCAGACACCCGCAACAAGGGCCGCACAGCGTCGAACTGTGGAATACATATCAGGAAATATTTTGGAATGAACAGAAACGGGATTCGCCTGAATTAATTGATTCTGATGTAAACCCAGAGATTCATGTTCTTTGGACGTGTTTCGTTGGCATCTCCTGCCTCACTGATTGTATGTGAGTGCTTGCCTGTGCTGTTGAGCGTATGCGTGTGTTTGCCCGCTGCAGGTGTAGTAAAGGAGCCTATTTTATCCCTGTCGGTAGTAACAGCCGAACTCTCTGAAGCATGTGCATTGTTCTTGTCATATACGTCATCCGCGCCGTTGTCTCTGCGATCAATGCTGTGCGTATGCTCCCCGGCTTCACTGGTGGTGTGTGTGTGTTCACCTTCTTCAGTCATGGTGTGACTGTGTCTTTCGGAAGCATCATCCTGTATGGAGCCCACGGCACTGTTGAAGTTGCGATCGGGGTCATTATCCGGGCTGTTGGAAAATTCCTGGGCCCTGAGAAAAAGTCCGCCAACATTCGGGACAGCAGTCATGCCGGTTACAACACGCAGTCTGTCGGATGGCTGCAGAGATCTGCCGTCCATGGGAACCCAGCAATCACCGTTCTCGGCCTGAAATTGTGAAGGATTGAGAATGGAATATTTTACATCCCCTACCTTGCCGGCACAGGCCACATTCTGGGCGTAAGCCGCCGAGAAAGTATAGGGAGCATAAGTCATCATTGTACGGGGAGTGAGTTCGTAACCGTTTACTTCTACTCCAAGATAAACCGTATTGGCAAATGCGCCTGCATTGAGTGAAGTGACGCTTCCGAGATTGTGACTGTAAATACCACCCACCGTTTTTACACCCGCTGTTTCTTCCCAGAGTTTCGTACCCCCCGAAGATGCATTGTACAGTCTGAATTTGATCTGATAGGTTCCGTCATCTACAGGGGCGCCACTGGCATTTTTCAAAATACCCTGAAAGGCTATCACGGTAGAGTTTTGCGCGTGAAGTCCTGCGAGGAAAATCAAAAACGAAAGTACAGTCAAAACAGATTTGAACTGGTATTTCGCAGCAATGAAGGGTAATGTCTTTGTCATGAGAGCTGATGTTGAATATTATGAATCCGGAAATTGATTTGAGATGCCCGGCACAGCCACGGGAACCAGGCATGTGCAAAAGCAAAAGAAACACAACCGCCTGGCCAACCCGGGGAGATCTTGCAAAGGATTATGCCAGATCTCCCCGGGAAAAACAGACCATCATGTACTGAGCACAAATGTAGATTCTAAAACAGGCCACACCCGGGGGCCATAATTACTCAAAATATAGGAATGGGAGTTTTTATAAAATAAACTACTGAAAATAAAACAACTATAAATTAATATTTTTAATTATTTATTAATAATCTCTCTGTTCCTGATTTTTTACATTTCAGGATGAAAAAAACAGGAAATGCCACAATTAATTGAAAATCAATTAAATAAAATTTATATAATTTATTTATGTATTTTCAGGGGATATAGTTTGCCCAGGCAATTCACCGTACTGGCCTACGGATTTTTCCGCCAGTATTTTTCTGAAGTGACTCGGCTGAACACCGGTAATTTCCTGGAATGCTTCATAAAAAGCATTCACCGAACCAAAGCCTGCCTGCTGAGCTATGGCCTGTGTCTTGATGACATCAAACTCAGGCTGCCTGAACATTCCGATAACAGCCTCCACACGATACCGGTTGATCAGCTTGACAAACGTACTGCCCTCCACTTCCTTGAGTGCATTGTTCAACGTACGATATGATACACCCAGTTTTTCGGCCAGCGTATCCACTTTCAAACCCGGATCGAGATAGGGTTGCTCCTTCTGAAAGAGTTCGTGTATCCTTTTGACCAGTTGCCTCGATGCGTTGTCCTGTTCCCTGCCTGCAGGCTGCGACAAGCGCGTCACTTCCTGGGCATGACGCCTCGAAGACTCCTCGTACTTTTCTATCAATTGCCGATAGGCCTCCCGCCTTGTTTTCGACAGATGTGCATAAAAATAGGCAAATAATATGGCCACTATGGCAATAATCAGGGCCAGTATGGCAATGGTACGGTTGTCACTTACCTGCTCTTCCTGCCATTTGCGAGTTTCCTGCAAACGCGATATCTCCATCTCTCTCCGCTGTATCTGGTACTTTTTTTCAATGGCATGTACCGCGTTGGTCTTCTCGTTCACCGCCATGGAGTCTTTCAATGACATCCAGTCTCTGAGCGACTGGAGTGCAGCAGTGTTTCTTCCGTTTTTAATATCAACGTAGTACCTGGCCTGGGCAAACCGGAGCTGAAGATCGCGAAAACCCAGTGAATCGGCCATTTTCTGCGCGCGCTTCAAAAATGCTGTGGATTTGTTGTAATCACCCGATTCAGATGCGGCAGTTGCCTTTCCGGAAAGTGCCATCACCACGCCTTTGGGCATGGGTATTGACTCAGAAATGACCAATACGCTGTCGAACAGCGTATTGGCTCGCACGAAATCCTTCTGATCAAGATATATATTGGCCAGATTGTATAATGTTGAAAGCCTGTTCTCGATCGTTCGCTGCAGTCCGGCGGCCCGGCGATAATAAATCAGCGCACTGTCCGGATGGGTATATCTGTAATACACACCCAGATTAGTCAATGCAATGGCAATATTGGGTGTATCCTTTGCCATTTCGGCCATTTCAAGCGCTTTTTTTGCATAAACCCCCGACTCCACCTCACTGCCAATAGACGCGAAATTATTACTGATATTGATGTATAGTGCGCTCAGTGCACCCGGATTGCGTTCTTCATAGTTACTCAATACTTCGTCTGCCTCAATAAACGCCCTGGCTGCCGCCTCGAACTGTCCATTCATCCCGTAAGCGGCGCCCAGCCTTACCTTGGCACTGGCACTGCTTGCCGCCATTCCCAGTGAATCGAAAATATGCACTGCTTTCTCGAGATAGCCGGTAGCAGCCTCTTGCTCGGAAAGCAGTTGCAGTGGCTCACTCATTTCCATATAGACTCTGGCCTTGTGGCAGCCCGATTTTGCCTCATTAGCCTTTTCCAGAGCCAGTCTGAAACACTGAATGGATGCCTCAAGGCTGTCTCCGTAATACAAAGCTGTTGCTCTGGATATGTAGTAATTACACCAGGTAGTATCAGGAAGTGTCAGCTCTGCCGACATGGCGAGCACGCTGTTCAGCTTTTTGAGCGCAGAATCCGGACGGTTTCCAGCCTCTTCTCCTGCTTCCAGTATCAGGCGGTCTGTTTCACGAACAGCTGATATATCACCGGAGCGATTAAAAACACCGTCACTGTTGCAACTGCAGGTACAGAACACGAGCAGCAACAGGATATTGAATTGAGAACTGGGCATATTACGACGATGATTGGATGACTGGAGGCAAATGTAACTCATCCGTGTCGTATTATCAAAACTCTCTCCTCCAGGAAATATTCGGTATCAATCCCAGCTGGTACTTGTTCTCTACCCGGCCTGTATAGGCATCGTAAAACCGGTACGACAGGTTCTGACGGTTCGTCACGTTCTGCAGGTCTATGCTGAAAGTCGTGTTTTTCTTGTTGGAAGTACTTTTCTTCCAGTATAAGCGTACGTCCACGCGCGCGTACATATCCTCCGATGCGCGGTATCCATCAGCTTCATCGAATACCGTACGACCCGAAAATCCGGATGCCGCCAGATCAATATCCGCCAGCCGGGGGCCGCCAGCCAGCACAAAACGGCCTCCCAATCCAAATACTTTTACCCGGGATGCCGTTTTTTCTTTGCGTATCTCTTTGCCAAAGGTCAGGTTGCCCAGATACCCTACATCCCACCGACTGTCGAGCCAGGTCTCCTGATCGCCAATGCGATACTTGGAATCAAACACAGTGGCATTGGCGAGCAAATACCAGCCTTTCATGAATACTCTGTCAGCACTGATCTCAATTCCCTGGTTTCTGGCCTGTGCCGTGGACAGAAATGCGTCGTAACCTATGTATTCCGGACTGTTGAAGATGGTACCGTACGCACTGTATGCAGGTATGTTGCTGTAGGTGTGGTGATACAGTTCAGCACTGAATTTCCACTGCCCGTCAGGGGTAAACACGTACCGGAGGCCTGTCTGGAAGGAGTTGATATACGGCAGTTTGTAGTTTGGCTGGGGCAGCGGCTGGGTAAACACCAGTTCCTGCTGAGCCCACGCCGGCGCATCCTGATTGTACAGGCCGGCACTGACCGAAAATTTGTGGTGCTGGTCGGCACGATAGCTGATGGTGCCGCGGGGGCCAAATACCATTTTATCATACACGGTATTGTAGTGAAACTGGGCTCCTGCCTGTGTGTTCAGTTTGCCGTTCCCGGAGGTCCAGTCCCAGCGCAACCAGGGCTGCAGGTTCAGATAGTTGAACCTGCTGTCGTACGATGGCACCTCCTGATACGAAACTTTTCCGTTGAAAAATATCCGGGTAGCCATGGCACCTGCGGAAAAGAGAGAGCCTCCCCTCGAATGCCGCAACTCAACAGTGGCCGAGTGGCGTTCTTCATAGCGTTTGTCGGTACCTCTGCCCGCAAAACTGGATAACTCGGGGCGCTGCTTCTGCCAGTCGTTGTCCTGTGCCGAACAGGCAAGGGCTGCTCTCAGTGAAGTACGCCTGTCCAGCTGCCATTTAGCCGTTCCACCCACCACGCCGGTCAGCGAGCGAAAATCAATGTTGTACCGGTCTTTGTCGTACTCTATTTCCAATGTATCTGTTCTCTGGGTGAAAATATTGCTGCTCAGTCCTCCCATCCCGAAAACGGAATACTGACCACCTTTCTTTCCGACGGAGTGCAGGTGAAAGGCTATATCCTGAAAAGTGATCTTCTCGCCACCGAATGAAACACCCATGGCGCCCAGCAATCCGACAGTTGAATACCGGTAATTCACCAGATAGGACGTCCTGTTGTTTTTACCCAGCGGACCCTCCGCCGCTACATCAAGCCCGATCAGTCCGGCCTGAATGGTATATTCACGGTCGTACTTGTTGCCTGCGCGCAGGTTCATATCCATCACGCCGCCCGCCGCATCGCCATAGCCGGCAGGATATGCTCCTGTCAGGAGGGAGGAATTGTCGAGCAGCTGGGCCGAGAACATCAGCACGCCCCCGCTGGCCGCAGCCGGGGCGTCATTGAAGGTACCTGCGTTCGGGAGATGATTCGGGTTGATGATGTCGAGCCCCTCCAGACGCCAGCGCACCATCGCCGGACTCACCCCGCGAACGCTGATCTGGTTGGTGCCGTCATCCACCTGTGCAACACCACCGTAAGCCGTGGCGAGCCTTCCCGGATCGAAATACATATTCGGATAGCGCAGCATGCGGTC
>JBDLWO010000106.1:0-5760 GCA_039804245.1 Bacteroidota bacterium
TCGTTGAATTCCAGCACTTTGGCAGTTACAGGCATAAACAGGTCGGATGTGGTTTTAACAGCCTCCACCGTGCCGAAAACTTCGCCGGCGCCGATTGTTTCACCTATAGTTTCCACTTCAATATAAACCAGTTCACCCAGTTCACCCTGGGCGTAATCGGTGATGCCAACATAGGCAACATTGCCGCTTTCAATGCGGATCCACTCGTGGTCTTCAGAGTACTTGCAGTTCGCAGGAACGTTCATTTCGATCAGAATTATGTGTTAGGAGATGGAATTTCGTTTGAAAGGCCGCATAGAGCCCTGTCTGCGTGCAAATGTAGAAAAAACGGGGGAACATCACCCAATTTCGGGAAAACCTTCTTTCATTTGTAGCGCGATTACATTCATTCAACATCTCTTGTCCATGAAATACACACCGATCAGCCCGGAACTGTACCAATACAACCGCCAGCGTTTTGCCGCACAGATGCAGCCGGGTACCGTGGCAATTTTCAATTCGAACGATATGATGCCTCGAACAGGTGATCAATACCACATTTTTCGCCAAAATGCGGGAATGTTGTACCTGACCGGCATTGATCAGGAAGAAACTATGCTCCTGCTGTTCCCCGGTTGCCCGCGCGAAGATCATGAGGAGGTGCTCATTATCCGCCGAACCAACGAACATCTGGCCGTCTGGGAAGGACACAAATACACCAAAGAGGAGGCCCGCGAAGCTTCAGGAATAAAAAAAGTGTATTTCGCCGACGAGGCTGAAGCCGTAATCAACGAGCTGATTCTCATCTCGGAGGGTATTTACCTGAACCTGAACGAAAACGACCGCTTCCTCTCGCCTGTGGAGTACCGCGATCTGCGCTATGCCCGCAGTATCCGCGACCGTTATCCCGCTCATTCTGTTCATCGCGCTCAGCCGATTCTGAAGCGGCTGCAGACGGTGAAGAGCCGCTGGGAAGTGGACGCTACCCAGGAGGCCATTGATATTACAGAAAAGGCATTCCGCCGTGTACTCGGTTTTGTGAAGCCGGGTGTCTGGGAATATGAGGTGGAAGCGGAAATTACCCATGAATTTCTGCGTAACCGGGCTACCGGACATGGCTATACTCCCATCATCGGGTCCGGAAAGAATGCCTGTGTGCTGCACTATATCGAAAACAGACACCAGTGTCTCGACGGCGATGTGCTGCTCATGGATTTCGGCGCCGAATATGCCAATTATAACGCCGACCTGACGCGCTCGATTCCGGTGAATGGCCGGTTTACTCCAAGACAGAAAAGTGTGTACAATGCCGTCCTGCACGTGATGAACGAGGCCAAAAAAATGCTGGTGCCAGGTACTTCCTTCGTCGAATATCACAAGGAAGTGGGTAAAATCATGGAGAGCGAACTGCTCGGACTGGGGCTTATCAGTAAAGATGATATCAGCAAGCAGGACAAGGACTGGCCGGCGTACAAAAAATATTTCATGCACGGAACGAGCCACCACCTGGGACTCGACGTGCACGATATCATGTTCCGTTACCACACTTTCGAGGTCGGCAACCTGTTTACCTGCGAACCCGGTATCTACATACCCGAAGAGAATCTGGGTATCCGACTGGAAAATGACATCCTGATAACGGTGGACGGCAACGATGATCTGTTCAAAAACATCCCTATTGAGGCGGATGAGATTGAGGAGCTGATGAACCGCTGATTTTGTGTATCTGCACAACCGTCAGCAGTGCCAGACTGATTACAAAGAATACTGCCAGAGCCATCACACTGTTGCGCATACCGCCAGTGAGCTGCTCTACAATGCCGAACGTGAACGTGCCGGCTACCGTGGATACTTTGTCCATCACATCATAAAAGCTGAAATAGGATGCTGTGTCGGTTGTATTTTCGGGCAGTAATTTGGCATATGTACTTCTTGAGAGCGATTGGATACCGCCCATGACGAGCCCGACAGCACCGGCAAGCATGTAGAAATCCAGGCCAGTCTGAACAAAGTATCCCAAAATACAGATGACGGTCCAGATGACCAGCATAATCATCAGGGAGTATTTGTTCCCCTTGCGCCCGGACACGCGTGCGAAGAGGGTAGCCCCTCCTATGGCCACAATCTGCAGTATCAGTACCAGAAATATCAGTTCTGAAGAAGAGAAATGCAGCTCCTTTTCGGCAAAAGTGGAGGCTAGGAACAGGACGGCCTGTACCCCTGCGTTGAAGCAGAAGAAGGCCCCCAGAAACGTTAGCGCGTTTTTGTCGGCACGCAGGTTGCGCCAGGCTTTGCGCAGTTCCTTGTAGCCTTTTGTGAGCAGATGATCTGTCTGGCCGAGCGCATGGTCTTCCGGCAGTCTTTTGAGTGGAATACGGGAGAAACCCAGCCACCACAAACCGACCATAATAAATGCTGACGGTATGGCATCCAGGGCATCAGCAAAGCCAAACCACTGGTAATTCATGATGACAATCAGGTTGACAATCAGCAGAATAACACTGCCGATAAAGCCATAGCTGAATCCTTTGGCACTTACTTCGTCATATCGGTCTTCCGTGACAATTAATGGCAGGTAGGCATTATAGAACACGATGCCTCCGGCGAAACCGATAGTGGCCAGAATGAAACCGAGTACGCCTATCCAGAGTGTATCCATACCGCTGAAAAATGCCAGCGACATACACGAAAGTGCACCGAGTATCGTGAAAAAGCGGAGAAACTCCTTTTTCCGGCCTCCATAGTCGGCAATGCCCGACAGTATGGGAGAAACGGCTGCAATAACGAGGTATGCGAAGGCGATACTCCAGGCATAAAGCGTACTGTCAGACATACGGATACCCCAAATATCCAGCGAGTCATCTGCCAGTGTCAGGAAATAGCCCGGAAAGATGGCAACGGTGATAACAAGTGCATAGGCCGAGTTGGCCCAGTCAAAAAAAGCCCATCCCCGGATGATGTGCGGGTTGTTTTTTTCGTTTGTCATGGAAGAATATTAATCACTTTAAGGGCTCAATGATAAATATTATTTCATGAAAAAACGGATAAAGGCCCGATAATTTTATTCGGTACCGCCCATATCCACATAGTCTTCCGGCGAAAACGGCGGCGTACAGTAGCACAGGAAAATCAGGTCGCTCTGGCCTGTATTACAAATATATTGTGGCGTATCAGCCGGAATACGCACCACATCACCGGGGGAAACATTTCCAGCCAGTTGATTGTCAATATACATATCACCATTGCCGCTGAGGATATAGTACCACTCTGATGTGCCTTTCAGCAGGTGATTGGCGGTACATACACCCGGCTCCACGCGTGCCTGCGCGAGCGAGGCTTCCGGCACCGATGGCAGATTGAGGATTTCCGTGATATGACAGCGCTCTGCAGTGGCATATTCGGCGGTCGGGATAGTCGGGAAGATGAAGTTGTCGGTCATGTTCAGCCCATAATTTCGTCTATGGCCGGCACATGCCCCAGTGTTTTCAGGTGACTGAAGTGCGAGCGGAGTGCGTAAGCGAAAGAGCGGTGTTCAAGGTAGGGAATGTTGAATTCACCGGCCGTTTCACGCACAATTCGCGCAATTTTGGGGTAATGTACGTGACTGATTTTTGGAAAAAGGTGATGCTCCACCTGAAAATTGAGTCCACCCATATACCAGGTCAGGAATCTGTTTTTGGGTGAAAAATTGACTGTGGTGTGGAGTTGATGAACTGCCCAGTCGTGTTCGAGCACTCCGGTATTGTCGGGCAGGGGGTAGTCTGTTTCTTCTACTGCGTGTGCAAGCTGGAATGTTACAGAGAGTATGATGCCGCCGACGATGTGCATCAGTACAAATCCCGCGAGTATCTGCGGGAGTCCTATCCCGGCCATCAGTGGTATTCCGATAAAAATCGAGAAATAGAACACCTTGATGAGCAGAATTTTGAAAAAGAGCAGACGCGTTTGAGTCCGGTTCAGTTTGCTGATGCCCGTCCGGGAATAGCGTGCCACCTGCAGGAAGTCCTTGGCGGTTACCCAGTAGAGTGTCATCAGGCTGTAAATGAACAGCGCATGGAGGAATTGCGAGCGATGTGCCTTTTTCAGGGGAGCGTGCGGGGAAAGGCGTAACCCCGGTTTGCTGGAAATATCGTCGTCATAATGCGTGACATTGGTGAATGTGTGATGCAGGAAGTTATGCTGCATTTGCCAGGTTTCAACAGAGCCTCCCAGCAGAAGCAGGGTATTGCTCATGATATTATTGACAATCGGATTCCTGGCAAAAGCGCCGTGGTTGGCATCGTGCATGACACACATGCCTACTCCGGCCATCCCCATGCCCATGATTGCCCACAGCAGGAGAGAAACAGCGAATGAAGGCTGTGCCACTGCGAGTATGGCGAGCGGCCCCAGGTAGGCTGTCATTAAAACAGCCGATTTGATGATCAGGCCAATACTGGCATATTTCGACAAATTCCGTTCACGGAAATAGCTTTCAATCCGCGTATTGAGAGTTTGGTAAAATTTCAAATTTTGGCTTTTGGGAAAATTTATAGAATTTAATTTTGTCATTTACGATTTTTAATTTTGATGCTGTTTGAAATGAGCGTGTTTCAATGTACAAAGTACGGTTATTATTATAAAATTAAAATTAATTTTTGTGTCAGGGTTGTCAAATCCGGTACATTGAAAAAATATCTGATCTGAATTTCATCTGAAAATTTGTCGTGAAAACTTTTTTGCATCTTTGATGCGATCAAATGATGGGGGTCATGATACATAAATATTACAAAGGAACTCTCCGTATCATCAACGGCAACAGCTGTCAGGGATTTGACAAGAAGTGTTGAGGAGGGAACGCTGGTCAGGGAGGGTAACGATCGTCATGCGAGGTATCATAAGAACTGAGCATCTGCCGGATTTTTCTTTGTTTTGCCGGAGTTATTTTGAGTCGTTTTTCACGTGGTATAAAATCTCTTTCATGAAGTTTAAATTTTCAGTGGCAGGAATCATTTCCTTTGGCGGCCTGTTACTTGCCTGTATATTGAATATTTCCACCGCTTTTGGTCAGTGGTATCAGCAAAATGTAACCGGATACGACCTGTATGCTGTTCAACACCTGAATGATAACACAATTTTTTGTGCCGGAGCAGCACTGGTGAAGACACAAAACGGGGGGAGCAGCTGGTCGGTACTGGATCTGAAGGATCAAAACGGAGCGGATATATTAGGGAGTACTTTTCTCGACATACATTTTTTTGATGCCAACACCGGGGTGGCAACGGGCTCCATCTATCTTTCCAATACGGAGTGTATCTTCCGGACCACCAACGGCGGTGCCAGCTGGACACTGGTGAGTTCCAATAATGATGGTGACTGGCCGCGTCGGCTCGATGATATGGATTTTCCTTCAGCAACTGTTGGCTATGCTGTTGGCAGCAACGGGCGGATCATGAAGACCCAGAACGGGGGCACAAGCTGGATACCGCAGTCTTCCGGAGTTAACTGGCACTTGCACAGTGTTGATTTTGTTTCTGTTACAACGGGTTTTGCGGTGGGTGACGGGGGGATTCTGCGAACAACAAACGGAGGCACTACCTGGACGAAAGTTTATCAGAATACATCTTACTGGAAGGATATTGCCATGTGGGATGCCTCAAACGGCTTTGCCATATCCGATAATGGGCCTGTAGCGAGAACTACCGATGGTGGAAATACCTGGTTGCAGATTGTTTCTATCTCATCCGCAGAGGCTGTTACGCTCTTTTCAGCCTCCGACATCATGGTTTTCACAAGTTCAGG
>JBDLWO010000107.1:0-26592 GCA_039804245.1 Bacteroidota bacterium
CCACCATTGGTAATCAATATATTTCCAGTTGCCTGAATCGAAATATCGCCTTTGGACTGAAGACCGCTACCAGAGACTGTTACTCCTCCACCGGAAGTAATCATGATATTACCTGTTCCACTGGTGTTATATACTCCGCCGTCTGCAATCAGTATATCAGCAGATGCCGAAACAGATATTGTGCCGACAGATGATATTCCAACCTGATTGGATGTGATTGTCCCTCCTGTGGTTGTAACAGTAATATTTCCAGCACCACTAATATTAGATACACCAGCATTGGTAATCAATATGTTTCCAGTTGCCGAAATGTCAATAACTCCTCTGGACTGTACTCCACTGCCTTCCAGGGTTATACCTCCACCCGTGGTTGATACGGTTACTTTACCAGTTCCGTAATGGTTAACTACTGACCCATCTCTGGTACTGATATTTCCAACTGCCTGAACAGTGATATCTCCCTTGGATTGCAGACCTGCACCGCTAGCAGAAACAGTACCGCCGGCAGTTATATCAATTTTACCCGTACCGCCATCATTTGTAATTCCTCCATTCTGTGCGTCGACATTATTACCAGCATAAACGGATATATCATTGTTGGAACGAAGCCCCCCACCACTGGTAGTTATATTTCCACCAGATGAAATTGAAATACTACCTGTACCTGACGTGTTAACAATTCCTCCATCCTGTACAACGATGTCCTGTACAGCCTGCACAGAAATATTTCCGTTGGATCTCAGTCCGCCAGCGGTGACAGATATGTTACTTTGGGATACAATAATGATATTACCAGTGCCGTTAGTATTATCTACTCCGTTTTCTTCTGTTAATATCGAGCCATCTGCCTGAATAATAACGTTACCACCAGAAACTATCCCTCCATCATTTATTTGCACAGCTCCGCCTGCATCAATAAATATCCCACCGAGTGACACGATATTTGTTGGTAACATAATGGAACCGGTTGGCAAAACAGTGATGTCGCCATTGCTCAGGAAGTTGATATTACCTAATGACAAAACAAAGGCAGCATCTACCAGCGTTGAACCTGCCAGGGTTATACTACTCAGACCCAACAGGAAGTTCGTGTCGAGAACCGAGGTGTAGATACCTCCGCTTTGAGAGGCCAAATTGATAATACCGCTCATAATATCTCCTTCTATGCGAATATCTGATCCAGCCTGAACGGTATAACTGGTCAGTGTAGTTAGCGGGATACCCATGGCAGCAGTATCAAGTTGTTCCTGAGTGACCGTAACTGATTCAAGCAGGGTTATCGAATCTTTTTCCGCCAGCAAAATCAATCCGGAAACCATACCGGAGGTTAGTGTATCCACTTCATTGAAGGCGTTATCAAGGTTATATCCAAGTGATACAGGTATCCTTCCATCTATCACTTGTGGTGTTATATTAGTTTTTCCAGGTTTTGTATCAAACAGCTGGGGAAGGGAAATTTCTCCGTCACCAAAACCGCTCAAGCTCAGAACTCCTGCTTTTATTGGTGCAGACTGCGTGACAATTCCTCCGGTGACAAGTACCAGTGTATCCGCACTGCCGCCGGTTAATCCACCAACATTGTAAGAACAGGAGCAGTTTATTCCGATATAGCCTCCATTTTTTGATATTACCGGATTTTCCTGAAAATACTGATCGGAACCATCTGTCAATTCTACTGTAAACGATTGCCGGGTGGCGCCAGCAGGGGTGGTACTCAAATCTACGCCACCGGTACCGATATTCAGTGTATCGTCATTCATACCGCCGAACACCGAAAAGCCACCAAAATTACTCATGACAGACAAGTCAACTGTAATGGTAGATGTGCCGTTTGTTGTCACCCCGGAAGGCACGGATGCAGCCAGTGCTATATTGTTACCGCTTCCAGACGCTGTAATAATCAGGTGATTTCCACTAACCGATGTATGAAGGTCGCTGACGGAAGTTCCCGTATTACTCAGCATCAACCCCAGCCGATTTTCATCCCGAGGTGCCACAATAATATCGGGGACAGCTATCGGTGTAAATGTATAAGTCAATCCGGCAACGGGAACTACCCCGCTGTTTGCTGAATTAAAATAAGCCGTTGCATTACTGTTTGATCCCACCGATGGCGTTGACCATGACCCGGTTGATGCTACCGAGATATTATTGAAATCCCGATTGGAAAAGCCCTTCAATCCCACTTCAGGGTATATGGTTCCGGCACCGGCAATAATAGTTCCTCCATAAATGAACTTGATTTCACCCGTATTTATATTTATTCTTGCCTGAAAGCTGATTTTTTCGGCTGAAACTCCTGTCCTTCGTACATCATCCCATTCGGCAATTATTTCAGTACTTGTAGTAACCAACTTCAGGGCAGGGTTTCCCGTTTCGGCAGCAACCAGATCTGTCCCGAATGGAGCAGCTGCGAAGGGTCCTGTCAGATTTCCAGATAAGGGATCAGAAACAGAACTATAAGCCGGCAGCAGCCCCGCGGGAACCAACTCTATAAATCCGTTATCAAAAACGGTAATATAATCGGTTAAAGTACCACCTACTGGTACAGAAACTGAAGAGTAATCTATCAGAAGTTCATCAGACCCGGCACTGCCAATAGTGTACGATTGGAAGTTTGTACCCGTACCAGAGTTAATTGGTGTAAAAGTTCCAACCGATGTTGAGAGTGTGTACCCGGAAACCTGTGCGTGTCCTGTGCCTGTACCTATCAAAAGTATCAAACAGGGGAGGCTCAGACGCAGCAAGTGACTGATGCCAGAAGAGACATAATTTTTCATGAGAAGAGAGGACATAGATTTGGTAACCCGAACTTGTATTCGGGATGGATGAGAAGGAAAAAATATGCAAACATAGATTTAATAACCGAATAATGCCATCAAAAAATGTATTTTGTATTGCATTTTTTTGGACCGTCCAAATTTTTCGGAAAACATACATTCTCCTCCTTCTAAATATGGAGGTATTTGCTGCATGAACAAGTCCGTCTGAGATCAGATAATAGTCACCACTACACCTGCGGCCCGCCCACGGCTTCACCCGTGGGCAACCACGCGGCACCAGCAGCCAGTCACAAACAGGGCCCCTCCCGCGAGAACACCGAAAAGGGCCGCGTACTCTCCGAAAATCTGCCCCCACCCATCCGGATCAGGGTAAAAAATATAGCCTGACACCAGTACTCCACCTGTTAATCATAAATTAATTGCGAAATCTGAAAAAAAAACCCTACTTTAGTCCGGTAAAAAAACATGTATAGTATGGAATGGAGACGATTAAACGGACAACGTATTGAGGCACCTCTGCTGGAAGCAGTTGAACAGACCATTGAACAGCAACACGCCGAAGGTTACAAACTCAAGGTTTGTATCGGAACCGATTCGCAGATGATTGCAGACGAAGTGCATTTCGCTACTGTAATTGTTTTCCTGCGAGAAAAAAGAGGAGGTTTCATGTTCATCTCCAATGACAAAACGAGCCGGAAAATGTCTCTCCGTGAGCGTATGATCATGGAGGTGGGCCGATCGGTGGAAGTAGCTTACTCACTGTGCGCGCTGCTCGATCTGTATGACGTGGCACTCGAGGTACACGCCGACATCAATACGGATCCTGCCTTTGAGAGCAACGCAGCACTCAAGGAGGCTATGGGCTACATTCTCAGCATGGGCTTTGTTTTCAAGGCGAAACCCGACGCTATGGCCGCGTCATCCTGTGCAGACAAGGTCATCTGACCTGTGCCTGTTAACATCAACGCGGTCCGGGAACCGCCGCTCACCAGGGGCCAGACAACCCTCTCAAAGCAACGTTACCATCATATTGACTACCCCGTCTTTCCCTTTTACCTCGAGGCGATAGCAGCCACCCGGCAGTGCTGCTGTCTGCAGACGGACCTCCCGTTCATCCTCGGGAATGGCAGCGGCAGCTACACGCTGTCCAGACTGATTATAGAGCGATACTGCTGCCGACCCCTGCGCTTTCACCAGAATATAATCAGTGGCGGGATTGGGGGCTACCTGTACCTGCATACTCTGCGCTGATACGGTACCTACACTGACGATATGAATTATCTGTTCGGAAGATGAAGCGCATCCGTACGGTGTTGATACCGTGAGGGTGACAACCCAGGTACCGGTTGATGCGAATGTGTGACCCGGTGAAGCCTCACTGGAGGTAGTGCCGTCGCCGAAATCCCAGAGGTATTGAAGTCCGGGCGCCGCCGAGAACTGCCAGGAGAGTGCATTGACCGGCATTGCCGTGAAACTGGCATTCAGCTGCGGTGCATTTTGTGAAAGGGCGAAATCAATCCATTCGGCGCGGGCCTTGATCCATCCCTTCAGCTTTTCAACTTCCCCGGCGTACGTATCGGGTAAAGGCCCCGGATTAGGCCATACATAGGCACCGAGGATAGGCCAGTAGGTGAAATTTCTGGTGTGCGCCTCCTGCAGGATATTGGCCATGGAGTCAATTACAACACCGAGGCGGGTATCACTCATGGCGCCACCGGGGCTGCGCAGCGATTGCCAGCGACAGGCGAGGTGTTGCCTGAAGAGGGTGTCTTCATTCAGACGCTCCCACCAAAAGGGTACTCCGGCATCATTGCACACATAATTAATATTGTATGCCCACCCGGAAGTCAGGAAACCATCGCAATAATCGGCGTTGTAAAAAGCCAGGTCGTAGTCCCAGGGTGGCCCCATCCGCAACTTCCCTCCGCGATCATCTCTGTCTTTGTGAAAGTACGTACTGAGCCGGTACCCATCCACGTTTTTACTGATTTCGTTGAGAAGCAGGTAATCCATAAAACTCTTTTCATCGGCGAAACGACGCCAGCCGGTTGCCTGATTCTGAAATCCGTCGCCGCGCAGAGCTACCTCAAAACTGTCAACATACGACCTAATATATTGTACCTGTGAGGGTTGCAGCTCTCCGAATTCGGGGTATTCGTGCTGAAAGTATGTAAAAATATTCGGACTGTTGGGCTGGTTGAACTGCGAGTTCCAGCCGGGAGATGTATTCCAGTCTATTCGGAGCATATACCCACCAGTCAGATCCGTTCCCGAGGTGTCCTGCGGTGAAAGCCGGGCGATATCCACGCGCTCATCTCCGCGTTTGATGCGCTCTGTCAGAATATAGATTCCCTGATAGGTTCCATCGAGCATCACTTCACAGAAACGGGTACGGGAGGCATAGTGCCCCATCTGGCGGAAGAGGTCGTATGCGAGCGCGTTGCGCATGAGGGTTTTATCGCTGAAATTGGCCATCAGGGCAAAATCACTGGTTTCGGGGAGACCGAGCAGCGATACGTCCTTGTCCTCACCCAGTTCATCGCGGGTTTCCAGGGCATACGACTTCTTGGGAAACCCCTGCGAACTGTTGCCGCGGAGCTCAATACCGATGATGCCCGACCAGGCGACTGCAGCCTGTCCGGGATAATTGCGCTGACCGGGACCGTTATCTATCACCGACATTTGAGCAGTGATTTTGGGATCGTTTGGTATCGGCTGACCGCCGGTATTGATTCTGATAATGGGTAAGTCACTTGATTCGAAGATAAATGGCTTGCACGGATCAGATCCGAAAGTGATACTGCACCAGTTCAGGCTGCCTGCATCGGCAAACGGGTAGGTATCAAGCACCCTTACATACCAGATACCGTTGGGATTCATTCCCTTCAGATTGATTTGCCCCATATCACCGAACGGCCTGAATGTACCCGTATAGGGATACCATTGCTGGAAGATGGAGGTGGGTGCGTTGTTGTTCACACATGTACTTACAAACCCGTCCGTATCACCACCCACTCCGGATACCAGAGGTATTGCTGTTCCATCGGGAGCGATGAGCCAGACGGCCAGATCGGCCGTCCAGGTGTGCGTGATATCGAAACAGACACTTTCCAGCCCAAAACCAAGCGTATCAACAGCATTGGGCAAGCCTGATACAGGCACAGGGAAGTTTACAACATTACCATCGTCGGGGATAACGCCATTTCCGCCGTTAAAAGTTTGTGCGGAGGCACCTGTGCAGAGCAGCACAAGCAGAAAGGTCAGGAAGCGCATGAAGAAAATTTATACAGAGAGATTTATTCGTCGAGATCCGATTCTGCATCACGCCCCTCCCCTGTCCAGCTTCTGTAGAAGTGCATTTTACACCAGGTGCAGTCGGGTTTTCCGCAACCTGTGTCAAATTTGCCGGCAAGGATGTTGTTGTACGTTTCGCGGACAAGATCTCTCACAAAGTTAAGATCATGTGCAGAGAATGACAGCTCTGTGATCGGGAAACTTCCCCTTTTGTCGGGTTCGAGCCAAACCACCGCAGTTTTTTCCACTTTCTCCGGATAAATGTTAGCGGATTCGAGAAGCAGCTGATAAAAGGCCAGTTGACGCCAGTAAGGCCCTCCGAGCGGATTTTTTTCATCTGGTGGCGCTGTTTTACCCGGATCGGGCGTTCCTGTCTTGAAGTCCACAATACGGATTTTACCTCCGTCGAGCCATTCTATTTTATCCAGTACTCCGGAAACGGGCACTCCGTCCATCTCCACACTGGCGATTCTGCGCTCCACGACAGCGCGTTTTTTCCAGAACGGTATCTGCTCGGCATGCAGGCGGCGCAGATACTCCAGTCCGAGCGCTCGTCGCTGCTCGTAACCATCGGGAGAAAAATGCAGTTTTACTTTTTCCATTTCCCTTGAGTAAGTCCGGGCGAGCGACTCTGATGATGGCCACTGGCTTTGCTTGTCGGACTTCATTTTGAGGAAAAACTTCTGCAGGGTACTGTGCAGTGAAATACCTGCGGCGGCGGCCTCACTCATGGCACCGGGCACCTTCAGCAAATCTTCGTACCAGAAAGCGATCGGGCAGCGCAGGTATCTGTTCAGCGTGGTGACGGTCAGCGTCAGTTGCGCGATCAGACTGTCAATCACGGGTTTTTCAGGCAGATTGACCACCGGCGAGTCGGGGGCAGTCAGCATCATCTGCATAGTACGGAGAACCTGTTCGCGCTCAGGTGATACGGGAGAATGCGGCAGACCGGTTTCGTCCACAAACCGGCTTTGAGTCATCTGTTTACCGTCATTTCCGGCGTGCGCGTACGAGATGAACAATCCTTTGCGGGCGCGGGTCATAGCCACATAAAACAACCTGCGACGTGCCTCAAGGGCATCCTCTTCACCCGACAGAGTGAGCGTTGGTGGCAGGACGAATCGTCCTCTGGCGTCACCCGAACTCTTTTCCCAGACATCCTCCACACAATCAGGCATAAAAACGTAGTCGTATTCGAGTCCCTTCGCGGCGTGTGCAGTGAGAAGCTGAACACCCGGAACGGCATCAACTACCTCCCTGAAGGGAATACTCAGCCGATTGGTTTCGAGGTTGTCCAGGGTTTCAAGGAAAGAATTCAGATCAGGTTTCCTGCGGCGGTCGGGGCTGGGCACAGCGCCCTGAAAAGAGGTCAGTGCCTGAATAAGCCATATTCTGTCGGGCCTTCTGAGTACCCAGTCGAGCATACCCGATTGAGTAGAAACCGTTTCCATCAGTTGCAGAAGCGGCATATTGGAGGCTGCTGCAATCCACTGATTGAAAAGAAGACCAAAATTATACAGTTTGACCGGGTCAGAGATATGCAGCGATTCGAGCCACGGCAGATCTGTAAGTGCTTTTCGCCAGTAGAACGACGTGGGCGTTGGTGTGGATTCATCATCCCCATAAAGCCCGGGCCTATTCTGCTTTTCCTCCCATTTTCTGGCGGCAGCGGCGACAAGCGCGATATCAAGCGGATCTATACCGAAAAAATCGGCATGCAGCAAACGGAAGATACGCTGTTCGCCGGAGAAAGGGGCTCTGTTTTCATCCCTTATATAGAGCAGAAGTTCTCTGAAATGATCAATGAGCGGAATATCGAGTACGTTTTGCGGCCTTTTGGTCTGGAATGGGATACCTTCCTTTCTGAGCAGCGACTGGACAGGGTCGGCCTGCTTATGCCGGCTGTACAGCACTGCGATTTGCGAGGGATCGGCACCTTCGAGTATCAGATTACGGATATGGACAGACAGGCCTGTAAGCTCATGCATTCGCGATTCGTACTGAAAAACGACCGGAATCGCGCCTGCGCCTGCGTGCGCAACCAATTGTTTGCCGCCGGCAATACCGAGGCGTTCGACGGCACGAAGGTGATTATTTTCGATCACCCGACCTGCTGCGTCGAGAATTTCCTGGGAAGAGCGGTAATTTTCTTTCAGTACCACTACTTCGAGTCCCTGTTGATAGTCCGTGGCGAATCGCTCCAGATTTTCAAGTCGAGCGCCCTGAAACTCATAGATACTCTGGTCGTCGTCGCCTACAATGAATACGTTTGGCGAATCCCAGTAGCTTAGCAGGTGGTTGAGCAGCCTGAACTGGGCGCCATTGGTATCCTGGAATTCATCTACCAGAATATACTGATATCGTTCCTGATAATTTCTGAGCAGCGCTTCGTGCTTGTCGAAGGCGCGGTTGACCCATAGCAGCATATCTTCATACTCGTATCGTTCGGCGCGTTCGAGTGCACGCAGGTAATTCGGAAAGATATCCGCAGCTGCTTTCAGGCGTTCCATTCTTTCAGTTGCAGCTGCTATCTGCGACAATTTGGGTTCGCCTTTTTTACCGTATTTATTATTTTTCTGGTAAGTATAATCGGGATGCGTGGGCAGACTTCGGAGGAACTCGTCGGTTTTTTTGAGTACAAAGCCCGGAGTCCATCCTTCTTTCTTCATATTGGAGAAGAGATCTCTCAACTGGGATTCATAAACAAACACATCCTTTTTCCCACTTCGCAACGGGTGGTCAACTGCTAGTCCGGAGAGCAATTCACGCACTATTTCAATCCGTTCAAGGTCGGAGAGCGGTTCGAGAGAGCCCTGTCCGAAGTACTCCATATTATCCTGAATTACCCTGTTGCAGAAACCGTGGAAGGTATGTACCGGAATCCGGTGTGCTTCGGGGCCAATGATACCGAGCAAACGCTGTCGCATGGCGTTCACGCCGGCATCGGTAAAGGACAGACAGAGAATATTGGGGGCTTTTGCGTCAGTTTCGAGCAGAATATTGCCGATTCTGACGGCGAGGAGCTGTGTTTTACCAGTACCGGGCCCTGCAATAACGAGCACAGGGCCTTCTACCCTGTCAACGGCAGCGCGTTGTTGTGCATTCAGCGTGTTCAAAAAACTGCTGAACAGCTCGTTTCTTTTATGCAGATCGGTCATTGTTTATCCTGTTACAAATTTGCTGCAAATCCCGTGCCGTTATCAGGTCATTGTACTTTCACCCGAAAGGCGGGCAATTATTTCCCCGAGTTTTCGGCGTTTTTCCCGATTCTGCAGATAAACCGGCGATGTGGCCCGTTCCATGCAATCAGCAACCGCACATCTTTCGCAGGTGAAATTTACCGTGACAGACTGAATTTCCGGATCATTCCAAAAGCGAATCAGTTTTTTGACGCGATCATCGAGACGTACACCGAGGGAAACACTCACGTTTCTTCCGGCGGTAGGATAGCCCGGTTTCGCGAGTGCTATACACAGGTACTCTTCGCCGCTGTTCAGGAATACGGGCCGCTGAACGCCGAGCAGGATGACATTCCGGGAGGCCGGACCAGCGGGGTAACTTTTCAGTTGGCGGAGCAGATACGGTGATACCCAGCGACGGCAGTAGTGCTCATACAGACCAGCCGCATGTGGCTGCTGTTTTCTGTTGATCTGAAGTTCCTTGTCCACCTCAAGTTTATCGGAGTCGATATGATGAACAAAACGCATAAAAAATACTCTTTCCAGATCAAAATATTTGATAATCACATTAAAACGCTGAAAAAACACTTCCGGGCTGGCCTGATATTTTTCCATCAGACCAAGCAGCGTCTGACTATCCCACCTTTCGAGAGAGAAAAAAGCGCCGATATCGTTGATGAATGAATCTTTATTAATGAGCAGCGCCACCGCGAAGTAAGCGGCCTTGTAATTATTGAGAACCGACTCAAAGGATGTGATTCGCATGAAAGAGGAAGCAAGCGGACGTTCCTTCAGGCCAAGCGCCTGAAAGCCGAGTTCCTTGGCGAGGTGGAAAATTCGTTGTCTCTCATTCAGCCTGCCATTCAGCAATAATTGTTTTTTCACCGGATTAAAAATACAACGAATTTCCTGAAGGTCGGGATAATCTGCAAGTCCATCGGGAATAATTTCACATCCGTATTTTTTTTCGAGCAGGTTGGCGAGCATATAATACTGCACAGCTCCATCCGCTGGCAAGCCATTGGCTTCAGAAAAACGGGCGGCAACTTCTTCAATTTCCTCGAAGTAGTTGGAGCGCAATTCCTGATAGGCCCGGAGCGCCGAGAAGTAGAAATTCTCCTCGCGCAACGAGTGTACGCGCGCGATTTCCAGCAATGCTGATATAAACGCATTTACCCGATCGGGGTCGCGGGCAATAATCTCTATGATCTTTTGTATTTCAATGCCGAACAGATCGAGTGGCAGCTCACTCAGGAAATTGCTCTTCAGCAATTCACCAAGTGGTGCAAACTGGCGGGTCAGTTCGGGAGACACAAGAAACCCCTCTGTGGTACCGAGTGCATTGGCCAGAATCTCCCTGTTTTCTGTTTTGGGGTATTTTTTGCCCTTTTCGATTTCATTCAGATATGAAACAGATATTCCTGTTTTCCGGCTGAGGTCTTCAAAGCTCCATCCCAGCTCCTGGCGGAACTGCCTGATTTTCAGGCCAAGTATTATACGCTGCAGATGAGTGGTTGACATATTTCACGACCGGCCGAACGGGGCCGGCATTGAGTGCGAAGGTAATGAATTGAAGTGGTGGATTGAAAAGTCATATACACGAGCAGGATCGGTTATACCAGTCCTTCAACAGCTTTCACCAGTTTGTCCAGATCATCCGTGGTGGTGTAAACATTTGGTGTAACGCGCACGCCTTTGATTTGTTCCCACTCAATGGCTACTGTATGAATTTTATGTTTCTGGAAGAGTTTATCGGCGATATCACCGGGTTTTTGACCTTCAATGGCAAAATTGCCAATTGCGCAACTCCACTCATGTTTCAGCGATGTATTGAGTTTGATACCGGGTAAATCCTTCACGCGGGTCATCCAGTATCGCTTCAGGTAGTGCAGCCTTTCACTTTTCCGGGCGCTGCCGATCATATTATGCAGGTCAACGGAATAACCCAGTGCCATTTCAATCGGAAAACTGCGGGTTCCGAGGTTTTCAAATTTCCGGATATCCGTGGTTTGTGTTTCGGGGGCAGAGAGCAGCGGCCATACTTTTTCAATTTTTTCCTTCCTGATCCACATCATACCGGTACCTATAGGTCCGCAGAGGAATTTGTGCAGGCTGGTACCCCAGTAATCACATTTCAGATCGGGAATTTTATAGTCGAGCACCGCAAAAGAGTGTGCGGCATCTGCCAGTGAATCTATCCCGCGTGCGCGCGCAGCTTCGGCGATTTTCCTTACCGGCAGCACTTGTCCGCACCAGTTGATCATGTGCGTGATATGAACCAGTCTGGTTTTTTCGGTAAATCTGGAAACAAACGCGTTGGTGAGATAATCCTCGTCTTCGGAGGGCAGCTCCAGGTCAACCCAGACCAATTTGATGCCGTCGCGTTTTTCGCGTTGTTTCCAGGCATTGATCATGTTGGGATAGTCGTACTTCGACAGCACCACTTCGTCGCCAGGTTTGAAATCAAGACCAAATATAACAGTATTCAGCGATTCGGTGGCATTGCGGTTGATGGCAATTTCATCCGGGTTGACGCCCGCTATTGACGCGAGATTTTCGCGGAGTGGTTCCCTGTCCTGATCGAGAATACGCCACATATAATAGGAAGGAGCCTCGCTGCACATGCGGTTGTAGTAATCAAGTGCATCCATGGTAGCGCGTGGCATGGGACAAACACCGCCGTTGTTCAGGTTGATCATGGTTGGACTGGCGGCATAAGCCAGGCGCACCTGTCGCCAGAAATCCTCGTCGGAGGCCGCGTCCTTCAGGCCGGCGTAATCTGGTGACAGCCACGGGAAAGCAGCGGCTGCATGCTGATGGAGTGCAGCAGAGCCCAGCAGAGCTGCTGTATGACGGATAAAACTGCGACGTGAAGTAGAAGACATGGCAAAAAGGCATCAGAAAAATGGTGAAAACTACAAAAGGTAATCGAGGCCGTTTTTGCCGGCACACATCAGCAGGTCAAGGACAGACAAGTCGGGTAAAAAACCGTTTTTATCTTCAAAAACCTGTGGATATCGGGGCGATGTTACCGGTGGGTGGGGTATGAAGGGCTGGTATGAGTCAGTTATGAGAATCGGTACCGGCACTTTCATCTTCTGTAAAAGTACATATTCTATCAATTCAAAGTTGAAATCGAATAGAAAAATATACTTTTTTTCATAAAAACAGGCCAGTTCATGGGCATAATGTTCAAAAAAAGGAGCATTTCCGTAGGCGGTACGGACAGAGCGCCAGTGCTGTCGCTGCCAGGGCTCATCGTAGGCAATGCGCACCTCGCGAACAGGCATTTTGTTGTTTTTCCCTTTTACGAGCGGGATACTGAGTAACTGGCGGCCGTTAGGCCCTGCAATTTCGCAACGGTTGCGCCAGGAGCCCTTCTGGTAGTGCTCGTTCCCTTCAATAGTTAATGCACCTGCTGCCAGACCTGACTGGCACCAGGAAACAGGGGGTAGATATGCGGTCGTTAGAGTCAAGGCAATGATATTTTCTGCATCAGGATAAACCGGCGTAAATGTAAATGATTGGCCTGTTTATGGCTGCAAAAACTGATAACTGCCCGATGGGGATGTTCTGACAACTTTTTGGCAGCAACATTGTTTTAAGGTTACCTGTTAACAATCAGACTAAAATACACACAAATATGGCATTCACTCTTCCCGACCTCCCATATGCGCATGATGCACTTGAGCCGCATATTGATACAAAAACCATGGAAATTCACCACGGAAAGCACCATGCAGCTTACGTGAACAACCTGAATGCAGCCATTCAGGGAACCGAGCACGAGGGCAAATCCATTGAGGAACTTCTGGCCAACATCTCTGCTCTTCCGATGGCTGTGCGCAACAACGGCGGTGGCCACTGGAATCACACTTTCTTCTGGGAAAGTATGTCGCCGAATGGCGGCGGTACACCCGGTGGAGCGCTGGGAGTAAAAATTGCCCGGGACTTCGGTTCTTTCGAGGCTATGCAGCAACAGTTTGCCCAGGCAGGCGCTACCCGTTTCGGCTCGGGCTGGGCATGGTTGTGCGTGGGCTCCGATGGGAACTTGTTCATCACTTCCACTCCCAATCAGGATAACCCACTGATGGACATTGCCGAGAAAAAGGGTACTCCCCTTCTCGGTCTTGATGTGTGGGAACACGCCTATTATCTCCACTATCAGAACAGACGCCCGGATTACATCACTACATGGTGGAATGTAGTTGACTGGAATGCCGTGGAGGCAAGGTTTGCGAAAATCAGCTAGGCAGTCGAGAAACTATATATATCAGGGCTCCGCGCTTCGGCACGGGGCTTTTTTTGTATCCTGACAGAATTTCGGACTATATTTGTCCGTCAACATCCCCACCTCACGTATTTCAGAATTATCTGTGAATATAAAAATCATATCTGCCGGCGCCGGATCGGGCAAAACACACCGCCTGACGGGCGAAATGTTTACACTGATGAAGGAAGGGAAGGTACATCCCTCCGGCATTATAGCTACCACCTTCACCAAAAAAGCCGCCGCCGAACTACAGGAGCGTGTACGCCTCAAACTGCTGCAGGAGGGTGAGAACGATGCGGCAACCGAGCTCGGTGAAGCTCTCATCGGCACCGTACACAGCATCGGCACCCGACTGCTGCAGCGTTTTGCTTTTGAGGCCGGTGTATCGCCACTGGTTGAAATCATTGCAGATGGCGACGAGCAGCGTATTTTCAATGAGTCTCTCGCGCAGGTGCTCACGCAGGAGCGCACGGAAAGAATGAATCTGCTGGCCGACCGGCTCGGCCTCACCAAAAAGTCGTACGGTGGCGCCTTCGACTGGCGGCGCGATATCAAGGAAATAACAGAGGTGGCACGCGCGAACAACTTTTCGATGGAGGTGCTGCAGCACAGCAAGCAGTTGTCGTGGCAGTCCTTCGAACGACTGCTCCCGCCCGCCGCCAATACCGATGCCACAGTATGGAACAACAGGCTGCTGTCTGCCATAGACCAAACCATAGCCGCCCTTGAGGAAAACAGCACCGATACCACCAAAACGACAATGGATGGTATCGAAAATTTGCGATCTGTTGCCAATCAACTCAAGTTCCGCGGAGAACTATACTGGCATGAGTGGTCGAAACTCGCCAAATTGACCGTAGGGGCCAAAAGCCGGGATCTGACAGAAGACCTGATCAATCTCGCCCGAAGCCACGACCAGCACCCTCAGTTCAGGGAAGATATCAAAGGATATATGGATCTGGCTTTTGACATCGCCTCGGATGCGCTTGAAGAGTACGAACAGTACAAGAAGAAACGCGGTCTGATTGACTATACCGACATGGAAGCAGGAGTGAGCCGACTGTTACGCCGCGACGATGTGAAAGAAGCGCTGCGGGGAAGTATCGGTCTCCTGTTAGTGGATGAATTTCAGGACACCTCCCCTATTCAGCTTGACATATTCCTGAAGCTCAGCGAAATAGCCGATCAGGCAATCTGGGTGGGCGACCCCAAACAAAGCATCTATGGATTCAGGGGGGCAGAACCCGCTCTCATGCAGGCAGTAATTGAAGCAACCGGCGGCGTAAAAGACACAGATATTCTCAGGCAATCCTGGCGGAGCCGTCCCGATCTGGTATATGCATCCAATGCCATTTTCAAAAGAGCATTTACAGCATTGCCGGAGGCGCAGATTGTGCTGGAGCCAGCCTTCACTGCCGACAAAGAGCTACAGGAGGTCGGGCGCGGACTCATTCACTGGCATTTCAAAGCCGAACCGGATAATCGCAAGGTGCCGGGTGCTCCCTGGTCAGACAACTGTATTGCCGATCAGATCCGGATTTTTCTGGAAAGAGCACCGCATATATATCAGGGAAAAGACAGGAAAGAGAGCAGGCCGGTCAGACCGGGAGATATAGCCGTTTTGTGCAGAAATAATGCCGGATGCCTGTCAATGGCCGAGGCTCTGCACCGGTCAGGTCTGAAAGCGTCCATCAGTCGTGCAGGTCTGCTTCACACAAAGGAGTCAAGACTCGCACTCGCCTGCCTCAGATACCTGCTCACAGCATCCGATTCGCTCAGCGTGGCTGAAATACTGCTGCTCACCGGCACTATGGATCTCAGTGAAATGGTCAACGACAGGCTTGAATATCTTCACCGGCGTGAACAGGAGGAACACTATTCCCGGTGGGCAAAAGAAAATCCTTTTCTCGAACAGCTCGACACACTCAGGTCGCATACTACCGATCTTTCCGCCTCGGAAATTCTGGAACTGGTTATTACCGAGCTCGATTTGCGCCGGGTGGTTGCCCGGCTTGGCAACATTCATCAGAGACTCGATAATCTGGACCGTCTGCGCCGTTATGCGCTTGATTACGAATCGGCCTGCAAGCGGTTGCACTCGGCGGCCACACTCGGTGGCTTTCTGCTGTGGACCAATTCACTGTCGGCCTCAGGCGGCGATCTGCAGGGCTCGGGCGAAGGTGATGATGCAGTAAAAGTTCTGACCTACCATAAAAGCAAGGGGCTTGAATTCCCTGTAACCGTATGTCACAACCTCGATCAGAACCTCAAGGAAAAAATATGGGGTATTAACCTCGTTTCCGAATCAGAAAAACCTGACCTGAACGATATTCTGGGCCGCAGATGGCTGCGATTCTGGTTGAATCCCTATGCCGACCAACTGGGGCGCACCAATCTTGAAGAAGCAATTTTACAGACTGAAGAGTGGGAAATCGCACGAATACAGGCCCTGGAGGAAGAAACAAGGCTGTTGTATGTAGGTATTACACGCCCGCGTGACTACCTGATTTTCCCTACTACTGTGAAGAGTACCAAATGGCTTAACAGGGTGTTCAACAATGGCAACGAGGATACACCAACATTGGACCCGGATACCACAGAAACACCTTTCTATCACAATGAAAAATCGCTTCATTGTGAAACGGAGGTAATCTACAAACCACGTGACTGGGGAGAAATATCCGCAGAAGAAACTACTGCCGAATTTCCGGCAGAACGAAAAGGGCGCCATAACGGACTGATTCAAAAGCAGATATCCGTAACATCAGAAGCTCCGGCTGAAATGGTACCCGATTGGGGAGAGCCTGTTTCATGGGGAGGATGGATAGAGTTCAATGGTGATTATACCCCGGCGCTGACGCAGTTACTCCGGTCGCTGCTCTGTACAGTCGGCACACTTTCCGAAGAACAAAAGTATGCTCTCGCGGAACACCAGGTCGGGATAAAAAAATCGGGAGAACAGGTATCCGTTGACAGACTGGTACGGCAGTGGAACGATTTCAGTACTTTCATTGCCCATCGGTATCCCGCTGCCGTGATAACTGCGGCCAGTCCGGTAGAAGCCATTTTCGGGCAAAGGATACTGAAATGGGAGGCTGATCTCCGGATAGATTCAGGGCCCGGTACCGCAATCTTTGTCTTTGCAGAATTTGCAGAAGGAATGAAAAAATGGCAGTCAATCGCCAGAGAACATGAAAATGCGCTGATGTGGGTAAAAAAGGTGTGGAAGGACAGAAATCTGATCCCACCCGATACCTGGTTAGTATTCCCCTGTGATGGTTACGCTGTTGAATTACGTTGATCATGATGACTGTAGCTGAAGCCTGGGATATTGTCAGACATCATCTGTTCTCTCCAGAGACAGAATATATTCCGCTCCTGCGCGCACAGGGGCGCGTACTTGCACAGGAGATAATTGCTGACCGCGACATCCCCCCGTACAACCGGGTGTCCATGGATGGAATTGCAATTCAATATGCCGATTATCAGTCCGGTTTACGAAAATTTCCCATTTCGGGCATTATTGGCGCCGGCGAGAGCGGTCCGGTACAAATACCCTCCGGCACCTGTGTAGAAATTATGACAGGAGCATCTCTGCCATCTTGCGTGGATACTGTCATACCCTACGAACATGTACATATTGACGGAGGAATCGCCCTGCTGAATGGTGAAGTGAAACAGGGCCAGAACATTCATCTGAAAGGCAAAGACAGAAGGCGCGGAGATGTGCTGATGCTGCCGGGCAGACGTATTGGCCCGGTTGAAACCAGCATTGCGGCATCGGTCGGTTGCCACCTGACTGGCGTGATAAAGCCACCGCGGGTAGCCGTTTTTTCCTCCGGCAACGAACTGGTGGACATACACGAAACTCCGGGGCCCACTCAGATCAGGAGATCCAACAGTTTTACATGCCATGCATTACTTCAGCCGTATGGAATTGAAGCCGGACTTTTTCACCTCCCCGATGAACCGGAGCAGGTAAGAAATGCGCTGCATGATGCCCTGGAGTCGTACGATGTAATTATTGTGAGTGGCGGCATTTCGGCGGGAAAATTCGACTACATCCCCGATGCACTTGCATACCTTGGAGTGAGCAAGCTGATAAAAGGTGTCAGGCAAAGACCTGGCAAGCCTTTCTGGTTTGGCAAAAAAGGTCATGTAACCGTCTTTGCACTGCCCGGGAATCCGGTTTCAACCATGGCCTGCATGGTTCGTTATGTCAAACCCTGGCTCGAGGCCTCCCTGGGGCTTCCGGAATCAGTTCACAAAGTACTGCTGGCTGAAGAAGTCATTTTTGAGCCCAATCTGACCCTTTTCAGCCAGGCGACGCTCCGGGTAAATGAAAGCGGGCAACTGACAGCCTCTCCGCTCCGGCATCAGGGATCAGGTGATTATTCGAGTCTGCTGAATGCTGGCGGTTTCCTGGAATTACCCGGAGAAATCAGTCATTTCCCTGCTGGAACACCTCTGTTATTCTGGTCAATATGATATTCAGGCTGGTCAGAAACGCGTTATTTAAAGGGAATGCCGAAACAAATGATTGTATCATGCAAAACAGGCATGACTGACTACTTTCATAAGGCTGTTACATACCTTTGCTGTTTCATAAAAATCCGATTACTGATGCCCATCATCAAAACAATTAGAAATACCCTGTTTCTCCTGGTATGTTCCGTACCAGCCGCATTTGCCCAGCAACATCTGGAGATACCTTCCGATCCGTATCTGCCGCCAGCATCCCCGGAAAATCCGGCTGTTTCCCCTGCATATAACTATTCGGGGGCCAATATCTGGACGGTACAGGTGAATGTGAATGCCAGCGGACAAAACATCCTGAATGATGCAGCCAACGAGCCATCCATTGCTATCAGTCCTGTTGAGCCGAATAAAATGATGATTGGATGGAGGCAATTTGACAATATTGAGAGCAGCTTCCGTCAGGCCGGCTATGCGTACAGTACAGATGGCGGTATGCACTGGACATTCCCCGGTTCCATCAATCCGGGTGTGTTTCGTTCAGATCCGGTTCTGGCTACCGATGCCGAGGGCCGGTTTTACTACAACAGCCTTACACTGATTAACAATAACGAATTCAGTTGCAATGTATATCGCTCTACGGGACTCGGCACCTGGGATAATGGCCCTTATGCGATTGGCGGCGACAAACAGTGGATGGTTATTGACCAGACAGATGGTCCGGGCAAAGGAAACATTTATGAGCACTGGACATCGTATTATTCCGCCTGTCCGGACAATAATTTTACCCGCTCTACCGATGAAGGTGATTCGTATGAAAATTGTGTGAGAATTTCGCCCGAGGTTTACTGGGGTACCTGTGCCATTGCGCCGGACGGAACACTATTCGTATCGGGAGCAGATGGTTCCTTTGCCCGCTCTTCCAACGCGGAGAATGAAAATGAAACAACCGAGTGGGAACCTACTGCCATACCGGTTAATATTGGAGGTTATATACCGGGGCAATGGCAGAATCAGGATCCGAACCCTGCCGGTCTGAAAGGACAGAACTGGATTGCCGTAAACTATGCACCGGGGCCACTTTTCGGACAGATATACCAGGTTCAATCGGTTGTTTTGCCCGACAATTCGGATCCGGCAGAGGTGATGTTCATCCGCAGCGACGATAATGGCGAAACCTGGAGTACTCCGGTTCGCATCAATGACGATAACGGCGCACCGGCCTGGCAATGGATGGCCACGATGTCTGTAGCGCCCAACGGCCGGATAGATGTTGTCTGGCTGGATACCCGCGACAATCCGGGTACCGTGCTCTCATCACTCTATTACTCCTATTCGACAGACGGCGGGGAAACCTGGTCGCCCAGTCAGCGTATGTCACAGTCATTCGACCCTCATATCGGGTGGCCGCAACAGCAAAAAATGGGCGATTACTTCCATATGATTTCTGATAATGGAGGAGCGAACCTGACATGGGCAGGTACATTTACCGGTGGTCAGGATGTTTATTTCAGCAGGATAACCGTGGCTCAGTCATCGGTCGAGCAGGATAACCGGGCTGTCAGTATCCAGTCTGTTACGCCCAATCCGTTTTCCGATGAGGCAATTTTGAGGTATTATCTGACCTCCGGCGCGCGCGTACAGGCGCAGGTGTACGACAGAACTGGCCGTGTTGTGCGCTTGCTGAGCGATCAGCAACAGGAAAGTGGTCCGCAACAATTGCGCTGGGACGGGCGCGATGAAGACGGGCGCCGCCTGGCGGCAGGCGTTTATTTCTGCCGGATAAGTACCGATGGTCAGCGTGCTACTCCGGTCCGGATCATTCTCGGGCCCGCAGAATAATATCCGGCGATAACTCATCATACTCAGGTTGACCTCGCGTTTTTCATACCGCTATTCATGGCTGCTTCTGCTCCCGGTTGCAGTGGCTTTTCTGTGGTTCGGCACACGCGACCGGCAGGATCCGCTCTGGATCAGGAGCGGATTGTTACTGGAGGAAAATACGACGCTTATTTCGGATGTACCTGACTCATTGCAGTGGCTCTATTGCCAGATACACAAGGTCAGATTTATTCCGGGAGACACTGCAGGATTGCATCTGGTTAGTCAGCCGGCACCTGCCAACATTGAATGGCGGGCATTCAGGAAACTCACACTGACGGCCTTCGGGAGCCAGCGTACAGTTATCTCGGGTGTAACAGGTACAGGGGCAACAAAACAGGCCAAAAGAGCCGCAAATCTGATCGCGGGCAGTACTGAACGGGTATTGTCAATAGACTGCGCTCCGGGGTTTGACATGGAGTACCATAAAAAGTACATTGGATCGGAAGATGAGCAAGGTCGTTTTATACCGGGGGAATTACTCGAGTTCTGGGAAAAATGCCGGCGGCATCCGGAGCGACGTTTCGTGGCGGTAGTGGATAACTTTGACAAAATCAATCCCGAAACATTCTTTGGCGCTACACTCTGGGAAGCACTCAGCTCTCGCAAGGTTGAAATGGAAACAGATGGAATACGCTATACAATGCCGGAAAACTTTCATCTCATTTCCGTCACCCATCTGGGGCCCGGTTCAAAAACAGAGTTCAACGAAGAGCACTTCAAGCGCCTGGGTAGCCAGTACATACTGGAACCCAATCCCAGGGAGTTGATTGCTGTACTCGACTGGCAGAAAAAAAACGGATTACTCGATTCTGTAAAAGCGGATGCTCTTCAGCACAGAGCATACAAGCGGGCGTTTGTTTTCTATTTCATCCGGATCAATGAGCTGTTGCGCGACAGATTTGGTGATGGTTTCCAGATGGGTCAGGGTACAAACCTGCGGTCATACTATCATCCCGATGATCGCGGGAAGCTGAAACAGACCGTTATCAGTCACCTGAATGCACTGAAGCCTGATAAACAACTCAGAATGAGCGACTTCGATGACATCGAATATACGATAGACGAGAACGGGCTGATGCCGCGCACCAGTTTCCTCGCACAACAGTTGCGATTGCTGAAAGACACCGGCTACCTGGTGGAGATAACGATGGTTGCTGCGACAGCCTTGCTTACCGCATTCGTGGGATACCTGGTTTACCGACGCAGAGAATCACTGATCAGACGTTACTTTGAAAAAGTCAGACAGGTATTCCAGAAGTTTGAAGACCAGCAGATCAGTCCGGAAATAGCAGCACGACGACTTGTAAACATCAAGGAAGAAGTGGATGATCTGGTACTGAAACGAAAATTGGGTTATACCGAAGGTATGTACTTCATGGCTTTCGTGGAAGACAAGGTCAAACGTGTTGAATTTGCGCGCAATGTCAGTGAGAATTTCTCCGAGCTGTTCGGGGCGTTCATGGAAGACGGTGTGCTGAATGAAAGCGAGTACCAAAAATTACGACAATTTCTGCAATCCATACGGCACAGGATACCAGCTGAAACCTACGAACAGCTCAATGAAAAAGTGGAAAAAGCCTGCCTGCCAAACAGGTTCAGACAAGAAAATACAGAGTAATCAAGACTACATATTCATGCGACTCCTGCTGATTTTTCTGCTTCCGGCTGTGCTGACAGCCCAGCCTGATTCCAGGCATAACCTTGTTCTTGACCATATTCCCCTGAGGTGGAATGAAGGTTTACCGCTGGGTAACGGTACAGTTGGCTGTTTGGTATGGCAAAAAGACGGTCATCTGCGCCTTGCCCTCGACCGTGCCGATTTATGGGACCTGCGGCCCATGAAAGGACTGGCCCGTCCGGAATTCAGCTATAACTGGGTAGGTGAACAGGTGAAAAAGGGAGAATATGGCGTTGTACAGGAGTATTTTGACGCTCCCTATGAAAGAGAAGCCGGACCCACCAAATTACCTGGTGGCGCACTGGAATTCAGCATCGGAGGAGATATTCAGAAAAATGGAGTCACCCTGAATATTGCCACCGGGCTTGCCACTATTCGTTGGGCTGATGGAAGAACACTGGAAACCTTCGTCCACGCGGGCGCGCAGGAAGGCTGGTTCAGGTGTCATGGATTCGGAAAGCCTGAAGATATCACAAGATTACTGGCGCCTCAGTATGGGGCCCTGAAAGAGACGGGAAATTCCAATTCCGTACAGGGAAGCGATCTTGCCCGACTGGGATACATACAGGGGGAACCAGAAATAAAAAAGGGCTTGTGGACATACCGGCAGGCGGGTTGGGGTGGTTTCAACTATGAAATTTCGGTAGCAGTAAAGCAACAGGCCGGGGGAGACTTCGAGGGCGTATGGAGTATTTCGAGCCAGTTACCCGGGCAAAAAAGCCAACAAAAAGCAGAAAAACTGGTAAAAAAAGCCATTGAACACGGTTTTGATAACTCATTCAGCGCTTCTAAAGCATGGTGGGAGGCTTACTGGGCGAAATCCTCGGTTTCAATACCCGATTCACTGATAGAAAGAGAGTATTATCTCGACATGTACAAATTCGGGTGTACAGCCCGTGAAAACGGCCCCATGATCAGTCTGCAGGCTGTCTGGACGGCAGATAATGGCAGACTGCCACCCTGGAAGGGAGACCTGCATCACGATCTGAATACCCAGATGAGCTACTGGCCGGCATATACTTCCAATCATTTATCGGAAGGCCTGAGCTATCTGAACCACCTGGAGAGGAATGAGAAAGTACACAGAGCATATACCAGGAAATACTTCGGTACATCCGGACTCAACATTCCCGGTGTAACTACGTTTGATGGTACCGAGATGGGTGGCTGGATACAATATTCTTGTTCGCCAACCATAGCAGCGTGGTGTGCCCAGCATTATTATCAGCACTGGCGCTACTCCCGCGACCGGGAGTGGCTGCAGGAACATGCATGGCCATTCCTGCGCGACGTGGCTACGCACCTTTCAGAGATAACGCGAAAAAATGCACAGGGCATTCGGGTGCTTCCTCTATCGTCTTCTCCCGAGATAAACGACAACTCCATCAGCGCGTGGTTTCCAGATACCTGGACCAACTACGATCTGTCGCTCACCCGTTTTGTTTTTGAAAAAGCCTCTGAACTTGCCGGAGAACTGGCTCTGAAGCACGAATCTGAACACTGGCTTAGTATGAGCCGGGAGCTGCCGGGATACGCCCTGGAACCGGATGGAGCCCTGAAGTTTGCTCCCGGGTTACCATACCGGACAAGCCACCGGCATTTTTCCCATTTGATGGCCATACATCCGCTGGGATTGCTCGAATGGGAGGATGAAGCTGATCGGGCTGTTATCAGGCGCTCACTCGCCCTGCTCGATTCTGTAGGGCCATCGCAATGGTGTGGATATTCCTGGGCGTGGCTTGCAAACCTGAGGGCCCGTGCGCGGGATGGCGAGGGTGCGCGCGAGGCACTGCACATTTTTGCCTCGTCTTTCGTTTCATCCAATTCATTTCACCTGAATGGCGATCAGTCGGGTAAAGGATACTCTTCATTCACTTATGATCCCTTCACACTGGAGGGCAACTTTGCTTTTGCATCGGGATTGCAGGAAATGCTGTTACAGAGCCAGAACGGCGTCGTCAGGGTTTTCCCAGCCACACCGGATAAATGGCGTTCAGGAGTATCGTTCAGAAATCTGCGGGCCGAGGGCGCATTCCTTGTCAGTGCCGAATACGGCAAAAATATCAGGATAACAGCCGAGCAGGGCGGTCAGCTCACCCTCTCGCTACCTCCGGGCAACTGGTATGCATTAGGCAAACGCAGCAATATCGGTGTAAAGAACGGCATCTGGAAATGTAATCTGGAGAAAGGCGAGAAGGTGATGCTGGTGACAAAAGGATGATCAGCGGTTGGCCGCGGCCTGAAAAATCAGCTCAGCTACTTCTTCCCGGGTTCGGCTGGTTGTATCAATTACCAGATCAAAATTGTTCAGATTGGCGCAGTCTGCCCCGTACTTACTCAGAAAACGGGCATTTTCGCTGGCTTTTCTGGCGAGGATTTTCTCAACAGCTTCCTCTTCACTGCCATACTGTTCCCCGTTTCGGTTCGGGTCATTCATAATACGCTGAGCAGCTACACGGACATCAGTTTGCAGATACACCTTGAAAGAGCCCGGTATGAAGAACCAGGCCATACGGCTGTCTACTATATAGCCTCTGGGGTCTTTGGAGAGTTCAATAAACACACTGTCAATCCGCTCATCAATACTCGGGTCAGTATCGGAACGGCGGTTCAGCTCGAGTGTATCCACCCCCATATCTTCGGCTATTTTCCGTTGAATACGGCCGGTTGACAGATATTCGAAGCCCGTTTTTTCACATAGAATGGAGGAAACAGCGCTCTTTCCGCTTCCGAGATCGCCTGTGAGCGTAATTTTTGTGTCTGGTGCCAGCGACATGATGTTCTTTTTAGGGCGACAAAGGTACAGAAACGTTGTATTCCGGAGAATCATGATCACTGAAAACAAATCAGAAGCCTCCTGTCAACGTATCCCAAAATACGGTTGAACCCAAATCCGTTATCTTTGTTCCAAGTAAAAGTTTGTTTTTCTCATATTTGTTCTGAATCAATAATTTACCAGCTCTGACCATGTTTATCTCAGCAGATCACCACCACAATCTGCCATTAATTCGCCAAAGTGCGCGCGATTTTGCAGAATCACAAATCAGACCTCATGTCATGGAATGGGATGAGGCACAGTATTTCCCCATGGATCTTTTTCACCGCATGGGTGATCAGGGGTTCCTTGGAGTATTGGTACCTGAACAATACGGGGGCGCCGGACTCGGGTATCAGGAATACATCACCATTATCGAAGAAATCGCCCGGGTATGCGGCTCTATCGGGCTGAGCGTAGCGGCGCATAATTCGCTGTGCACCAACCATATACTGATGTTCGGTGATGAAGTACAGAAACAGAAATACCTGCCGTTGCTCGCTTCGGGTCAATGGATCGGCGCCTGGGGGCTCACCGAACCCAATACCGGTTCAGATGCCATGCGTATGCAGTGTACAGCCACCCGCGACGGGGACAGCTGGGTAATCAATGGCACCAAATCCTGGATTACACACGGTAAAAGCGGACATGTGGCAGTAGTCATTGCGCGAACGGGTGAGTTGCTCGACAGCCGTGGCATGACAGCCTTTGTGGTGGAACGCGGTGCTCCCGGCTTCCATGCAGGCAAAAAAGAAAATAAATTGGGTATGCGGGCCAGTGAAACGGCAGAAATGATTTTTGAAAACTGCCGGGTTCATGAATCGCAGGTACTGGGCGAGGTCGGGGAGGGCTTTATACAGGCCATGAAAATACTCGATGGAGGCCGGATTTCCATTGCATCGCTGGCATTAGGTATTGCCAAGGGCGCCTATGAGGCTTCTGTACAATACTCCAGAGAGCGTCATCAGTTTGGTCAGCCGATTTCCGGTTTCCAGGGTATCTCTTTCAAACTGGCTGATATGGCTACCAAAATAGAGGCTGCTGAGCTCCTTACCCGTCAGGCGGGCGCACTCAAGGATGCGGGATCCAAATGCACCAAACAGGCTGCCATGGCCAAATATTACGCCTCGGAGGTTTCAGTTGAGGTCAGTACGGATGCAATACAGATTTTTGGTGGCTATGGTTACACCAAGGATTTCCCTGTAGAGAAATACTATCGTGATTCCAAGTTGTGTACCATTGGGGAGGGCACCTCTGAAATTCAGAAATTGGTAATTGCGCGGGAGGCATTGAAGGGGTAAGCCTGTTATTTTGATTGCGAAAACCATTCAATATTGATCCATAAACAGAAACGGGTCTGATTTTTCTTCCGAAAAACCAGACCCGTTTCTATTTATCCGGGCAAGTCTGTATGACTTACTTGATTACAGTCATATTCTTTGTCTTGACACCGAATGGCGTTTTGAGCGTGTAGCGGAACATACCGTTGTACTTGCTCATATCGAATGTTTCAGTGTTTTCTCCTGCGGGATATTCGCGTTGCAGGGCAAATATTACCCTTCCGTTTACATCAGTAATCTGCCACTCTGCAGTGCATGCTTCAGGCAGCGTGAAGGCAACAGTTGTACGATCTGCTGTCGGGTTCGGAATATTCTGATGGAGAACAAAACCGGCAACGGAAGTTACCTCCTGCTGACGCTCATCAGATGAGGGGGAGAAAGAGGAACTTGAACCGGTAACAAAAACCCATGCAGCCCCTTTATTGGATGCATCAGTAGGACCGCCGAGGATGGCAGTGTTTCCAACCGAGCAGAGAGCAATTGAAGTACCCTGCTTGGCAGGACCTGTGGAGCCTGAACCTGTAAGTTTGGCGCCTTGCTGCGCCCAGGAGGTTCCTGTACGCTTGTACACCCACATGGCACCGACATTGGTAGCATCACCGAAAGCACCAACCACAGCAGTGTTTCCATCGGCACTGATAGCAACCGAGCCGCCCTGGCGGGAAGCACCCGAAGCGCCTGTACCAACCAGTTTACCTCCCTCCTGAGACCAGGAAGAACCGCTGCGGGTGAAAACCCACACTGCACCTGTGAGCGTGGATGCGTCATTTGGTCCACCTGTGATAAAGGTATTTCCGTCGGCATTGATGGCCACAGAATAACCCTGATATGGATAGGAGCCACCGCCGGTACCAACCAGTTTGGAGCCCT
>JBDLWO010000108.1:0-4491 GCA_039804245.1 Bacteroidota bacterium
ATGCGCTGAATACCAAGAAAAGATCCAATTTCACAATAGGTCAGCCATTGGTCGGGGTCAGTTTTGGTCCGCAAAAGAATACTGCATTAGGATTCTGGTCGCGGTTTTTGCTTGCTCCTTCCGCTCCTTCCGTTCGGGGTACAGAAGGCGATCTTCCTGACCGTATTCAGATTGTCTGGAAACCGGATCCGCTCAGTCCGAAGAGCAACTCCTTCAACATCTATCGGAATGGTGCTCTTTTGGCGACGGTGGAGGGCAATGTCAATTCTTTTATTGATTTCAATGTACTGGCTGGCCAGTTTTACACATACGAAGTGGCGGGTGTGAATCAGTTTGGGGAGGGTTACAGAGGTTCATCGCTCGGGTTTCTGAATCCGAACGGTGTGGTGACGGGTCAGGTAAAATCATTTTCCGGAAATCCCGTACCCGGTGCTGTGGTGACGCTTACACCCACCATAGGAACATCGCTGTATTTCAACGGACAGGCCACGGCTTTCGCCGAGCATGATGACCGGTTTCCTGTCAGTGCTTTTACCGTTTCAGCCTGGGTAAAACTGGACACCGACGATGACAACTCCGGGATCATTGATTTCGGAAGTCATATTGGAAAAAACTGGTGGATGCACTCACTGCCTCAGTCCGGTGGGCCCGGGGTGAAATTTGCTATTGGCAAATCGCCTGCTGATATTACGGAAATATCGTATGTTTTTCCATCTGCCGGAGCCCATGACTGGCACAATGTGACTGCCACCTATAACGGCGCCGCACTGTTATTGTATGTGGACGGCGAACTGGCGGGTACTGCCGTGGGGGAAATTACAGCGGACAGTTCACTGTTGTTTACAGGCAAGAAAACGGGCCTGGCAGGAGGCTACCTGAAAGGCGGCATAGATGATGTGCGTATTTTCGATCGGCAACTGTCACAAACCGAAATCCAGATGCTGATGAACAAGAGCATCGGTGCAGGTACCGAGGGGCTCGTTGCCTACTGGAAGTTCGATGAGGGGGTTGGAACCAAAGGATTCGATTTGTCATCCAGCAGGATCAGGATGTATCTGTGCGGAGCCGAGTGGGTTTCCGACAGACCCAATGTGGTGAACGCCGGCGTGACAGATGAGACCGGTTTTTATCAGATTGAAGGAGTGAATTACGGCGCTGGTACCACCTTTGTAGCCACCCCATCGAAGAAATTTTACTTCAACCAGTCGCTGGAGTTTAATTCGGTGAATAATCAATACGCAGAACTGACAGATTTTGACCTTTCTGACAGTTCCACGGTAGAAATAACCGTAAAAGCATTCGATTTCTCTGGTGATCAGTGTCTGCTGACAAAGCAGGATGGAAGTACTATGCACTTTGGTTTGCACGTCAATGCAGGCCATATCATCCTTGAGATGGGTGGCAACCAGCATGATTTTGGTACATTGGGCATGGGTTTCCATCGTTTGTCGTTTGTGATAGACAAACCGGCCGGCAGCAGTGATGCAGCGGTGACGCTGTATCGAAACGGTGATCTGGCGGGTTCGCATACGTTCAGCGGGATATCCACCGACTTTTCGGGTGGTACTCCATGGACGCTTGGTGCCGGACGCAGCAGTGGTACTTTAGTAAATTACTTCTCCGGTTTGATAGACGATGTTGTGTTTTACAACAGCCTTGTTTCACTGCCCGACCTGCAATTGGCAGTCAATGTTGGCACCGATCTGAAGCGAGGCGATTTGATGAACTACTTTCCACTCAATGAGGGTAATGGCAATGAAATCAATGATTATGGGTTTGCCCTGTCTGGCAGTGGTACCATTTACGGCGCAACACACAGTGTAGTAGCAGCCATAATGGATGAGGAACCGCATCTTTTTACACCATCGAGCCGTTTAGTGACACTGAATCCATCGAACACCAGCGCAGATCAGGTAGATTTCACCGATCAGAGCACGGTACCAGTGAGCGGATATGTTAGATTTGAAAATACTGATTGTTTTCAGGAAGGAGTTGAAATTCTGGTTAACGGAAAGCGATACTCACCTCCTGTATTTACTGATTCTGAGGGATTTTTTTTAGTTGACTTCGAGCCAGGTTCAACAGCACGGCTAACGCCTGTTTTTAAATCTCACACATATTTTCCAGCATTTTGGGATATCAAAAGTGTTGTATCACCTGTTGCAGGCGTATTGTTCCGTAATCAGGTGAAGCGCCACATACAGGGTCAGATGGCTGGGAATGCTACTTGCCGCAAAAGTGTGATTCCGGAAGGGGCAATAGTCAAAGTAAAGGTGGAAACCCTTGATGGCTGTTATTATAAGGAGCAGCAACTGACAGAGTCAGATGGAAAATTCAAATTCGACAAACTTCCTCCTCTTCCATTCACGGTAGCTGTTACCGAGCACTCCAATAGTGTTGTCTATAACTATTTTCAATTGCAGGGTGGCAAGGAAGTAGATCTCACTGACTTGAGTGATACTACTGACTTTATCTACTACTCTTCTCCACAAATTGAGATGACAGTTTTGGATACTAATGATTGCGGACAGCAGATGTTACAACAGGGAGAACCTTATTTCACTGAAATAAAGGTTTATCAGCCTTATGATGGTGGAAGGTGCTATCTGGATACGGCCTTACTCACCATTGATAATCAAATTGCTGATCTTGCTTCGTTCGATACATTGATGACGACTGGCAAACTGAAACATAAATTCAAAGCCAGTTTTCCCAATATCGCTTCCCCCTATACCAAGACACTGACGATCGCGGCTGAAGCCAATACATTTGAAAACTCTGTCTCTACTTCGGCAGTTGTGCTTGGCCAGAGACCGCGACAGGTAAACTTTACCTCCACATCGCCATCTATTCCACTAATGATATTGAGGGATCCCCCGGGCGACGGGTCGAGTACTACTATCGAAAAGGGAAGTACTGTGTGTAATGGCTGGGGAATTGGGGCTTCTTTGAGTACTAAGTTGAGTACTGGCATTAAAATGAGTCTCGGTACAGAAACAGTTGTTTCTTCAGGTGTCGGCGCTGAGGTAGAAACTAAAACCGAACTTAAAAACGATCTCGAACTTGGTGTCAGTTTAACAACCAAGGGTAATTTCAACACATCAGCTGAGGTATGTATCACATCAAACGAAACTATCTCAACCTCTGGTGATGGAGTGCTCCAGGGCGAGGATGCCGACGTTTTCGTTGGTGGCGCTCTGAACCTGCTTTTCGGTATCACTGATGATCTTCGCTATGATACGCTGAACTGTGATTTCTACCTTCACCCTGATATTGTAGTATTTCCCGACAAATTTGCTTCGACTTTTCTGTATTCTGGTTACCAAATCAAAAAAGTGGTAATCCCGAATCTGGAACTGGTTGGCGATACGGTATCTGCCAATCAATGGCGTGATATTCTGCAGAGAAATCGCGACCTGAAATCACAGGCTGTTTTTGAGAAAAACCTGACGTTTGATGCCGGTGTCGTTTACGAAAATTCCACAACTATAGAAAATACAAAAAGTATGTCTTACGGTTTTGGAGTAGATGTCACAGGTACTGCTGCTTTGGAACTGGGTGCATTACTCAATGGTACTGGAGGAACAGTAAAATTGGGAATGGAGATCACTATGGGAGTTGCTTCCGATTTCAGTAACACACAGACCAACTCTCAAACAGTTGGTTACACTCTTGCTGACGATGATGTCAAAGACGTTTTTACTGTTGACGTACTCCAGGATCGTACCTATGCAACGCCTGTTTTCAATACGATCTCCGGTAACTCTTCTTGCCCTTATGAAGAGAATACTGTTCCTCGCGATGGACTTACACTGACAGTTGACAGGTCAATTGCCACCAATGTGCTGGATAATGACGTGGCCGTGTTCAAATTCAATCTGGGCAACGTCAGCCAGACGGATGAATGGCGTTACTACTCCCTGGCGCTGTATAATGCCTCTAACCCTGATGGGGCGGTGGTTAAGGTGCAGGGTGAGAACAAGTCAAGCGGCAACTTCCTGATCGGCCCCGGCCAGTCGCAGGAGATTATCGTGACCATTGCCCGTGGTCCCAATGCCTATGACTATGAGAATCTCAGCTTTTATGCGATTTCTGATTGTGAAGGCGCCCGGTATGATGCCCTTGGCAACGGCGACTGGCCTCCGGAGCCATTCTTCAAGCAAATTGATCTGGATGTCCACTTCCTGGAGCCCTGCAGCCCGATTGACGTGGGTTTCCCGCTGCAAAACTGGGTGCTGACGCCCAATGATGGCAATATTGTCTTTATCACGCTGAATGAATTCAACCGTTATGACTCCGACCTGGAATTGATTCGTGTGCAGCAACGCCGCAAAAACGGTGATGGCGCCTGGATCAATATCACTGAAGTGCCCAAGGCACAATTAGACAATGATGTGTTCAAGATCGTACAGTGGGATACAGAAGGGTATCAGGACGGAGAATACGAAATACGTGCAGTGACCCAGTGTACCGGCGGCCAGAACGCCGGTA
>JBDLWO010000109.1:0-6212 GCA_039804245.1 Bacteroidota bacterium
AAACAAATCAGTTACTTCGTCTATCCGGAACACCTGCACAATGTAACCGGTAAAGACAGGGTACACCTGTTTGAGCAGATCGAAATGTTCTTTAAGGCAAATCTCTGAGAAGAGTGAACGAAGACCGGGTCAGCCGGCTTCTTGTATCGGGGTTGCCGGGGAGTTTTTCATCCCCCGGTAACCCTTTTTGGTACCCCGACGGTTCAGGACCGCTGCAAAACAGTCAGTTTTTTTGTAATCAATTTGTTCTCTGTTCGTATCCGTACAGTATAAATGCCAGCCGGGAAATTGCCCAAAGCAAGATTCATCGTATTTCCCGCAACGGACTGATTCATTACTGATTTGCCGGAAGGATCCACTATCTCCACCTGCGCTTCCTGTACATCACCGAGCAGCAATGTGGCCGACACGGTGGCTGGATTGGGTGAAATCAGGATATCTTCGCCTGGTGCTTCCCCGGATGCAGTTGTACCGACGAGCTTGATCCACACTGTGTCCTGTTCGACAGGCACGGTAATGTCTTTTGGATCCCCCTTGCTGTCAATCGCTTTTATGCCATTGACAGGTACAGTAAAGGGTATGACACGGTCGTTGGAACGACCAGCCACATCAATAATAATGATGAAATCGGCACGGAATGTTATCTCGGCAATAGCACCATATCCGTTGGCATTCAGACCGTTTTTCCTGGTAATACCCAGATCAAGCTGCGACCGGTTGTGGTTATCGCGTGACAGCCAGAGAATATGGTTGGGAGAGCCAAAATAATCGCTCTTGTAGTCGGCTTCCGGATTGTGACCCACAAATTCGGGGTAATGCATCGCAAATGCAAGTCCGTAAACACCAAGTGCCGGACGGGTTGCACTGCCAAGTAGTACTTTGCCTTTTATCTCGACAGGTACAGGTACTCCGGAATTTACCAGAACCGTATCGCTTTCAAATACCACCCTCAGCTGGGGCGCACTTGTACTCGGAACAACCGTAGTTGTATCAAGTGGAACATAGTGCTGACTGATTACATCAACATCATACTCGTTTACAGCGCCGTTTCCGTTGCAGTCGAGGTGTTTGTAATTAACAATATCAGCTACCGATTCGGTCCAGTTGGGGGCAAACTGCATTGTCCAGGAAGTACTGGCATCTGGACGCGGTGAGCCATTGGAATAATGGCCCACGCCAATCGGAAGGAGGTCATAGGCATTCGCCTTGCCATCCTTGTTGGTGTCGCCCGGACGAACGTAGTCGGTATCATCCGGCACATCGGAGGCTGTCATGTGCGATGCATCTGTTATAAGGAGCTGAACCACCGATGAAACACATCCTGTGGAAGTCCAGGTAGTCAGATTGGTGCGGTAAACACCTCCGGCAGGATACGGGTGATATATGGTATCCCAGCTGGTACCCTCCCAAAGCTGTCCGCCATCACCGAAATCAATCTGAGCGAACGTGTAGGCTACCAATGAATGATTGATGAAACGCGCAATATATCCTTCATCCGGCGATCCTTCGGTAATCTGTACATCCATGTGAGCAGCACAGGGAATGTTCTGTTCTCCGCAGGTACCAGCCCTCCAGTTGGAAACTCCTGCTGCAACAGCCTCACATTCATTGCCATAGGTCACTCCGTTGCAACCACAAACGGGGATGTAGAGTGCCGACTGACTCGGACAAAGCGCAGTCGCGTCTGCCATAACAGGATTTTCGCATCCGGGTTCGGCCACTGTGAGCTCCCTGCACTGCGACGAGGCACAGGTGAAGGAGCCACTGGCATTGGAAATAACGTATTGTGCACATACCTGATAGGTTCCGTAGCCAGGCAAAGGCGCGCTGAACGACTCGTTCTGCGAGAGTACATTGCTGCTTTTACTGGTGTACCAAAGCACAGACTGCACCGGATCGGCAGCGGGGTCAACTGGTGACAACTTGCAGTACAACTGTGTTCCGACAGCCGTTGCCTGTATGGTGTACCCGCATCCGTTTGTGACCTGGGCACTGACCAGAACTGTTTCGCAGTACTCAGCCGAACAGCCGAAGTTATCGGAAACAGTCAGACAAACCTGATATTCACCCTGAGATGGAAAACCATGCGAAACCTGTGGTCCCGACGCCTTGGAACCATCTCCAAAGTCCCAGTGGCAAATTTGTGAATCCGGATCATACAGGTTGGCGCTGAAAGTGAATTTCAGCGGATTGTCACCATCACTGAAATAGCCATAGTGGGCTGTACATGGCAAGGTATCGGATACGCAAACAAGAGAAACCGGAATAGCGCTTCCCGGCAAGCAGCCCGGCGGAACGGGCGCTGCCGATGTTGTGAAGGAGATGGTTTGTCCCCCCGACAAATTATCGGCGCCAAAGTAGGCCCTGTAGATAGAGCCATTGTCGAGATCTATAATCTTCGCACCACAACCCGGAGTAACACTCGCCACCCAGCCCACACGATCGCACTGCGCTGACAATACACGGGTGGCAGCGATGAGCAACAGGAAGGGAAATGCGGCTTTTCTGATCATATTTCTATTGTTTAACGTATGGAAATGCGATTTGGTTCGCATTCATCCAGTTAACAATACAAAGATGGGGCAAAGAAAGCAGCCAATAAAATACATTTTCACTAACTTGCCGCACTTTTTCATTATTTAAAAATAACCTATTTAATTGATTTTCAATTAAATAAACTGCCATGATCAGTGAAAAAATAACCACTTTGCTCTCTGCCTTTTCCAGAGTCGAACTCAATCGTTTCCGAAGGTATCTTCAGTCTCCTTATCTGAACGATCAGCCGGATGCACTTCCGCTGTTTGATATTCTTTGCAGGCAATTGAAGAAGGGCGAAGCACCCGGACCAATACGAAAGGTTACCGTGTGGGAGCAGATGTATCCCGGAAAGCCTTACAACAGCGCACATCTTCGGCGACTGACTTCGGATCTTACGCAGTTTGCCATGCGTTTTATCGCAGCCGAATCGGAACGGGAAGATCCGCTGAATGAAGCTGTACGCATGCAGAAAGCACTCGGGAAGCCCGAATACGCCAAACATCTGGCAGGCATAGAACGGCAAATCGCCCGACACAGTGAGGAAAATCCGAAACAGTCGCCGGAATCATTGCTTCTCCAGTTCCAGTCTAAAGATATTTCCTTCAGACGCAATTCCAGAGGTTCCGGTTCTACAGGCTATATCAACAGCCTCGCAGCGGCCGATTACGCCCTGGATTGCTTCTATATTGTACAGAAACTGCGCTATTTTGTAGCCTGGCTGCAATACAAGGGGAGCCGCGCCACGGAAGAACAGATTACCCTGATAGATGGCTTCCGCCGGACTGCCGCCGGGTCCCGATTCGACACCGTACCGCTGATACGCCTGTTCTGTATGGTATCCGATTGTTTCTCGGAGCCAGACAACGAGCGTCATTTTACAGGGCTTATGGAGCACCTCGACTATTTCACGCCCGAAATAGCTTCGGAAAACCTTCGCGAATTCTATCAGATGGCCCAAAACTACTGCGCCCTCAAAATCAATCAGGGCCGTACCGATTACTATCTGGTCTATTTTAACCTCCAGAAAAAAATAACCGAACTCAAGCTTTTGCTGGAAGACGGTTCGCTCCCGGAAACACTCTTCAAAAACATGATTACCATCGGTCTGAATGTTGGAGAATTTGAATGGACCGAAAAGTTTATCAATGAATACTACCCGTTCCTGCCTGTGTCCATCCGGGAAAATGCCCGCACATTCAATCTGGCTAACCTGTACTTCCACCAGAAAAAATACGGGCAGGTAATCGAACTGCTCCGGAATGTGGAGTACAGCGACCTGGTTTATGCACTGGGCTCCAAGCTGATTCTGCTGAAGACGTATTTTGAATCAGGCGAACAAATGGCGCTCGATTCACTGACCGACAGCTTCAGGGTCTATGTGCGCCGGAACAGAGACATGTCGAAAGGGCTCAAAAAAGAGTATCTGAATTTCCTGAACTTCCTCTCGAGGGTACCTAACGCCCGCCTGACCGGTTCGCTGCAGGAGCTGCACAAAAAGGTGGCGGACTCACAACATGTGATATCCAAAAAGTGGCTGCTCGAGATAATCAGTGACAGTGTGAAATAAGCGCTTGTTCAGAATTTTCTGCCGTTGGCAAAAACAAGCCTTTTTTGACTCGGCGAGAGAGTCCTGAACAAGCCCCAAGCTGTTACTTCACATACAGTTCGCCGTTCAGGATATTCCTGGAAATGACAATTTTCTGTATTTCCGAAGTGCCCTCGTATATCTGCGTGATTTTTGCATCGCGCATGAGGCGCTCGACATGATATTCTTTCACAAAACCGTAGCCACCGTGTATCTGTACGGCCTCCACGGTATGACGCATGGCTACATCCGACGCGTACAGCTTGGCCATGGCGGCTGCCTGGTCAAAATTCAGATGCTGGTCTTTCATCCAGGCGGAGCGATAAACCATCAGGCGTGCAGCCTCTATTTCGGTAGCCATATCTGCCAGTTTGAAGGCAATGGCCTGGTGTTGAGCAATCGGCTTGCCAAAGGAACTGCGCTCCTGCGCGTACGCGACCGACAGTTCATAGGCGCCTGCAGCGATACCTAATGCCTGCGAGGCAATGCCTATACGACCACCGGAAAGTGTCATCATGGCGAACTTGAAACCGAAACCATCTTCACCGACCCGGTTTTCTTTGGGCACTTTCACATCGTTGTACATAATGGATGTGGTGTCGGAAGAACGGATTCCGAGTTTGTCTTCCTTGCCTCCGATAGTAACGCCGGCCCAGTCGGATTCCACAATAAGGCAGTTGATACCGCGGTGCTTCAGTTCCGGATTTGTCTGAGCTATAACCAGGTGTACCTTTGAGGTGGCACCGTTGGTAATCCAGTTTTTGGTACCATTCAGGATGTAATGATCGCCCATGTCCACAGCCGTGGTGCGCTGGCTGGTGGCATCGCTGCCGGCTTCGGGTTCGGAGAGACAGAAAGAGCCGATCCACTCACCAGAGGAAAGTTTGGGAAGGTATTTTCTCTTCTGCTCTTCGGAACCGAATTTCTCGATACCCCAGCATACCAGTGAGTTATTCACAGACATAATAACAGAGCAGGAACTGTCCACTTTGGAAATTTCTTCCATAGCCAGTACATAAGAGAGCGTATCCATACCACCACCGCCGTATTCAGGTGAGGTCATCATACCCAGAAACCCGAGCTCGGCCATTTTTTTTACCTGCTCAGTCGGATACAATGCTTTGGAATCGCGTTCAATGACTCCGGGTTTCAACTCATTTTGTGCAAAATCGCGTGCAGCCTGTTGTACTGCGAGATGTTCTTCGGTCAGGAGAAACATAATCTGGATTGATTTGATGGCCCCGGGTGCTCCGGGCTGGTGTGAATAGTTAAAGGCGTCACAAATGTAAATCAATATCTTTGCCCCTCAATTCATTCGCATGCGTTTTTTCGCCTTTCTTATTTTGCTGCTCAATCTGGAGCAGGCATCGGCACAGCAAACGGCCACTGTCTTCGGGCGTATCACCGATGCTTCCGACGGACAGCCCATTGAATTTGTCAGCATTTACATCAAGGGGGGTGGCAAAGGGGTGGCATCCGATGAAAATGGAAAGTTTGCCATTCAGGTGCCGGCCGGACAGCGACTGACTCTCGGTTTCCGGAGGGTGGCCTTCAGGGAAGCCAGCGCCGATGTGCTTCCGCTCCAGCCAAATGCCCGTTTTGCACTGGATATCTCCATGGCGCCCAACGAATCGAACCTGGAGGTCGTAATCAGCGAGAGAAGGATTGATGGCGGGGGTATGCTCAAGGAAAAGAATCTCGCAGAACTGAAACTGCTGCCCACCACCACCGGTAACCTCGAGGCCGTACTGCCGCACATCGCACTCGGCGCCAATACCGGAAGTGGTGGCGAACTCAGCTCTCAATACCAGGTAAGAGGCGGCAACTACGATGAAAACCTGGTCTATGTCAACGATTTCGAGATTTACCGCCCGCAGCTCATCCGCGCCGGACAACAGGAGGGCCTTACTTTCCCCAATATTGATCTGATGCGCGATCTGTCGTTCTCCAGCGGCGGCTTTCAGGCCCGTTACGGCGATAAAATGTCGTCGGTGCTCGATGTGAAATACAAGAGGCCCGACACCCTGCGCGCGAGCGCAAGCGCAAGCCTCCTGGGTGGCTCCGCTCACCTCGAAGGCAGCTGGAAACC
>JBDLWO010000110.1:0-2917 GCA_039804245.1 Bacteroidota bacterium
TGAAACGGTAAAAGCACTGACAGGAAACCGGTCATCATGCTCGGCGAAAGCAGTAGCCTGCCCGTTGAAATACAGCGATGTTCCTATGGTGGGCATGAGGGTTACCACAGCGCCCGGTACCGGATTGCCTGAAAATGTTTTCACCTGACCCGTCACCACACCGTTCGGGTTCAGAAATCCGAGCGATGAACCTCTGTAACCCTCCCCAAACTGGTTCACGCCCGCCACTTCGTATGTGTAAAACTGGCCAGCCAGCACATTGAAATCAATAAAAGAATTGACATTGCCCTCCACCGTCGCCAAAAGAGCGCCATTCCGATAGACATTGAAGGAGTTGCTCTTCGGACTGAGCGGATCCGGTTTCCAGACAATCTGAATTCGATCGGGAAGATCGCCTTCTGTACCACGAACGGAAGGAGCGGAAGGAGCAAGCAAAAACCGCGACCAGAATCCTAATGCAGTATTCTTTTTTGGACCAAAACTGACCCCGACAACAGGCTGGCCTACCGTAAAATTGGATCTTTTCTTGGTATTCAGCGCATTGGATACACTCCCGTAATTGAAAAATATTTCTCCCTTCAGCACATTGGCAGAACTGGTGCTGTAACAGTTGGAGGACACCTCGCCATTCTGTCCCGGACAATCGCCCTCGATCAGGATGCCGTTGCAGTTGTTGTCCACACCGTCACAAATTTCAGTCGCACCCGGATGCACGTCGGGATTGTTATCATCACAGTCGCCACCAACGGTTATCATATCGGGAATTACCGTGGTTGAATAAACCACCAGGGCGTCGTTACCGAAATTGTCATGATCATTGTCAGGGTAATAGGCCGTTGTATTCTGCGCACCGGCGCTGAGTACCCCGAACAGCAGCAAAACCCCGCAGATTATTCGATTTGTCAGATATCTCTTCATGAGGAAATCACTTCATTTAATGAAATCAGCTGCCCGGCACGTACATGCCAAACCTCAATCCGGCCACAGCTGTTGTCGTAACAACCGGCCAGGCAGCTGCGTGTGAAAAAAGGATGTCGGATTAATTGCTCAGTTTGTTCTCCAGCGATCTCAACCGGGCATCAATCTTGTCTATTGAAGCCTCCAGGTTGTTGTTCTTCGATTTGAGTACCGAATTATCCGATTTCAAAAGTGCATTTTCGGCCTTCAGGGCCTCCAGCTGACGGGCCAGCTCCTGAATAGCCGATACAGCCATGGTGTGAATCTGTGTATAGTCCACCTGACGGAAATCACTGACTTTTTTCCCGTACACAAACAGGCGTTCAGGCTTGTTTCCGCTCCAGGTGATTACAGCGCTGCGATCACCGGATACTGCGGTTACCTTTTCATAACGACTACCGTCACCGCCATCCATGATAATTTTCACCTCGTCGCCCACAGAAAGCTCATGTGGTTTGGCGAGTGAAACTTCGATCCGGCTGTCACCGGCGCCCTGAAGGTTGTCTGTGAGGCTGTATAGGTTGGGAATATGATCCTCCGATGTCGCAACTGCTTCCGGATATACCGAGTCCACTTCCTGAGCAATACAGCCCTTGTGCCACCCTGTCCCCCTGGATATATTGTCTATGTACTGATAATCAGTAACACGCAGACGCATAATTTTTGCAAGATCAGTGGCAGCGTTACTCGTTCTGGCATTTTCCTTTATACGTTTGTCGGAATAGGCCCGGAATGCACCGGCATGTATCGCGCCGGGTGTATAAATACTTGCCTCAATAGTTCCGCCCCCGACTCCATCAAATCCGATGCCGCCAAACTCGAACCATCTGTTAGGCGAATTCCCATAAGTATAGCTTCCATCTACCCTCAATCCGGCGGTAATTTCAGTACGTCCACCATTTCTGACCCTTATTAGCTCTGTACCTCCAACTCCACCTGACCTGAGCGCCCAGTAATCTGTATTCTCGTGTACACCAACAGAAAAATTGGCGACATTAGAGCGATTGTACTGAATCACGCCAGATTGGGCTCCTTCGACAGTAAACAAGTTACTCACTGCAAATCCAGAACTCGTGATGGAAGCCTTCAGATCGCTGCCGTAGTAAAAACCAAGATTGTTATCAGAACTGCCAAGCATCCCTATCGAACCCGTTTCACTGCCTTTTTTGAAAAAAAGGCCGCTCTTGTCAGAACCTTCAATCAGCATTTTCCCGTCTCCACTGTTATTTTTGACGTGAAGCTGGTATCCGGCATCCGGCGTTACCGTGCCGGCGCCAATAGCACCACTTGACGGGAAGAGGTTTCCTGTACCCAACAGTGCCAGCGCATAGGGAGAAGATGTCAGGCGCGCACGCGGGATGAGTTCGGCGCCGCCATCAATGGAAACACCCATGTAATAGGTTTGGTCAAAAGCGGCAGTCAGCGGAGAAGATGCACCCAGCAGGGCGCTGTATATACCGCCAGTCACCTCAACGGCGCCCTGTGTTTCTGTCCAGACAGGCGTGCCACCACTTTCACCGGTGTACAGGCTGAACTTGATACTGTACGAACCATCCTCCACAGCGGAGCCATCGGAGTTTTTGATTACACCCTGTACACTGAGCGTGGCACCGCTCTGTGCAGCAACCGGCTGGATAGCGGAAAGTTGTAACAGGAGGAAAAAAGCGAAAACTGAAGGTAAAAGCTGATATTTCATCTTACTGTTTGTGAAAAGTTAAAAACGTGAAAACCTTCACAAATGAACCGGATGAATTGCACCCCGCATCAACCCGCGTCTGCGAAAAAAATCCCAATCCAAAAAAAATCCTGTTTTTTTGAGAAAAAAGTCCTGTTTCTGACCTTTATTGGCTGAAATATGTCTCCGGAGACTTGCCGAACCTGGATTTGTACGCCGCGGAAAAATACCTGACATCTTTCAATCCAATAGCCGACATGATCTCTGAAAGCTGCCTGCAGGTAC
>JBDLWO010000111.1:0-5544 GCA_039804245.1 Bacteroidota bacterium
GAAAAAACTGCTTACAGTATTATTCGCCGGCCTGATGCTGGCAGCCTGCAATTCCGACCAGAAAAAAATGGAGGCACTCAAGAGTGAAACCGACGCTATTCACGATGCTGCCATGAAGGATCTGGCCGATATGAACCGTGTGGCGCGCGCCATGAAAGAGACTGTATCTGCTGATTCCACTATGTCTGCAGAGAAAAAAGCCGAATTCGAGCAAAGTCTCAAAGCCATCGGCGATGCCGAAAATAATATGACCAACTGGATGATGGGCTACAAAATTCCTGAAGATGCAGGAGAAGCCGTCAAGTTTCTGGAAGAACAAAAAAGTGCCATCCTGGCCAACCAGCAGGAAATCAAAACTGCCATGGAAAACGGAAAAAAATTGCTCGGTAACTGATCATTGCCAACTCTATGAAACTGAAAACCATTCTGCCATTCCTGACACTGCTGATTTGCCTGGCCTGTAACACTGCTCAGCAGGCTCAGACCAGCCCTGCTGCCCCTGCTCCTCCTGCAAAAACCAAACCCGCTTTTGTTACCTGGGACAAAAAACTGATTGAACTCGGGAAAGTCAAACGCGGCGAAAAACGCGAGATGTTCTTCGAATTCACCAACACTTCCGGACAGGATATACAGATTGATATCGTGGACGCCTGCTCCTGTACAACGGTTGACTTCCCAAGAGGGGTCATCGCCCCCGGAGGCAAGGGCCGACTCGATGTCGTTTTCGACAGCACCGAAAAGGAGGCAGCAGAAACTATCGGCATCACGGTCGTTTTCAAAAATACCGATGAAAATGGCTTCCAGAAAATTGAATCGGTGGAGTACAAATTTGAATTGTAGTCCGGAAATCTGGCAAATCTATTTCCATGACGCTGCGCGAACTTTTTGACTATCTGAGCTCCAACCCTGCAGGGGTCATCGCTTTTTTTATGGTCCTGCCTGTGGCCGCCCTCCTCGCCGGCTGGCTGGGCAGGGGCGAAGGACACGAGAGTCCGTGGAAATATTTCTACTCGGCGCTGCTTTTCCTGGCCTGCATCCCCGGCATATTCGCCGCCACGCTGGCTGTTTACCTGTTTCTGTTCGAACGCGGAGGCAGCATTTTCAACCTCAACCTCCTCACGCAGGCACTGCCGATTGTGTCCATGATCGCTACCCTGGCGGTGGTGCGCCGAAACACTGCCTTTGAGCATGTTCCAGGCTTCAACAAATTGTCGGACCTGATGCTGATGATTCTCGCCGTGTTCATACTGATGTTTCTCATAGACCGGACGCGGATTGTCGCCTGGGTGAATATTCCGTTCTATTGGCTCTTCGCAATTGTCGCCGGACTCCTGATCTTCATGCGTTTCGGACTAAAACGAATGCTTTCGTGAAAAAATATTGGCTATTTCTGATTTTTTCTGTATATTTGGTATCCGGATGCGGGGAAGAAAATACAGAAACCAGGCAAGTTTTCACGCAGGATGACGTGGCCGTTGAGCTGGCAAAGGACGTTGAAATACTCTACTCCGACAGCGCCGTTGTGCGCGTGCGCGTATCAGGCGCTACCATGCTCAACTTCACCAGCCTGGAAACACCGAAGCAGGAATTCCCCGATGGCATCAAATTTGAATTTCTGCTGCCCGATGGTTCGGTTCGGAGTACCCTGACCGCACATCAGGCAGTCAGGCAACAGGATAAAGGTACGATTGTGGCACGTGACAGTGTGGTGATGAATACGGTAAAACAGGAGCGCCTCGAGACAGAAGAACTGATATGGGATGAAAAGGCTGGTAAAATCCGGACCGACAAATTTGTAAAGGTGTCGCAGCCCGGCGAGGTAGTCTATGGTTTCGGACTGGAAGCCGAACAGGACTTCAGCTACTGGAAAATACTGGTGCCAAAAGGCAAAATAAAAGCAGAACAAATCAACGATCTCAATAACTGACTATGGTCGCAGCAGACAGAACTCAGGATCAGCCTCCCTCGCGATGGCTGCGTCTGGGCAGCTACTCGTTCCCCGCAACCCTCGCGGTCGCATCGGTTTCCGTCTTCGGAGCAGTCGCTCTGATTCAGTTCGTTTCACAACTGACTGGTTCGGATCTCATCGCACTCCCGCTGACGGTGCTCATGCTCACAGGCACTGTTCTTGTGTTCAAACAATATCTGTTCAAAAGTCTTTTCCGCACTGCTCCCGGCGACGACGATGCGGCACTGCTGGAGTATCTGGTACAGCAAAACAACAGCGGATTGCCGGGTGAGGAAGAAATGGAGATGGAACTCCTCGAAAACGCGCTGCAACTGAAACAGATCAGGGCCCACGAGTGTATGTCGCCCAGAAACGAAATCGTACACATTGATATCAATGCCTCCGTAGAAGATCTTCGCCAACTGTTTGTTGAAAGCAGTCTGTCGAGAATACTGGTGAACGATGGCGAAATGGATAAAACACTCGGGTACGTGCATGTTCAGCAAATGTTCAGCATGCCCGCAGCCATCAGTGAGATTGTAATGCCCATCACTTTTGTTCCCGAAACCATTCAGGCCAATGACCTGCTGACCAAATTCATCAAAAACCGCACGAATATTGCCTGCGTAGTAGATGAATATGGCAGTATTGCCGGGCTCGTCACGCTGGAAGACGTGCTGGAGCAACTTTTCGGCGAAATTGATGACGAACACGATTCCGAAGAATTTATCGAAACACACGTCGCCGAACGGGAATTTCTCTTCTCCGGACGCCTCGAGGTGGACTACCTGAATGAGAAATATCCTGTACTGGAAATTCCAACCGGCGACTATAACACGCTTTCCGGATATATAGTAACAGAAACTCAGGGCATACCCGAACAGGGTGCCCGCATCACGCTCCACGGAAAAACATACCAGCTGGAAATAGTAAGTGATCGCAAAATTGAGACAGTACGGGTTATTTGGTGAAGATTTTTTAGGTTTGCGGTCTGAAAATTAATTTTCTATGGCAAAGAACAAACCCGTACGCAAACCGGAAAAACCAGTAAAGACGCTAAAGGAAGCAGCCGTCCCGACGCCAGTGTCACTCGGCTCGGCAAGTCTGATTGCCGGACTCGTGGCTGCAGCACTGGGCTTCCTGTTGTATGCCAACACATTCGGCTATTACTATGCACTCGACGACTACTCGCTCATCAAGGACAACTGGGTGGTTAAAGGAGGAATAAAGAACATCGGTATCATTTTTACAACCGAATACCGCTTCGGAACCTGGAATAGCCCTGGATCGCTTTTCAGGCCCATCCCGCTCACCATGTTTGCCCTCGAATGGCAACTCTCTCCCGACAAACCCTGGATATCGCACCTGATGAATGTGGTGCTATATTCGCTCACCGGCTGGGCACTCTGGGCGGCATGGAAACGGGTGCTGGGCAAATATCCTCCCGTACTGGCTTTCCTCGCTGTTCTGCTGTATATCGCACACCCTGTTCACACGGAAGTGGTAGCCAATATCAAAAGCCGCGACGAGATTCTGGGTATGCTGTTCAGCACGCTGGCCCTGTTGGCTATCTGGCGGCATTTTGAAAGTAAAGATAACAAGTGGCTGGTATGGGCAGCTTTGTCGTACGGGGTGGCCATGTTCTCGAAGGAGGGCTCCATCATGTTTATCTTCCTGTACCCGCTTGCCATGTGGTACTTTTCGGGGCAAAACGCCGGAAAAATTGTCAAGACAACGGCTGTTATGCTGATTCCGGTGGCGCTTTTCCTGCTCGTCCGCAGAAATGCCCTGGGCGGTCAGCAATATCAGGAAATTTACTCCATCCTCGATAACTTCATGGTGGGAGCCAAAAGTTCATCCGAACGATTTGCCTCGGCTTTCATGATGTGCTGGGAATACCTGAAAGTGCTCGTCTTCCCCGCCACACTGGTCAGCGACCGGGGTTATCCTCAACTGAAACCGGTCGATTTCAGCGAATGGCGCGCTGTCGCAGGATTTCTCGTTTACCTGATCATGGGCCTTTGGGCACTCTGGAAATTGCCCAAAAAACATGTGCTCTCATTCGCTATTCTGTTCTATCTCATCTGCTACTCCATTTTCAGCAATGTGTTCTTCCTGATCGGAACATCCTATGGTGAACGATTGCTGTACCTCCCCTCATTCGGTTTTGCCCTGGCCAGTGCCTGGTTTATCACAAATTACCTGAAACTGGACGACATGTCCAATATCCTGAACCCGAACGGAAAGGCAGTTCAACTGTGGACTATCGCAGGCGTAATACTGGCAGCTTACAGCATCAAAACGGTACTGAGAAATCCCACCTGGGAAAACAGCGCCTCTCTGTATGCATCCGACCTGCCCAACTCCCCCAACTGTGCCAAACTGAATTACCACAATGCACTGGAGGTGGCTCGCGTGTCTATGGATGAAAAAGCGGGCACCGTCAAAGACCGGGCCGGACTGGAGCGCGCAGTGGAGTGTTACAGCAAATGTATCGAGCTGTTTCCGGAATACCACGATGCCTACGGAAGCCGGGGTATCGCTTATTTCCGACTCGCTCAGTACGACAAGGCATTCGACGATTACCAGGTTTCCATCAAATACCGGCCCAACAATGCAACCGTGCTGTCGAATATGGGCTTCATCTATTTCATGCGCGGACAACTCGATAAAGCGGAGGAAGTTTACAAGGAATCTATCAAATGGGATCCGAGATTTGTTGATGCACGGAGAAATCTGGGGGCCGTGCTCGCCATGAAAAAGCGGTTCCCGGAAGCCATCGAGCAATGGGAAGAAGGGCTAAAGTACGATCCGAAAAACGCCACACTGCTTTTATACATTGGATCAGCCTACCGCGACATGGGCCAACCCGAAAAAGGTGTACCCTGGTTCGAAAAAGCGTATGAAATTGATCCAACACTGAAAAAATAATGGACAAAACCGTCTATAAGTCAGCCATTTCATGGTGGCTCTGGGCTTTGGTGGCTGTACCCGCAGTTTACACCACAGTGATAACCCTGATGGAGGGAGACTGGGTGCCGCTGCTGATCCATGCAGCTGTCGCTGCTTTCGTGGGCCACCTGTTTTTTACCACTTATTACGTGGTGGAAGGAGATACGCTCCTTGTGAAGTCGAGTGCGCTTGTAAATATCAAAATTGATATCGGCGTCATCCGGAAAATAAAAGAAACGAATAACCCGCTTTCCTCCCCTGCCCTTTCGCTCGACAGGCTGTGGATAGACTACGGAAAAGGCGCTGCAGTCATGATTTCACCCAAAGACAAGGAAGGGTTTATCCGGCATATTTTGCAGATAAACCCCTCCGTTGAAGTGAAATACAGGAAACAATGACTCAATTTTGCTGGAAACGCTCGTCTCTCATGAACGGCTTGTCCGTGGTTCCCGCTTCAGGCGGGTAATATCTAAAATGATGGACGGGGAGTATTAATATCGGAAAAAACTACCGGTAGATCATAACCTTTCGCTCACCCGGGAAGGCATACCCTCTGTACATACCTTCCGAATTAAACGGCATGGCAACCTTTCCATACCGGTCAACTGCAATGAGCCCTCCCTCACCACCTTTCTCCACCAGTT
>JBDLWO010000112.1:0-16328 GCA_039804245.1 Bacteroidota bacterium
GGTCAGGAACGGGCAAACTGCAGGAGTAAACTGTAATCAGATTTGTCGGCAGCTTTCACTGCTTTGAGATAAGCTGAGCGAGCATCACCCTCATTGGACAAATTGGCTGCACCCCAGCTGAAAACTGGTCGTTTATATATTTTTTCAACAATAATATCCGCCATCAGGCGGCTGTGCCTGCCATTACCGTTGGGAAAACAGTGAATACTTACAAGGCGGTGCTTGAAACGCACGGCCATTTCATCGGGAGCCCAGGTATTGTTATTATACCAAAAAATTGCATCATCCATCAAGCTCTTCAGTTCGATGGATATCTTCCAGTTGTCTGTGCCAATATTCTTGTTGGTTTTGCGATATGCCCCCGCCCACTTCCATACGTCGCCATACATTCGTTTGTGAACCTTGAGCACGAAGTCTTCAGTAAAAATTACCTCCGCTCTGAAGTTGCGCCCCAGTGTCCATTGTATGGCCTGTTCTATGTTTTGTTGCTCAAACTCATCCAGTTCACCTCGAGTGGCGACAGCAGGAATACGGAGACCTTCTTTTTCCTCCTCATCCAGTGGAGTCTGTCCGTAAATGTAGTCCAGATCTAATCCCATAAGATTCCGGGCATTTCATTTTTTATAGCGTCGGCCCTCTCCGCAATGGCTTCACGAATCCGTTCCCGGGAATTGGCCTGATCCTCCAGTTTCATTGTATTGGCAGTTCTGAGCACAATCCTGGTTGCCAGTTCTTTCGCCCGTTTTTCAATAAGGGCGTCCAGTGATCCATCGTTGGGTACAAAGCCATACACAAGTTGCATATCCATTGCCCGGGCAACTTCCCGGAGGGATTTGATAGTGATAGAACCATCTTGCTCCCGCCGCTCAATGTCCATCACCCCCTGACGGGAAATAGAAAGTTTATTGCCAAGCTGTTGCATGGACATACCAACGGCCTGCCGGATGGCTTTTATCCACCCGACAGGTGGTACGGCCACTTGTGTCAGTAGCGCAAATTTAAACATTTTGTTGTTTATTTGCTGTAATTGCAGTGATTTTTTTCCCATAATCAGAAAATTTGGAAACCGGAAGCAAAAGTAAAGCTGTATCTTGACAAAAGCAAGATTTATGTAAAGCTTTATATTGACAAAAATTCTTAAAAGTAAAGTTATATCTTTACAAAAAATGTCAGTTAATCAACTTCATCTCAAGTTAAAGAAAGAAACCGGCTATTGTGGTAATATCTGTTGATTATACAGGTGATTTTGTGTAAAGGCCGACAAAGCCAATAACCGACAGGACACCCTGACCGGGGCGGCAGAGATTTTCGGGGAGGCAGACAAAACAGCTTACGGGAGACAATTCAAGCAGGAAAAACACATCAAGAAGGTCGTATGATACAAATCGCTCACAACTACCGCACCTTGTAGGCCTTGTTGACGCGGTCGAGTTCCCGCTTGCTCTCGCGGGCCTTGATGGTTTCACGCTTGTCGAACGACTTTTTGCCCCGGGCGAGGCACACGGTAATCTTGACAAATCCGCGATCGCTGACAAATATGCGCCAGGGCACAATGGTGGAGCCCTTTTCTTTCATTCCGCGCTCGAGTTTCCGGAGTTCACTCTTCTTCAGCAGCAGTTTGCGCTGACGGCGCGGAGCGTGATTGGCATCGGTACCGTATTCATACTCAGCAATATACAGGTTTCTGATCCACAGCTCACCATGGTCAAAAAGGCAGTAAGCGTCGGTCATGTTGGCATTGCCATCGCGTATGCTTTTCACCTCCGTGCCGGTGAGCATGATACCCGCGTCAAACTCGTTCACGAAGAAGTATTCGTGCGCAGCCTTTCGGTTGGTAATTTCTATTGCCGGTTTTTTCTTCTCTTTTGCCATCGCTGATTGTGCGCAAAGGTATTCCCGTATCGTGAAACTTGCCGGCTATTTTCAAAAAAACAAAGAAGCATAGCAGACGGGTGTCCGGAATTTATCACATTTGCACTATGTACGAACTCAATCAGACACCATTTGGTTCCCGGCAACGCTTTGAAATTTTCCACAAAGTGACCGGTAACGGCTTCAGCATAGTCCCGGAAGCCGGCGCAACCGTACTTTCCATACAGTTCAACGGGAATAATATTCTCGACGGATATGAAACTCCCGAAGAGCTCGAAGAAGGGAAGTGGGGAAAGAGCAGTGTGCTTTTCCCGTTCCCCAATCGCCTGAATGAGGGGAAGTACCACTGGCACGGGACCGATTATCAGTTCCCGATCAACAACGAGTCCACCGGAAATGCCATTCACGGGTTTGTAAGGCACGAGTCGTTCGAGGTCACAGAGGTGTTGCTGACCCAAAACTCTGCGAGTATCCGCTGTATGTACGAATACGCCGGCGACAAACCGTACTACCCTTTCCCGTTTCTGCTGCAACTGGAGTTTACCATTTCCGACGACGGGCGCTTCACCGTGTGCGTTGATGTAGATAACCTCGGCGATACATCCCTGCCTTTCGGATTCGGATGGCATCCGTACTTCCTGCTTGCAGCAACTGCCGATGCGCACGCACTCGGGTTGCCCGACTGCGCGCGCGTGGAAATCAGCGACAGAATGATCCCGACAGGCGAAAAAACGCCATTCACAGACTACGCCGACATAAAGGAGGTGGGCGAAGCTTTCCTCGACAACTGTTTCATTCACACCGGAAATGCCGAAGATCCCGAACTGGTGCTCGAAGGTGAAAAAGGTGTGGTGCTGATGCAGGCGCCGGCGAATCAGTTTCCGTTTTTTCAGGTGTTTACCCCGCCGCACCGGCAGAGTATCGCCCTGGAACCCATGACCTGCAATATTGATGTACTTAACAATCACGAAGGTCTGATCGCGCTGGGCAGCCACGACAGATGGACCGGAAAACTCTGGATCACATTCAAATGAAAGAGGAACTGCGCCGCAGCCTGACCCTGTACGGGCTGATCATGATTGCCGTTGGAAGTACCATCGGCAGCGGAATATTCCGCACGCCAGGCAAAATTGCACTGATGGTGCACCAGCCGGAATATGTGGTGGCACTTTGGGTGCTTGGTGGCGTGGTAGCCCTCACAGGCGCACTCACGCTCGCTGAAATGGGCAGTATGTTCCCGGGCGCCGGCGGACTGTACATCTATCTCCGGGAGGCTTACGGCGACGGGATGGGATTCCTGTACGGCTGGTTTATCCTGTTTGTCAGCACCTCGGGCAGTATAGCGGCCCTGGCAGTAGTTTGTTCAGAACACCTGCTGTACCTGGGCGGTATCGGGCGCGACAGCGGGTGGGTGATGCCGCTGGCTGTTTTTCTCATCATATTTCTCACCGTTGTGAATCTGTTCGGGGTACAGATCGGCGAGTGGATTGCCAATATTTTCACCGGCGCCAAACTGGTCGGACTGGCAGCTATTATTCTGGCGGGCTGGTTCTTTGCCAACAAGGACGTACCGGCAGCCAATGAAGCCAGTGTTTTTGCCCACACTCCCCCTGACAACCTCAGCAGTGCCCTGGCAGTAGCATTCATAGGCGTACTGTGGAGCTACGGCGGGTGGCATCACGTGTCGTTCATGGCCGGGGAGGCCAAAGATCCGCAGCGCACCGTGCCGCGGGCCATGATGATTGGCGCAGGGATAGTCACCCTGGTATATGTGCTGGCCAATCTGGCCTACATGCGCATGCTTCCGATTGAGCAACTGGCCAATTCCAAAACGGTGGCCGCAGATGCCATGAGTGGTGTCTTTTCAGGCGCCGGATACCTGATGGCTTTCCTGATCGCACTCAGTACATTCGGAACCACAGGCATCTACTGCATGACGGCTCCGCGCATATATTATGCTATGGCCAAAGACGGCGTGTTTTTCCCAAAACTGGCAGAAATACACCCCAAATGGCGTACCCCCGTGTGGGCTATCCTCGCACAAAGCGTCTGGGCACTTTTCCTGCTGGCCTTCTGGGGCACGTTTGAAAACCTCATAGAATATGTCACGTTCATGGACTGGCTGGCCATGATGATGGTAGGTACTACTATTTTCATTTTCAGAAAAAAGAAACCGGATATGGAAAGAGGCTACAAAACACTCGGATACCCGGTCACTCCGGTCGTTTTTGTGGCTATCTGTCTGTGGTTTGTCCTGTTCAATATCATTGGCAGTCGCGAAAAAGCCGCGGCAGGTCTGGTGGTGGCGGTAGCCGGCTGGCTGGCCTACTGGTTCTTTTTCAGGCATGAAAAAGCAGCAAAACGCCCGAAAGACAGCTAAGAGCCATGAAGCTGGCAACGATTGTCATCCTGCTGCTCTTTACCCCCTGCATGGCACAGGCCGCAGGATACTTCTCTTTCGATGCAGCTGCCCGGGAGGCATACGAGCTGACGCTCGATCTGCGTTTTGAAGAGGCGCGGGTGGTACTGCAGTCCATGCAACAGCAAACACCCGACAATCTGATTATTCCCCTGCTCGAGAATTATCTCGATGTGCTCAAAATACTGGTTGAGGACGACGAAGCCGCCTATCGTCGTTTGTCGCCCGGAATGGACAAAAGGTTGTGGAAAATTTCCCGAGGCGATCCGCAGTCGCCCTGGTTCAGATATACACAGGCCGAAATCAGGTTGCAGTGGGCAGCCATCAAAGTGCGTTTCGGAGATTACCTGTCGGCAGCATCCGAGGTAAGGCAGGGATATGAACTGCTCGAAGACAATCGCAACAGGCACCCCGATTTCTACCCCAACCTCAAAGGCCTGGGCATCGTACGAACAGTGGCGGGCAATATACCCGATGAATACCAGTGGGCCGTCAGGGCACTCACGGGGATTCGAGGCTCGGTAACGCAAGGCCTCAGCGAACTGGAAACACTGCTTCAATATGCCAAAAACAACGACTATCCTTTTGAATATGAAGCACTTGTAGTCTATTCTGCTTTGCAGCTGCATATTAATGGAAAGGAAGACACCGCCCTTGGCACATTGCTGGGCGCTGCCATCAGACCGGAGAAAAGCCCGATAGCAGCCTACATACTCGCGCAGGCATACCTGCGCAACGGGCGCACCGACGATGCTGTTGCCGCCTTGAAAAAAGCGCCTCGCGGAGGCCATTTCCATCCTTTTTTGTACACCGATTACCTGCTCGGAGTAGCCCGGCTGCATCAATTCGATCTGTGGGAGGCAGAAAGGTCGCTTTCCGGCTTTGTGCAGTCGTTCAGGGGCAAAACAGCCGTAAAGACAGCCTGGCAGAAACTGGCCTGGATATCGCTGCTGAACGGCGACCGGCAAACATACTACCAGCGGATGTGGATGGTAAAGCAAACCGGAATTACCCGCAGCGATGCCGACAAGGCTGCTGCCCGGGAGGCAGACTCGGGCGAGATGCCGGATGTCAGATTACTGAAAGCGCGCATTCTGTTCGACGGAGGGTACTATGAAAAGGCGTACCAGTTTCTGAAAAACCGGGGGGCGGAGTTCACGTACCAGCCGCGCATACAACTGGAATACACCTACCGGATGGGGAGGATACTCCACAGGCTGGGTAAAACCGCGGAAGCCCGGCAATATTACGAGCAAACAATCAGCCTCGGCGAACAGCAGCCCTGGTACTTCGCCTGTAACGCCGCCCTGCAGACAGGATACCTGCTGGAAGAAAAAAATGACAGGGAAAATGCACGGATTTACTATCGCAAGTGCCTGAATATGAGGCCTAAAGAGTATGCGAGCGGTCTGCATGCCAAAGCAAAAGCCAGACTCAACCGTTTGAGTTAATGCAGTTTGCTGCATATTTGCGGTAAATTTGACATCAGATGAAGAAATTACTCTCATTTTTTACCTTTTCAGCGTTTATTCTGTCGGTAAACGCCCAGAAACCCCTTGCCACATTCACAGTACCCACCGGAAAATTAGTCGCTCCGGTAGAAGTCACTTTCACCAGCGAGGCCAAAAAGCCCGTTGATTCCTGGCTGTGGGATTTCGGCGATGGTTCTACCTCCACCGAAGCCAATCCGGTGCACCGCTACACACAATCGGGCAACCACCAGGTATCGCTCACCACCAAAAAAGGTTCCAAAACCACTACTATCAAACAGATGATTCAGGTAACAGCACCCGAGCGCTGCCTCGTGGAAATCGAAACAGAATTCGGCACCATGACGGTCGAACTCTCCAACGCCACGCCGAAGCACCGCGACAATTTCATCAAACTCGCAGAGGAAGGCTACTACAACGACCTGCTTTTCCACCGCGTGATCAACAGCTTCATGATCCAGGGCGGCGACCCCGATTCACGCAATGCACCCGCCGGCAAAATGCTCGGCATGGGTGGCCCCAACTACCAGGTGCCGGCCGAACTGGTGGACTCCATGGTGCACATCAAGGGCGCTCTCGCTGCCGCGCGCACCAATAACCCCGAGAAGAAGTCTTCCGGTTCGCAGTTCTATCTGGTTCAGGGTGGTCCCGTTACCGACGGACTCCTCAACCAGATCGAATCCATGCGCAACTTCCACTACTCGCCCGAACAGCGCGCTGCCTACCTGAAACTCGGCGGCACTCCGCACCTCGACCGCGAATACACCGTTTACGGTTATGTGGTGAAAGGCCTGGATGTGATTGACAAAATCGCAGCCACGGAAACTGCGCCCGGCGACAGGCCCAAAAAAGATGTGAAAATGAAAATGAAGGTGATCAAGTAATTGCCGGCCGGGTTCAGACGATGGATGTCTGAACCCGGTTTTCATATCAGCCCGGCACATCCTGCAGCTCGACCACAGGCTGTAAGCCGCCCGTTTCTTCAAAATTTTATTTCGCACGATAAAAAGTTCTGTTAACCTATTGTATTAGAGAAAATAGGTGTAATTTTGCGCGGCTTTTTACAGAAAGAGCGTCCTGAACCACCAATTTTTTCGGCCAAACAGGGAAAAAGGACGCATATAACCAAACATCATTTCGTTTTATGGCTAACATCGGTCGTATCAAACAAATAATTGGCGCGGTTGTGGACGTTGATTTCAGCGGTCCGGACAGCAAGCTGCCTGAAATTATGAACGCCCTCGAACTCAAGCGTCCCGACGGTTCATCGCTCGTACTCGAGGTGCAGCGCCACCTCGGAGAAGATGGCGTTCGTACCATAGCGATGGACTCCACCGACGGTCTGACCCGCGGTATGGAGTGCGCCGACACGGGTTCTCCCATCGCAATGCCTGTGGGCAATCAGGTGCGCGGTCGCCTCTTCAACGTAGTAGGTGAAGCCATTGACGGCATTGGTAAAGTAGAAAAAGGCAAGGATGCGTATGTAATTCACCGCAAGCCCCCTACCTACGAAGAACTCTCTACCGAGCGTGAAATTCTCTACACAGGTATCAAGGTTATTGACCTGATCGAGCCTTACGCAAAAGGTGGTAAAATCGGTCTGTTTGGCGGTGCCGGTGTAGGTAAAACGGTATTGATCATGGAGCTGATCAACAACATCGCGAAAGCCTATGACGGTATGTCTGTTTTCGCAGGTGTGGGTGAGCGCACACGTGAGGGCAACGACCTGCTCCGCGAAATGATCGAATCCAACGTTATCAAATACGGCGAAGAATTCAAGCATTCCATGGAAGAAGGTGGCTGGGACCTCAGCAAGGTGGATAAAGCCGAACTGGCCAAGTCTCAGGCCACGCTCGTGTTCGGACAGATGAACGAACCACCCGGAGCCCGCGCCCGTGTGGCACTCTCCGGTCTGACTCTCGCCGAGTACTTCCGCGATGGCGACATGAAAGACCCTGCAGGTGGCCGCGATATCCTTTTCTTCGTTGACAATATCTTCCGCTTCACGCAGGCAGGCTCCGAGGTGTCCGCTCTTCTTGGCCGTATGCCTTCAGCCGTAGGTTACCAGCCAACACTGGCAACTGAAATGGGTCTGATGCAGGAGCGTATCACGTCAACCAAGCGCGGTTCTATCACTTCCGTACAGGCCGTTTACGTACCGGCGGATGACCTGACCGACCCTGCTCCCGCTACCACGTTCTCTCACCTGGACGCTACTACGGTATTGAGCCGTAAAATTGCCTCCCTCGGTATCTACCCTGCCGTTGACCCGCTCGACTCTACTTCCCGTATCCTCGATCCGAAAATTATCGGCGACGAGCACTACCGCTGCGCACAGCGCGTGAAGCAGATTCTCCAGCGCTACAACGAGCTCCAGGATATCATCGCGATCCTCGGTATGGAAGAGCTTTCCGACGAAGACAAACTCGTTGTATCCCGCGCACGTCGCGTACAGCGCTTCCTGTCGCAGCCATTCCACGTGGCCGAGCAGTTCACCGGTATCAAAGGTGTACTCGTTCCGATTGACGAAACGATCCGCGGCTTCAACATGATCATGGACGGCGAACTCGACGAATATCCTGAAGCGGCATTCAACCTCGTGGGTACTATTGACGAGGCCATTGCCAAGGGCAAGAAAATCATCGAAGAAGCTTCCAAATAATTCGCTGAACCATGAATCTCACTGTTCTGTCTCCCGAAAAAGAGATCTTCACAGGCGCAGTAAAATCTGTGCAGGTGCCCGGCACCGATGGAGGTTTCCAGTTGCTGGATGGTCACGCAGCTATTGTATCGTCGCTGAAAGCCGGTACCGTTAACGTAGTGAAATCTGACGGCAGTAAACTCACCCTCGAAGTAACCGGCGGTTTCGTGGAGTGTCTGAATAATGAAGTGTCTCTGCTCGTGGCAGGGATCAAAGAATAACAAACCTTTTCAGGTTACGCTGTTTACCTGATCCGGCAATACACTCCTTGTACAGAGTAAAACACGTCCCGGGTATGCATCTTTGCTTACCCGGGATTTTTTATGTCATACCTGTTATCTGCAGAAATACTGTCTGATATAAGCATTTCGTTTACTTTTGCATACCGACAGAAGCGTCACCCCTGAACATGGCTACAAAAAAACAAGGACAACTGAGTTTCAACTTCGACGGAGAGCGTGTATCCAAACTGATTGGAGTATTCTGCCTGTTCCTGTCGTTCTATCTGTTCGTCGCTTTCACCTCCTACTTCTTCACCTGGGAAAACGACCACGATATCGTGTTCCGGTTTTCCTGGGAAATGTTTTTTGCTGATGTGGCAGTTGACAACTGGCTTGGCAGACTGGGCGCATACGCTTCCGACTCCATTGTTTACTGGGGATTCGGAGTCGCTTCTTACGGCGTTGTTTACCTGCTGTACAAATTCGGTCTGGCCCTGATCAGACAGGCCAGCCTCAGCTATCTCTTCGTGCCATTCCAGCGGGCTGTCGTTTATACTGTAATTGTATCAGTTTTATGCTCCTTCTTCCTGCGGTCAATGGAGTTCCCCTGGGGAGGTGTATTCGGTCAGGCCATCAGTCAGTATCTCATCCACTGGCTGGGCGATATCGGCACTGTGGCGCTGATGATCTTTGGCGTGGTAAGCACTTTTGTATGGTCCAATAACCCGGATCTTGCCGAATTCACGTGGCAAAGTCTGTGGCACGAAACAAGACAGGCATGGAATGACCTGATTTCAGGGAATTATGGCAAACAAAGGCCAACAGAACGCCCCAGAACAAAACCGGCGAGAGAGCGCACCTCTGCAGGAAGCCGGGAAGCAGAGGCACAGCCCGCAGAAGCAGCGCCCGCAACTCCCGCCAGGGAAGCAGCGCCTGCACAACTTGCGCTCGACCTCTCGCAGCGATCCGCGCTGTTTGCAGAGGACGAAACTGTCGTGGCATTTACACCGCCACCCATGGCCCGGCCCACCGACGATGATCTTGAAATTGTTGTGAACACCCCGCCGCCACCCACTGACCCGGAACAGGCAGATGCCTACAAACCTCCCACCAGAATTGTTCAGGAAGACAATCCCGACCTGAGCGAGCCATACGACCCCACACTCGAACTGTCGCACTACGAATATCCGCACCTTCAATTGCTCGTCGAACACGATAACAATGTGCTGGAGATTGACCGGGAAGAACTGGAACTGCACAAAAATCAGATTCTCCAGACGCTGATGTACTTCAAGATTGAAATCGAAAAGATCAAAGCTACTATTGGTCCCACGGTTACCCTCTATGAAATTGTTCCGGCACGCGGTATCCGTATTTCCAAAATCAAAAATCTGGAAGACGATATCGCCCTGAACCTGTCGGCGCTCGGTATTCGTATCATTGCTCCGATCCCGGGCAGGGGTACCATCGGTATTGAAGTACCCAACAAAAAACGACAAACTGTGGGAATCAGGGAGGTTCTCATGGACGAACGCTTCAAACGCGCCAAAATGGAGTTGCCTATCGCACTGGGCAAAACTATCCAGAATGAGGTATTCGTGGCTGATCTCGCCAAAATGCCGCACCTGCTCGTGGCAGGCGCCACTGGTCAGGGCAAATCAGTGGGTATCAACGTGATACTCATGTCGCTGCTGTACAAAAAACACCCCTCCCAGGTCAAAATGATCCTGATTGACCCGAAGAAGGTGGAACTTTTCCCGTACGCACACCTCGAAAATCACTTCCTCGGCTTCCTGCCCGATCAGCAGGAACCTATCGTAACCGATACAACCAAGGTAATCCATACCCTGAATTCCCTTGTGATTGAAATGGAAAACCGGTACGACCTGCTTAAAAAGGCAGAAACAAGAAATATCACCGAATACAACGACAAATTCGTGGCACGCCGCCTGAACCCCAACAAGGGCCACCGGTTTCTGCCTTATATTGTACTGATTATTGACGAATTTGCCGACCTGATCATGACTGCAGGCAAGGAGGTTGAATTGCCCATCGGGCGCCTGGCGCAGCTCGCCCGTGCCGTTGGCATACACCTTATTATTGCCACGCAGCGCCCGTCGGTTAATATTATCACCGGTATTATCAAGGCCAACTTCCCGGCCCGTATTGCGTTCAAGGTGGCATCGAAGGTGGACTCACGCACGATTCTTGACTCCGGAGGTGCAGAACAGCTGATTGGTCGCGGCGATATGCTGCTCTCGGTGGGCGGCGATATCATCCGTCTGCAAAGCGCTTTCGTGGATACCCCGGAAGTGGAAAGGGTTATTGACTTTATCGCGCAGCAACGCGGTTTTGCAGAGCCGTTCTTCCTGCCCGAGTTCCATCCGGATAGTGACGGCGGGCAGGCAAAATCATTCAGCCTGGCCGACATGGACGATATGCTGGAAGACGCAGGGCGACTCGTCGTGGAAACCCAGCACGGCTCCACCAGTATGATTCAGCGCCGCATGAAACTCGGATACAACCGGGCAGGGCGAATCATGGACCAACTGGAAGGTCTGGGTATTGTTGGTCCGGCCGAGGGTTCAAAACCCCGGGAAGTACTGTTCTACTCTCTCGACGAACTGAATACTTTTTTCAAAAAACTCCACGAGAAACGGCAGGGATGATCTGACTATTTTTTCATGAATGCCTGTGCGCGCAGGTGCGCGTTATCGCGTATGTTCATGTAGTAAAGATTCATGTCGCCAATATGATAGTTCACCCGATTGAACAAGATACTGCCGCGGAATTTGGGTTTGGAGGCCATCAATACCCCCTTGTAAACCTCTGCATCGGCAAATTCGGGGTGCAGATTTGTAAAATCGAAAGACAGGCCGCCCTTGTTGGCCGTTTTGGGTGCATAAACGCCTTCTTCTGTAGTCCACAGGATCGGATTGGTACACACAATACCCGGAATGAGCTTCTCATTATTACCGTTTTTGAGCACATACTCTCTGTTCCATGTACGCCAGGTACAGTAGCAGCCCGTCTCCCCGGGTGTTTCACATGGTCTGAAACCGGAGAAATAATCGTGGTGCACAGGCCACCCGATGATATAGGCAGCGATCAGCTGGTCCTTCAGCGGGGTACCTTCAATCCGGTTTTTAATGAGCGTCATGGCATGCAGGGAACCCTGACTGTGCCCGGCAATGATAAAGGGCCGGCCGCCGTTCCAGTGCTCCATATAATAGTCAAAGGCATTGGATATATCCGTATAGGCAAGCTGAAGCGCCTTTTTGGCAGATTCGGAACCTGATTTCCGGAAAAACACATCCAGATGCGCCTGACGGTAACGAGGCATGAACACCCGCCCGGTTCCGTTAAATACAGAACCCTGAAAAAGCGCACTGCCATCATCGGTTCGTTTGTTTACGTATTCATTACGTACATCTGCATTCCACACTGCTCCGAAACGCTTCTTCCCGAAAAGCGTGGTGGGATGAAAAAACAACACATCAACTCCCGATTCAGACTGCACATTCAGGATGGAGTCGTGCGGAGTCCGGTCGGCAGGATCAGTTTTTTCCGGGTGAGCAGCCCAATTGTCCAGATTCGCAAAATCGGGTGCTGCCGGCACTTGCTGCGGATCAAATTCCCCTTTCGGATATACCGCACAGGAAGAGAAGATTGTAACGGAGAGAATCCAGCATAGTAACGTACGTGTCATGGCTATTCTATTTCGTGAGTAAACGTCAAAAATCAAACCAGCCGGGCCATTTGACCGTCAAATAGGTTTTGGTTAACAATCGCGCACAGACTTCAAAAAATATTTCGGCACCTGTTTAAATATTTCACTTCAAAAGCATACCTTTGCACGCCCAAAAGCAGGGGTACACCCATTCTCAAGAAATTCAGGCAATTCTGATATAAAATATGGCACACCACAAGTCAGCACTCAAGCGCATCCGCCAAAACGAGAAGCGTCGTCTGCAGAACCGTTACTACAAGAAAACGGCCCGTACTGCAATCAAAAATCTCCGCGAACTGAAAGATCAGGAAGAAGCCAAGGCTTTCCTGCCCAAAGTTGTGAGCATGATTGACCGCCTCGCGAAGAAAGGCAATATTCACCGCAACAAGGCGTCAAACCTCAAGAGCGGTCTGACACGCCATGTAAACGCAATGGCCAGCTGATAATATCAGACGAGGTTTTCGGGAATACTCATTCGGGTACTCTCCACATTATTTTTGACATCTCTGTCAGTTCAGCAGGTCTGAACTGACAGAGATGTCTTCATTGATAGCCGTTAATATACAGCTGTCCGGAGCGGGTTTTACTCGCTGGCCGAATCGGCGCTGTCTTCGGCAATAGCCATCGCTGACCTCCACAGCGGTTCATCGGGAACATCAGCAGTCAGTTCCACCGGCATTCCCTTTATCGGGTGCTCAAATGCGAGTTTCCAGGCATGAAGATGTATTGACCGGTCGGGATTACTCCTCCGTGCGCCGTATTTCACATCACCTTTTATCGGACAATTTACAGCTGCCAGCTGGGCTCGTATCTGGTGGTGTTTGCCGCTCACCGGATGTATTTCCAGCAGGAAATAGCGATCGGTTTTCCCGATTACCTTGTAGTGCAACTCGGCACGCTCTGCGCCCGGCTGAGGGTCTGCGTGAGCAGTTGCAATATTTTTCGCCTGATTTTTCTGGAGGTAATGCACAAGAGTACCCTCGGGTTCAGGCGGTTCGTTCTGAACAATGGCCAGATAGATTTTTTCTACAGACTTGTGACGGAACTGATCAGTAAGTTCGGTCATAATTGCCTTTGTTTTGGCGAACAGCACAATACCACTCACCGGTCTGTCGAGGCGATTTACCGCATGAACGGGACGTTTGCAGCGCACCTCCACCAGATCGAGCAGGCACTCGTCGCCGGTTTTGTCGGGCTGGGTGGCCATACCCGGCGCTTTGTTGCAGGCAATAAACAAATCGTTATTGATCAGTACGCTGATTTTTGATTTTTCGCGCATATTCACAGGGCTTCACGGTCGAAGCGTTGTTTTAGAAATGGGTGACTGAACACGGCAAGCAGGATTACCGCCATGCCTATATAGAAGTTTGAATTTAATTCCTTGTCTTCCCGGAAAAACAGTGCGGCCAGCACAATTCCGTAAACAGGTTCCAGGTTGAGGGTCAGGTTCGCGGCAAATGCCGTGATATACTTCATGGCCCTGAGCGAGAGATAGTATGGCAGTACCGTACACACAATCGAGAGCAGCAGCAGCCAGTACCAGTCACCCCCACCCGGCCAGATTATTGTTTCCGGAGATACCCACAAAAGCCCGGGCAGTACCACTGTACAGGCCAAAGTGGCAGCGCCGAGTTCAACCGCGCTCATTACCAGCGGAGGCTGCGGATTGTTTTCGATCATTTTTTTATTCAGCGATGAAAACAACGCTGCGAGAAATGCCCCTACAGCACCCACAGCGAATCCGGTACGCATATTCCAGTCAATATTTCCCAACACAAGGGCCATACCCGGCAGAATAATCAGGCCGATACCCAGTTCATACCATTTCACGCGTTGTTTGAGTATGACCGGCTCCGTCAGCGCGGCAAAAAACGAAGTAGTAGCCATGGTAGCTACTGCCACAGAGGCATTGGACAACTTGATAGCTCCGTAAAAACAAAGCCAGTGCAGGGCCACCAGCACGCCTATACCCCCCATCTGAAAAAAAGCGCCTCTGTTCAGCATTTTCCACTGAGCCCGGGGAATAATAACAGCCAGTACACTGCTGGCAACAAGCACGCGCCACCACACCAGAGGTACTGCAGTCAGGGTGATCAACTTGCCGAGAATAGCAGTAAACCCCCAGATGAATACACAAAAGTGCAAATAAAGATACGCACGCAGCTTGTCGCTCATGCCACAAAAGTACCCCCAATTGGGCAGCCGGCAGTCATTTTGAGAATTGAATTTCAATTTTAGCTTAAAATCGGCCGAATAGCTACCTTAGCGCCACCTAAATTGTCAAAAAAGATGTTCTCCCTGATCAGCAGATTCATACTGTGGGTATTTGGCTGGAAAATTACCGGGCACTACCCTTCAGAACTCAGCAAGGTTGTTGTAGCCGTGGCACCACACACGTCCACCCTTGACTTCCCGCTGGGTGTTCTGGTAAAAAGCGCCGGCAAACTGAAAGCCAATTACGTCGGCAAACACACGCTATTTGAAGGCCCGTTCGGATTTTTCTTCCGGTGGCTGGGCGGCATTCCGGTTGACCGGCGCTCCAGCCATAATTTTGTAGGCGCCACAGTAGATGCCTTCAACCGCGAGCCACATTTCCACCTCGTGCTCGCACCCGAGGGCACGCGCAAGAAAGTGGACAAATTCAAAACCGGATTCTACCACATCGCCCGGCTGGCGGGCGTACCGATTTGCCTCTGCAAATTCGACTTTGCCCGTAAAGAGGTGTTTTTTGATCCGGTTCTGTTTTACCCGACAGACAACGAACAGGCCGATCTGGATTATATCTGGAATTACTTCAGGGGAGTACAGGGTAAAAACCCGGAAAAAGGAATTTTCTAAACATTATGTCAGGAATCAAAGTATTCGCACCGGCATCGGTCGGTAATATCGGTATCGGTTTCGATATCATGGGCGCGGCACTCGAACGGCCGGGCGACGAGGTCATCGCCAGCAAATCAAATACACCCGGAGTCAGGATTACCCAAATTACCGGCGCCGGCGGGAAACTCCCCTATGATGCCGGAAAAAACACAGCCGGGGTGGCCGCCCTCAGCTTTCTGGAGCATATTGGCGCCGAAAAACAGGGAATTGAACTGGAAATTCACAAAAAAATGCCTCTCGGCAGCGGAATGGGCAGCAGTGCCGCCAGTGCCGCAGCTGCCGTGTACGCAGTGAGCGAGGTGCTGCGTACAGGAATGAGCAAACGCGAACTGCTGCCCTTTGCCGCCGCTGGCGAACGCCTGGTTTCAGGAGGGATACAGCTCGACAATGTGGCTCCTTCGCTGCTCGGCGGCATCATGATCGCGCGCGACAACGAAAGCTTTGACGTGCACAGGCTGCACGTGCCCAAAGGTCTGTTTATGGCCGTTGTACGTCCACATCTCGAATTGCTGACCAAAGACATGCGTGCACGCCTCAATCCGGAAGTACCGCTGGCCGATCATATACAGCAGAACGCCAACCTGGCCGGTTTCATCATAGGTTTGTACAATGCCGACATTCCCCTGATTGGCCGCAGCCTGAACGATGTGGTTATTGAGCCACAACGGGCAGCCTTCATACCGGGATTTTACGATGTAAAGGCTGCTGCTATGGACTCCGGCGCCCTGGGGTGCAGTATTTCCGGAACCGGGCCTGCCATTTTTGCCCTGTGCCCGAACAGCCTCGTAGCCGAAAATGCAGGTATTTCCATGAAAAAAGTCTTTGAAAAGCAGAAAATCGAAGCCGACATCTATCTGTCGGGCATCAATCAGGAGGGTGCAGTAATTTGTTGATAAATTATTTTTCGGAAAATAATTTCGGTGTTTATACATTTGGCCGTCGTTTTTTCCAAAACGAAGAACGTCTGAAACCTTTACTATCCTTCATCCTATGACGAACAACAACACTTTGGACA
>JBDLWO010000113.1:0-3012 GCA_039804245.1 Bacteroidota bacterium
GCAATAACCAGGTCGCCATCGGCGGGTGGAAAGACGATTGGCGTGGTCATGCCTGCCAGCGCCAGTGTATCGGGGCCGATCATCCCGATTCCGATGGGTGCCAGACCACTGGCATTTGAAACAAGCGTCTGACCATTGATTTCGCCATCCAGATTGATACGAAGCAGGCTGGTTTCGGAATTGATGGAAAAATCAAGTGCCCGGTAAGTTGCTACCATAATCTCGTCATTTCCGACTGGAATTCCGTCCTGCACATAATGGGATTCGCCGGGGCGGGCGTATTCCTTCGACCAGAGCAAATCTCCGTTCCCGGAAAAACGGGCGATGAGTATTCCCCGGTCGGTGAGAACGTACGTGCCACCCAGGATAAGGAAGCCTCCGGAAGGGAGCGGTACCACCTCGGGGTATGCAAGAAATTCATTTGCATCAAACATCTTCTCCCAAAGAAGCTGTCCGGTATCCGAGAAGCGGGCCAGTAATACCCTTTGTACGATATCGTTGGACAGGCGGCTCATTCCTACCGCGATTACGCTCCCGTCGGGCATTTTTCTGGCATCAAACCAGTCGTCCTGGTCATCAGGAGTTCCCCATACGATCTCTTTTACGAAATTACCCGTATCATCAAGGTGCAGAACAGACGCATCGAAGTACTGATTCAAACCGGAGTTATTGTTAAATACCAGTATATCACCGTTATCAAGCGAAACGACAGCTCTCATATCCCGGTAATATTGCGGTTCTATACTCCACAGCAGGTTGGCGGAGTTGTCAAATCTGCTGACAAAAGAGTAAAACCGGGTATCATCCCTGCCAATACCAGCACATACCCAGCCACCATCCGGGTACTTGTCGATAGTAGTGAATTCTGCACTGGCAATATCAGAAGAGAGTACCTTGATGAAAGGCTGCGCCGACAGCAGGTGTTGAAGAAAAATCAGAATCAGTACAATAGTGAATCTCATTGAAACTTTCCTTGAATCAAATACATGGTACAGGCAAACCCGAAAAGAGTTGCACCGGAGGTATGTATTCAAATGCAAGAATTTTACATTTCCATCATTTACAACCCATCATTTCAATCAATGATGCCGGGCCCTGATGGTAGGGGCCCTCGTCGAGATGCGTATTCACTTCGCGGACAACAATATCTGACAGGCCGGCGAAGTCATTTCGCAGTTGTTCTTCTGTAAACAGCATGGCAGGATCGGTGGGGCCGCCCGACGGCTTGCCAATCTGATTCACAGAAAAGCCGACCAGATACAGAACACCGCCTTCACGCAGCATGGGAATCAGTTTTCCGAAGCATTCGGGACGAATATCGGGCGGCAGATGTGTAAATGCCAGTACGATACAGTCAAATGCTTCTTTTTTGCCGGAATACCCCTGAAAAGAGTTGATTTCATATTGAATTTGTACGCCCCTGGAGGCAGCGAGTTGCATGGCCTTGGTTTTACCGGCCTCGCTCATGTCGAAGGCATGTACATTCCAGCCCTTTTCAGCTGCATATACGGCATTTCGGCCCTCCCCTTCTGCCGGGAAGAGGATTCTGCCGGGGGGTCGGCCATCGAGAAAGGTACGAAACAGTTCATTGGGTTCGGTACCATACGCGTACTCGCGCGCCAGATATCTTTGATTCCAGAATTCAACTGACATGAATAAATCAGGGGTTAGAGCATATTCCGGATTCTCTTGTCAAGTCAAAAACCGCTCATTTTTGCTATCGGCAGAAAACCCCGGACATGCTCCCGGTGATAATAAAGCCCGCAAAACTATCTTTTTCTGTGTGAATTCAGAATTTGTCGCGGTATCGCAGCACTACATTAACCAAAAGAACGAGTACAGGCACTTCAATCAGAGGACCGATCACAGCGGCAAAGGCAGCTCCCGAGTTGATCCCGAATACGGCAATAGCCACGGCAATCCCAAGTTCAAAGTTATTACCGGCAGCGGTGAATGCCAGTGAAGTACTTTTGGGATAGTCTGCTCCGGCGCGTTTTGCCAGGAAAAATGCGCTGAAAAACATAATGACAAAGTACAGCACCAGCGGAATGGCAATCCGGAATACATCCATCGGAATCTGAACGATCAGATTGCCCTTGTAGCTGAACATCACAGCAATCGTGAACAACAGGGAAATCAGCGTAACAGGACTGATAGCAGGTATGAAGACCCGGTTGTACCATTCGGCGCCCCTGAGATTCAACAGTATTTTTCTGGACAGGTAACCGGCGGCAAACGGGATACCCAGATAAATCAGTACACTTTCGGCAATCTGCCGGATACTGACATCCACCTGTACGCCCCGCACACCAAACAACGGCGGTAGTATGGTAATGAAAAACCAGGCATATATGCTGTAGAAAAGCACCTGAAAAATGCTGTTAAAGGCCACCAGACCGGCAACGTACTCGTTATCGCCCTCTGCGAGTTCGTTCCACACGATTACCATGGCAATACAGCGTGCAAGTCCGATCATGATCAGTCCGGTCATATATTCCGGCTTGTCATACAGAAAAAACACAGCCAGCAAAAACATAAGAATCGGGCCAACAATCCAGTTCTGAAGCAGAGATAACCCGAGAATACGCCTGTTTCTGAATACTGATGGCAGCTCTTCGTACCTGACTTTTGCCAGGGGCGGATACATCATCAGAATCAGTCCGATGGCAATGGGAATATTGGTAGTACCAACCTGAAACTGGCTGATAAAGTGGCTCGTATCCGGAACGAAATACCCCAGTGCGATGCCCAGTGCCATGGCGCTGAATATCCAGAGCGTGAGATAGCGGTCGAGAAAGCCAAGCTGGCGGGATTTCACCCTGTTATCTGACTGTCTCATATATTTTTCTCTATAAACTCGCGGGAATACTCCTTTATTTGTTCCCTTACTGCCCGGAAAGCGGCCATAATTTCTTCTTCTGATCCGGCAGCCTTTGCCGGATCGGGAAAATTGTAGTGAAATTTTTGCGCGTCGGTCGGGAAGTATGGGCATCTTTCGCGAGCATTATCGCA
>JBDLWO010000114.1:0-12603 GCA_039804245.1 Bacteroidota bacterium
TTCGGGAATATCCTCTACAGCAACACGGGTGAAGTGATCGTAAAACAAGTCTCCGAACAAGTCAAGCGAAAGGCCTTTCAACAGCGAAATACTCAGATTATTCTGCCATAAAACGTTACCATTCAAATTATTGGCATAGTCGGCAAACCATCCGATTTTGCTGTTGAGCGCTACTTTATTATTAAAAAACTTGTCGGAGAACTGTGCTTTCAGCGCATATCCCAACTGGTTGCGCGATTGTTTGCCCGCTTCATTGCCCAGTGGCTGACCATCCAGAGCAGAAAGGCCTTCATTACCTACATAGATCAGGCGCCAGCTGACCGGTGCGAAGAAAAAGGAAAGCTTCGATGTGGGTTTATAATCAATACCGGGCGCAACTGCCACCCTCACAGGAGCCAGAAAATCGGACAACAGATCTTCCGCATCGCCGCTCAGGGTATTGCCAACATAGGTAGGCAGCAGTTGGGATTCGGCCGTGGCGTCAACAGCGATGAAAAATTTGTTGAGTGCTATATTGTATCCGTATCGGGAACCCAGACGCAGGATATCGAGGTTTTTCTGGAAAGGTTTGCTGCTGCCTCCGAGTCGCTGTGCCGACAATTGCAGCGACAAATCATTGTTCCAGTAGAATTTGTTCCGCTTGTTATTGGCGTACAGATTAACCAGTCCACCGATGCCGAGGCGGTTGCCACCGGAGCTCAGTTGCGGGTTGATGATACCGAGACCAGCCATATCAAGACCGAGGCCACCCCCGAAAGACCATCCTGCAGTATCGCGGGCCGACAGTTTTCTGATTTCGGCCAGGCGGTCGTTACCGGCCTGAGCAAACAGTGCCGAGGCGCATCCTGTCAGAAGGATTGCGAGAAAAAGAGCATTTTTTTTCATATTTGAATTTGTTTAGTGATGATTCAGAGACATAACTGCGCAGAGCACAAACATGACAAATGTGCGATAAATTAAAATATGGCAAGTAGTATAAGCAGCGGATTATTTCAGGCGTCGCCCTCATCATCGCCCGGCTCGAGCAGGTCTTTACCCTGAGGATCGGGATAAAACACCTCCACTTTTTCAACCGTCAGCTTACTGAGTGGAATGATGATGGCACGGTCGGATGTTTGCAGTATCAGTGAGGTATTATCAATCACAACAACCCGGCCGCGTTCTCCGATAATGCGTACATCATCGCCTATACGCACCTTGTTCTTGTTGTAATAGCTGGCCAGATAGTTGGAAATAAGATCTCTGGAGGCCAGTCCGTAGCCAAATGAAAAAGCCAGTGCCACAGCAGCCACAATCGCTGTGAGGTTGGCAGAAATAAACGAGGTATTGATTTTCGCCTGTGAAAGGGCGCTCACACCCACTGTGACAAACACAAAATAAAAAACGATGGTGGCGATCATTTTGGCCGATGGAATACCCAGCGACCGGCAAAGCGTGAGTACGCCTCCCCTGGCCATATCGGCCAGGAAAATACCGGTGAGCATAATTGCTCCTGCAGTGAGCAGATAAGGCAAATAGTTCATCAGATCCACAAACAGTTGCGTGATGGCAGAAACGCCCATCACCTCGGTAGCAGCAATGATGAAGATCAGCATCAGCGTGTAGTAAACACCCTTTGCAAGCAAATCAGACACGCGTGCGCGTACCACCCCGGCGCGCTGAACAAACTCAATGTCGCTGAACATATCGGCCAGGCGATCCACTCCGGCAGAGGCGAGCAACCTGCTCAGCACCTTGCCGATAGTTCTGGATACAATCCATCCGAGCAGGAGGACCGACAATGCGCCAACAAGCCGGGGGAAAAACGCTGAAAACTGAGAGGCAAGTTGTCCGAGCGGTCCGTTATAAAAATCAATATCCATTTTTTCGGATTTTAGATATCATCAGACGTCACATTATCGCGGGTTTCCGGTTTTTCACGCCAGCTGTCGCCACTCCCCGCAGTGGGTACACGGTCGCTGCCAAACAGCATTGCCACGGTACTGACGGTGCCCGACACAAACAACTCTGCCATATCGCCCCAGTGATTGATAGATCCGAGGTGAGAAGTTATGCGGCTCTCCAGTTCAGGAGGAAGCATTTTCTCTCGTTCTTCTTCGAGTTTTTTCAGACTGTTACTCATGTTTCGGTGTATTTATTGTCCAACGGGTTCGTCGCCATACAATTCGTGGTACACCTCCTGGGCTTTGGCTTTGGCCCTCATCAATTGCATCTTGATGGCGCTTTCCGTTTTATGGAGCACATCTGCTATTTCCCGAACTGACAAATCGTCTATGTACTTCATATTCAGGATAGCCCGGTCGCCCGGAGGAATTTTGTCCATTACCTGTTCGAGCCGGCGGGTTTCCATATCGAGAATAAGGCTGTCGGGCACTTCCGTTGCAATTTCGTCGCTGATCCTGCCCGGATCTTCGGTGAAAATGAGCAGGTTTTTTTTCCGGCGGCGGATTACATCAATACAGTAATTGTACGTGACTGCATAGAGCCAGGTTGAAAAGGATGATTTTTCGGTAAAACGAGCGAGACTGCCCAGAATTTTTATAAAAATATCCTGGGTTGCATCGCGGGCCATGCCTTCATCCGAGAGCATGGAGTAGCACTTGGCAAACACCTTTCCGGCGTAACGGCGGTATAGCTGGGTGAAGTACGAGGTGTCTCTGCCCTGCAGGAACAGGGCTATGAGTTCGGCATCTGACAGCCTGTCGGGTTTGCTGGCGAGTGCTGCTGTCACAGTGGATACATGTTTTCCAGGTTGCGAAATCATTGTCCAAGCGCCTGCTTCCGGAGGCGCTTGAGAAATGGCGAGGCGAATATGAAAGACTGCAGGTTTTCATTGTCGCTTTCCAGCACCTGTTCCTTGTGTCCGTTCCACCCAAGGCATCCTTCGTGGAGGAAGCAGATATTTTCGCCGATTTCCATCACCGAGTTCATATCGTGTGTGTTGATAATCGTGGTGATGTTGTTTTCCTTGGTGATATCGCTGATCAGCTCATCAATAATGATGGCAGTTTTGGGATCGAGACCGGAGTTGGGTTCGTCGCAGAACAGGTATTTGGGCTGCAACACGATAGCGCGGGCAATACCTACCCGTTTTTGCATCCCGCCAGAAAGCTCCGAGGGATATTTGATATTATTTCCTGCGAGATTGACGCGTTCGAGGCAGTAATTGACCCGGTGAAGTTTCTGTTTGGAAGTCATGGTGGTGAACATATCCAGCGGGAATCGGATATTTTCTTCCACGGTCATGGAGTCGAAGAGTGCCGAACCCTGGAACAGCATGCCAATTTTCATCCGAATTTCGCGCATGCCCGCCTTGTCGAGGCCTGTAAAGTTCACGTCATCGTACCAGACGCGACCACTGGTAGGAACCTGAAGACCGACAAGAATTTTGAGCAGTACCGTTTTACCTGCACCCGAGCGTCCGATGATCAGGTTTGTTTTTCCTGACTCGAAAGTGAATGAAATACCTTTCAGCACCTGGTTCCTGCCGAATGTCTTGACAATTTGGTCTGCTCGAATCATAAGGAAACTTTATAGGGGATAAAGATAAGGTATTCCGGCCAAATAAGGGCAAAATACTGAAAGCGGTGGAGCTGTACGAGACAGAGCTCCACCGCTGTGGCAGGGGTCAGTTTATTTTCCGACCATATCCGCGGGCCGCACCCACTGGTCGAATTGTTCGGCTGTAATATGTTTGAAGTCGAGGCCCTGTAATTCATACTGCAGCGCAGCCTCCTTCAGCGTCAGTCCGTTTTTATGTGCCAGTTGAGCTATGGCAGCTGCGTTGTAATATCCGATTCTGGTATTCAGCGCCGTAACCAGCATCAGGGAGTTATTCACGTGACGGGCAATATTGTCGTGCAGAGGTTCTATACCCACAGCACATTTGTCGTTGAACGACACGCAGGCCTCACCGATGAGGCGGGCGGAGTGCAGGAAGTTGTAAATCATGACCGGTTTGAACACATTCAGTTCAAAATGGCCATTTGAACCGCCAATATTAATGGCTACATCATTGCCCATCACCTGGGCAGTCACCATGGTAAGCGCCTCACACTGCGTAGGATTTACCTTGCCCGGCATGATGGAAGAGCCGGGTTCATTATCCGGGATAAAAATTTCGCCGATTCCGCTTCTGGGCCCGGAGGACAGCATACGGATATCGTTGGCTATCTTCATCAGGCTCACAGCAACCGTTTTAAGAGCGCCGTGGGCTTCCACTATTCCGTCGTGGGCAGCGAGCGCCTCGAACTTGTTGGGAGCAGTTACAAACGGGTAACCCGAAAGTGATGCAATATGGCGGGCAACATTTTCAGAATATCCGCTGGGAGTATTGATACCGGTACCCACTGCCGTACCACCCAGCGCCAGCTCGCTGAGGTGAGCAAGCGTATTTCTGACAGCGCGCAGACCGTGGTTTAGTTGTGCCACGTAACCCGAAAATTCCTGTCCAAGCGTAAGCGGGGTAGCATCCATGAAATGTGTGCGGCCGATTTTCACGACATCAGCGAAGGCCTCTGATTTGGCCTGCAGCGTATCGCGAAGCTTTTCTATGCCCGGAATAGTTACCTCCAGCAGTATTTTGTACGCAGCGATGTGCATGGCCGTCGGGAACGTATCATTTGATGACTGCGATTTATTGACATCATCGTTCGGGTGCACATATTTTTTCTCGTCGGTGAGTTGTCCGCCGTGGAGTACATGAGCCCTGTATGCAATCACCTCATTGGCGTTCATGTTGCTTTGAGTACCGGAGCCGGTTTGCCACACCACGAGCGGGAACTGATCGTCGAGTTTACCTTCGAGAATTTCGTCGCAGACCCTGCATATCAGGTCACATTTATCCTTGGGAAGTACGCCCGCCTCCTGATTGGTGAGGGCAGCAGCCTTTTTCAGAATAGCGAACGCGCGGATGATTTCGATGGGCATCCGGTTGGTATCTCTGGCAATTTTGAAGTTTTCGATGGAACGTTGAGTCTGAGCGCCCCAGTACACATGAGCAGGCACCTGCACCTGGCCCATTGTGTCTTTTTCAATGCGGTATTCCATTATATATGTGTTGATGTTTGGAAACAATGTTGTTTCTGGCCGCAAAAATAACCCCGTTTGAAGGTGTTTTTAATGACTTTGCGCATGTTTATGGCAGATTTTATACATTAAAAACCTGCCTGAAACGAGAATCGTATCCCCCAGGTATCCACATTGGGCAGATCCGTATAAGTGAGGCGCCACAGGTAGTCAATGCGTATTACACGGAATATATTGGCTATACCCACACTGGCCTCTACGTAAGGTTTTGAGCCGAGTGTATGTATGTAATCTGCGCCCTGATCGTTCAGGGGGAAGCGCAGCAGGCCGTTTTCAACCGTAGGCCTGTTTTTGTTATCCAGTCCACCCCAAAGCAGCTTCAGGGTGGCTACTTCCCGCCACTGCAGTTTCTTTATAACAGGGATATTGTTCAGCAGCAGGCCTGAGAAGTTGTTATACAGGGTGAGACCAAAATACTTGTCGCTGGCAAACTCCATAAAATTCATCAGGTTGTACGAATACCAGTCGTACTGATAAGACTGATTGGCCCGGTGAATATCCAGCAAAGGGAATGGCACCGTTCCGAATGTCCTTCCGGCTTCAGCAAACACATAGGAGCGGCCAAGCGGACCCAGAAAGAAATATTTGGAGAAACTGGCAACGAGTTTGTGGTAATTATAGTTGCCACCGATTGAACTTACGCCTGCCCGGTAAGTGAGCGTGAACACAGGCTTTTGTGTCAGCATGGTAAAGCGGTAAGTCGTTCCCTGATAAAACTTCTCATTGGGAGCAAAACGCAGTATCACACCGGCCTCTTTGGTGGTAATGTCGGGCTGGGAAATAAAATCAGGAGTTCCTACGGCCTGATATTCGAAGGAAAGTTTTCCGGCAGGAGTGAACCGCTTCCAGTAAAAAAACGGATTCCAGGAGAAACCTGTCGTATATTCCCGCACATACTCTATTCTGGCTACGTCCTGATAAGCCATCCGCGAGTTGGAGCCACGCTGAAAAGAGAGTAGCAGGTTATCGGGCGACCAGTTGGAAATGTCGGCGCCCAGCGGACGGATATCGCGCTGATAACCAACCGTAATATTATTCATCGGAAACTTCCGGGGTATTTCACCGGTGAGCGACCAGGTAGCAGCAGCGCGATACTTCCACTGCCGGTCGCGGGTACCATAAGCGAGATAACCACTCAACTGGAGCGGCTTGATGAACTTCTGGTTGGTACGCCCTCCCACCCGGAAACGACTCCCTTCGATATCGTTGAAACTGGCGAACGTGGCAATCGGGCCCATTTCGAGACCTCCGGACTTCACAAAACCGGTACCGGCAATGTTACTGGCCGTCATAACCGCACGAAAAGTGGGACTGTGCTGGATACTGTCCATCATTTTACCGATGGCTACCTCCCTGATTTCAAGTGGCTGATGCCGGTAATCGGGCCAGTCGTCAGCTGTCAGTTGTATCGGTTTTTTGACAAGTGTAGGCACCTGCGGACTGAAAAGCGAGTCGGGAATGGGCTGATTCAGTGCATAGTTCCTGTAAGAATTGGTTTTATGTACCAGCAGACTTCTGCCTTCCGCGTTTTTCAGGATATTGAAATCCATGGTAACGGCATCAGTGGTGAGCAGGAGACGCCTGTTACTGCCTTCGCCGAAAAAGTCATACTCCTGTTCGATGCGAAGATCAGTCACGAAATTCAGGTTGATATCCTTGGATACCCCCATAACCACTTTTCGCACAGCATAAGTGGAATCAAGCGCAACGAGCATATTGCCCATGAAGGCGAGATTACTCTTGTTCATGGGGGCGAAGAACACATCGGCGAACTTTTCGCCGTTTACCTCGAGCGTATCCGTGATATAGAACCGGTAGTAGGAGGTTGCGATACCCGAGAGTGGCCCCACAAACTGAATAGAGAGCAGGTCAATGTTGGGTTCGTAGATGTCAATATCCTGGTACAGATTGCTGATATATTTGGATACCCCGTCATTATCCACATCGTATTCATCGCGGAGTTTGGTTTGGTTCTCTCCGATGAGGTACTCTTTCAGGGTGGACGGGTTTTTGCGGTACTTTACCTCGAGCAGACGTTCGCGGAAGAAAAACGGCAGAGCCACCTTTCCGTTCACATCGTTGGTATCCACATTATTGAAAACGAATCTGAACTTTCTCAGGTACCACTTCTTTCTGAACTTGTCGTTGATATTATTCAGATCGAACTCCAGTTTCTCGTACCTTTCAAAACTGTAGTAATCGAGCCCTTCCTTTCTATTCTGGTCCTTGTGCCTGAATACCTCCTGGATGAGATCAACGGCAGGGTTATCCTTTTTGCGATATTTTTTGGGTCGGATAGTGACCTCCTGAATACCATAGGTTTCTTCCTGCAGTTTGATTTTCAGTTCGTTGTGTACATCCGGAGTAATCTTTACTTTTTGTGTTTTATAGCCTACGTAAGCTATCTTCAGAAACTTCGGGTGTTTTTTTGACTGGAAATAAAAATAACCGTCAATGTCCGTCCTGACGCCGATTTCCTCCCCGTCCACTTGTACGGAGGCGTAGGGGAGCGGCATGTCAAGGGTATCTGTTACCCTGCCATGCACGGTAGTGAGTTGGCTGGTTTGTGCCGACAGGGCAGCAAGGCCGGACAGGATGCAAAAGAGCACCCCTGACAGACGACCAGTATGAACAAGAGCAGGATACATAGGTGACTTTCGGATGAAATTATGCAGGATCCGTATCTGCAGAGACTTCCTCAGCGGGTTTTTCATCTGTTTGAGTATCAGCTGGTTGTGCAACCTGATCTGCAAACGGTCGTTTTCCTACAATATTTTCGAGATCTGCCCGGTGAAGTACCTCCTTTTCGAGGAGTGCCGAGGCCAGCGCGTCGAGCTGCGGCCTTTTTTCCGTCAGCAGTTGCTTGGCGCGTACGTACTGTTCTTCGATCATATTTTTGACTTCCTGATCAATCAGGTAAGCCGTTTGTTCGGAAAACGGACGGCTGAAAGAATCATTGAGCATGGAGTAGTAGGATACATTACCCACCTTGTCGCTCAGGCCGTAATTTACCACCATTTCGTAGGAAAGGCGTGTAATATGATCGAGATCGCTCTGTGCACCTGTGCTGATTTTGTCAAAAACAACTGATTCTGCTGCACGGCCGCCGAGGGTCATACAGATATCATCGAGGAGTTTTTCCTTTCGGGTGATGTATTGTTCTTTCGGCAGGTACTGGGCATACCCCAGCGCAGCAAGGCCACGGGGTACAATAGTTACCTTGACCAGCGGGTGTGCATATTCAAGGAACCAGCCACAGATGGCGTGCCCGGCCTCGTGGTAGGCAATAATCTGCTTTTCTTCCGGGCTGATAATCTTGTTTTTCTTTTCCAGGCCACCGATTACCTTGTCGAGGGCATAGTTGAAGTCATCCAGATCTATGGCTGTCTTGTCGCGGCGGGCGGCAATAAGAGCCGCCTCATTGCATACATTGGCAATATCGGCACCCACGAAACCCGGAGTCATTTCGGCCAGTGTACCGGGGGTAACTTCCGGCGACACCTTGATATTCTTGATATGAACGCGGAATATCTGTTCGCGACCTTTCAGATCAGGGCGGTCAATACCGATCTGGCGATCGAAACGGCCGGGGCGCAGAAGCGCCTGATCGAGAATATCCGGGCGGTTGGTTGCCGCCATCAGGATAACACCCTTGTCGGTCGGGAATCCGTCCATTTCAACGAGCAGCTGGTTGAGTGTGTTTTCACGCTCATCATTGCCACCCTGTACAGCGCCACGACCACGTGCACGGCCGATGGCATCAATTTCGTCAATAAAAATGATACAGGGTGCTTTTTCGCGGGCCTGGCGGAACAGGTCACGCACGCGCGATGCGCCCACACCTACAAACATCTCAACAAAATCGGAACCGGAGATGGAAAAGAAGGGCACACCAGCCTCGCCCGCTACCGCTTTGGCAAGCAGCGTTTTACCAGTGCCCGGGGGGCCGACCAGCAAAACACCTTTGGGTATTTTTCCACCGAGAGTGGTGTATTTTTTCGGATTTTTCAGAAAATCAACCACTTCCATTACCTCCTCCTTGGCTTCATCGAGGCCTGCCACGTCGGCGAAAGTGATATTGACCCGGGCGTTGTTATCAAAAAGCGTAGCCTTTGATTTGCCGATATTGAAGATTTGTCCACCCGGCCCACCGGCGCCGCCACCTACCCGGCGCAACACCAGCACCCAGAGGCCGATGAACAACAGAAGTGGCAGGCCATAAGTAATCAGTACAGCACTCCAGTTGGTACGCTGGTCGTACTCGATTGTTACAATAGCCTTTTTTTCCTTGGTAAGCACCTCATTGAGTTTGTTGATCTTGGGCTCCAGTACCTCAACCTTGCCGATATTCATGACATAGTTGGGCTGATCGGCGCTCAGGAGGGTCTTTTTAACCGGCTTGATACCTTCGTGTTCCTTGCTGCTGAGCAGCGAATCCGGAATGATATATATGTAAGCCTCCTTGTCGTTGACGACCACAAGGCGCTGAACATGGCTCTTGCGTGCCCATCGTTCAAAGTCGGCCCAGGTAGCAGTTTTGGATGCTCCCGAGAATCGGGTTACCTGCAAAGCGAGTATGCCGAGGCCGATGAGGATATAAATCCACATGAAATTGAATCGGGGCATACCCTCTCCGCCTTCCTGATTGCGCTGGTCGTCGTCGCGCCTCTTGTTTTCCTGTTCCATTTTCTTTTGTATTAGATTTCGGCGAACTCCGTTACCCCGGCATCGCTCCAGAGATTTTCGAGTTCATAGAATTCACGGGTTTCCGGATAAAAAACGTGCACCACAGTGTTGAAGTAGTCCATCAGAACCCATTTGGAGTTGGAACTGCCTTCAATATGTGCTGGTGACTGTTGCATTTCTTCCTGCACCTTTTTGTAGATGCTGTCCGAGATGGCTTTGACGTGTGTATTGGAGTCGCCTTCACAGATAATAAAGAAGTCTGCAGGTGCGTCGCCGAGATTGCGCAAGTCCAGTTGGACAATCTTTTTGCCTTTTTTATCCCGGATACCTTCTACGATGGCGTGGTTGAGTTGCTCTGCAGATACTCTGTTTGCGCGGCGGGCTGTTGTGGTTGTCAATGTCGTGATGTTATTTTGATAATACAGGAGTGCAAAAGTACGGTATTTTTGCCGACCTGATTTCCTCAATTGCGCATGAAAAACGTATGTCAAACAATCTTTTCATAGGAAAAGTTTACCATCGGTTTCCTGAACTGCCGTCCACGAACGATCTGGCTGCTGAATTGATGTCAAAAAGCAGGCCACCTGAAGGAACGGTGGTCAGGGCTGACAACCAGACAGCAGGGCACGGCCAATTTGGCAGTAAATGGCTAAGTGCCGCCGGACAGAACCTGCTTGTCAGTATTATACTATATCCTTCATGGCTGCCCGTGGAGCATCAGTTTGATCTGAGTATGGCGGCGGCGGCGGCTCTTCACGACACGGCCCGGGCATTGTATCCCGATGGCAGGTGGTCGGTCAAATGGCCCAATGATTTGTACGAAGGAAACCGGAAAGTTGCCGGCATCCTGATCAGGAACAGTCTTTCATCCGGGCACATACAGAGTTCTGTCGTGGGCATAGGCCTGAATGTCAACCAACTGACATTTGACCCGGCATTGCCCAATCCGGCTTCATTGTCGCTGATATCGGGGAGAAATTACGATACGGACCAGGTGGCCATACTGCTGTTCGAGGCGCTCGAGCGGCGCTATCTTCAGTTGAAATCGGGTGCAGGCAAAGGTATCAAAGCTGTTTATGAGCAGATTATGTACAGAAAAGATATTGTTTCCGAATTTGAAAGACTGCCGGAGGGCAGTCATTTCAGTGGTATCATACGCGGTGTCGGAGAGTCGGGCATGCTGCTGGTGGAGGCAGAAACGCCCGAATTCTTTGATTTGAAACAAATCAGAATCATCATCCCCGAACAGACATGAAAACAGCAATTATTGGCGGAGGCGCCGCCGGTTTTTTTGCCGCCATCACCTGTGCGGAAGCCAGTTCCGCACATGAAGTGCATATTTTTGAACGCGGAAAAACGGTGCTTGACAAGGTACGCATCAGCGGAGGCGGGCGCTGTAATGTCACTCATCACTGCTTCGATGCCCGTGAACTGGTCAAAAACTACCCGAGAGGTTCACGTGAACTCGTTGGCCCCTTCTCCCGTTTCGGACCTGAGGATACCGTGCAATGGTTTTCAGATCGCGGCGTACAGTTGAAAACTGAATCAGATGGACGCATGTTTCCGGTTACCGACAGTTCACAAACGATTATTGACTGTCTGAGCCGGGCAGCATACAACGCGGGAGTGAAAGTACATACATCTTCGAGGATAGAAGAAGTTCACCGCCTGTCCGACGGGCGCTGGCGCCTCAACGGGCAAGTGTTTGATCAGGTAATGGTGGCCGCCGGGAGCAGTTCATCTGTGTGGGAAATTCTGGCCGGACTGGGTCACACAATAGTTCCACCGGTACCCTCCCTGTTTACATTTAACACAAAAGATACGCGGCTCCGCGACCTGTCGGGCATTTCCGTGCAGCATGCGCGCCTGAGTGTACCGGGTACCCGGCTGCTCTCGGAAGGCCCCATGCTGATCACGCACTGGGGTCTCAGCGGGCCTGCGGTGCTTCGCCTCTCTGCCTGGGGAGCCCGTGAATTCCGGGAATTGGACTACAAGTTTCAACTGGAAACAAATTTTACCGTTGGCGCGGCAGCATTTGATACATGGTTCGGATACAACCGGCAGCACAACGGGAAAAAAGCCATAGCCTCGCATACACAGGAGGGCATACCCACGCGCCTGTGGCAGCGCCTGACAGAAGCGGCAGGCATAGACCCGCAGAAGCGCTGGGCCGACCTCGACAAAACGCTGGCCCGGCAGTTGTACGGGCAAATTACCTGCGCCGCCTTTCAGATAACCGGCAAGAGCACCAACAAAGATGAATTCGTGACAGCGGGCGGCGTTTCCCTCAAAGAAATCAATTTCAATACTTTTGAAAGCAGGGTTTGCCCCGGGCTTTTTATGGCAGGAGAAATACTGAATATAGACGCAATCACTGGCGGTTTCAACTTTCAGGCCGCCTGGACAGGCGGATTTATAGCAGGTATGGCGATGGCCGGAAGCGCGTAATTCTGATTTAAATATTTACATTAATTCAAAATTTCACCTCAAAATGACAGTATTAAGACAAAATGAACTACTTTGGCGCGCCCATTCGGAGAATCCGAACTCAGTTCAAATTTCTATTCTAAACCATTTCTATCATGAAGCATTTCTTTACCACGGCATTACTTTGCCTTGTCATGGTCGCCGGCGCTTACGCGCAGCGGACAGTGGCGGGCAAGGTGACCGACAAAGCCGGCGAGCCGCTCATCGGGGCTTCCGTAACTGTCAAAAACACCAAAGTCGGCACGATCACCGACATCAACGGCATGTTTTCTGTCAAGGTACAGGACAACAGCGCCATTCTGGTTGTTTCCTACACTGGCTACTCCTCTCAGGAAGTAGCGG
>JBDLWO010000115.1:0-9330 GCA_039804245.1 Bacteroidota bacterium
GCTATCAACGACCTGACTGATAACCAGACGCTGGCCCACCTGCTGAAATACGACACCATGCATGGCAAGTTCGACGGTACTATTTCTGCCGACGATACCTCCATCACGGTGAATGGCAATAAAATTGCTGGCCTCGCAGTGAAAAATCCGGCCGAACTGCCCTGGAAAGATATGGCTGTGGATGTTGTTCTCGAATGTACAGGTATCTTCCTCGACCGCGAAAAGGCGGGTCTGCACCTGCAGGCAGGAGCGAAGCGCGTGGTACTTTCTGCGCCTCCCAAGGGCGACGACGTACCAACATTCGTGATCGGCGCCAACGCTGATAAAATGGGCTCCGATGATGTGATCGTTTCCAATGCGTCCTGCACAACGAACTGTCTGGTACCCATGATTCTGGTACTCGACCGCGCTTTCGGCGTCGAGCAGCTTTTCATGAATACGATTCACGCATACACTTCCGATCAGAACCTGCAGGATGGCCCGCACCGCGACCTGCGCCGCGCACGCAATGCCGCCCAGAACATCGTTCCGACCAGCACCGGCGCTGCCAAGGCAGTTGTCATGGTGGCTCCGCACCTGAAAGGTAAAATCGAGGCACACTCCATGCGCGTTCCGGTTGCTACCGGCTCTGTAACCGACTGCGTGTGTGTGATCAAAAATGCCGCTTCCAGGGAAGAAATCAATGCAGCCTTCAAGGCAGCTGCCGAGTCGCACCTGAAAGGCATTCTCGAATACTGCGACGAACCAATTGTTTCCAGCGATATCGTGGGTAATACTCACTCCGTTGTTTTCGACTCTGAACTGACACAGGTAAACGGCAATACCTGCCGTATCGTAGGTTGGTACGACAACGAATCCGGCTACTCTGCCCGCCTGGCGCAGCTTACCGCCATGGTTTAATTTATACAAAAACCCGGCTGACGTTCATTCAGCGGAAGCCGGGTTTTTGTCAATTCCTTTAATATGAATCTGAATTTCAAAGATAAAAAAGCGCTCATCCGCGTTGATTTCAATGTGCCCCTCGACAAGGAGTACAAAATCACCGATGACACGCGTATCCGCGAGGCCATCCCAACTATCAGGCACATCCTCGATCAGGGCGGATCAGTCATTCTGATGTCGCACCTCGGTCGCCCGCTCGAAAAACTCAAAGCCGACGGCACAGTCAACAGCGAAAAGTTCACGCTTCAGCACCTGGTGAAGCACCTGAAAAAGAAACTGAAGGCCAAAGTGCATTTCGCCGACGATTGTGTGGGCAGGCAGGCAGCCAAAAAGGCGACCGCACTGAAGCCGGGCGAAGTATTGCTCCTCGAAAACACGCGCTTCCATGCCGAAGAAGAGAAGGGTGACGAGGCATTCGCACAAAAACTCGCCTCTTTGGGTGATATTTATGTGAATGATGCCTTCGGAACCGCCCATCGCGCACACGCGAGCACGACCATCGTAGCCAGGTTTTTCGACAGACAGCACAAAACATTCGGCTTCCTGATGGAACGGGAAATCGAAAATGCCACCCGTGCCATGAAGGAGCCGGCCAAACCGGTGACCTGCGTGACTGGCGGTTCGAAAGTGAGCGACAAGATCATGCTGCTCGAAAAGTTCCTCGACTACGCAGACAATATCCTGATAGGCGGAGCAATGGCATACACCTTCTTCCTGGCTAAAAAAGGTGCTGTAGGCAATTCATTGGTGGAGACTGAAAAACTAAAAATTGCCAAAGAATTTCTGAAAAAAGCCAAAGCCGCCGGTGTAAAGGTGGTTCTGCCGAAAGATTCTGTCTGCGGCGACAAGTTTGCTGCCGACGCTGCCACACAGGTTTGTCCCAGCAATCAGATACCCGACGGCTGGATGGGCCTTGACATTGGTCCGGCGGCCGCGCGCGCATTCGCAGGCGTGATACGCAAAAGCCAGACAGTTATCTGGAACGGCCCAATGGGCGTTTTCGAAATGGAAGCATTTGCCAATGGCACCAAAGTAGTAGCCAGGGCTTGTGCCGCAGCCACGAAAAAAGGCGCTTTTACCATGGTTGGTGGTGGAGATTCAGTTGCTGCAGTAAATCAACTCAAACTGGCCAAAAAAGTGTCGTTCGTCAGCACAGGCGGCGGCGCCATGCTCGAGTTCCTTGAAGGCAAGGAACTTCCGGGCATCAAAGCCATCACAGGATAACGCTATGAAATACAAAGGACTCTGGTTATTGCTCGGCTACGCGCTGTTCACACTCGGTATCACCGCGATTGTTCTCGAACTGGTCGGTGTTCACTGGGTAATTCTCTCCTGGCTCGAATGGGGAGGGCGTCTGCTGGCTTTCGCTGGCAAAATCGTCATGATTATCGCCGGAGTACTGATTATCGTTTTTGCCCGCACTGACTGGGAGCGGGAGAGACGGGAATCCGCCTGAAATGAATATCACATTTACAGCAGGGGAGCCATGATTCACAGCTTCCCCTGCAGGTAAACCCGACAGGCTATTCTTTCAAAAAATCAATTGCCATTTTGTTGAATTCTGCGGGATGCGTCTCGTAATAGCCATGTCCGCCCTCCCGGATAATCTCCAGCTTCGAGCCCTTTATCGTGCTATTCAGATATTGGTAAAGTAATGGAGAATGGAAATGGCTTTTCCCGCCCATTATGATGAGCGTTGGCACTTTGATTGCTGGCAGCACGTCGCGCCAGTCCCTGCCGAGATGGTCGTTTAGCAAATTGCTCATCATTTCCTGTGCGATTGTCCTGTTTTCAGGTTTTCCAGGAGGGCGCCAGGCTGTAAACATATCTTTACGGTTTGCACTTCCGGTATAAGTCTCTGCTTCTTCCTGAGTCCAGTCAGGATCGGTAATAAGGCAGGGTGCTTCGTCACCAAGGATATATTTGAGAACCTTCCCCTGTCCGAAAATTGAAAAATAGCACCAGGAAACAGCATTGCCCATTGAATGGCCGAACAGGTAAAACTTGTCAATTCCTGCATCCTCGATCATCTCTTTGGCATCCGTAGCGAAGCGCTCGATGTGATAACCATAAACTGGCGACTCAGATTGTCCCAGCCAGCGATAGTCCAGGTTATAAACTGTAAAATACTTTTCCAGTTCGGGGTAAATGGCATTGAACTTGGTAACATCCTGCCCGTATCCCGGAAAAATGACCAGCGGTGTGCCACTACCCGAAACCCGGTAGTGTAATCTGACCCCATCAGAGGTAGTGAAAAAACGGTCAACAGACGTATTCAAAGTCTTTGCAGGCGTGGAATCTGCCGGACTGTCGGGCCATTTTGTGATTTTCAGATCCCTGAAATATCCTTCAGTACCAATATCAACCCAGAGCCCGACACTACCTGTCCGGGATTGACCGAGCATTTCACGAACAACAAAAGTTGCATTTTTCTGATCGTTGACATAAAGCTGTACAGAGTTGCCTTTAATTTCGTACCGCATCTTAATCCACTCATCAAGACCCACATCAGCTTGTGATTCATATTGACCCTTATACTCGGGTCGCCTCAGTTTTTCAAACTTGTAGTCCGGATAAGACAGATATTGAATCGTATGATTTCGGCCGAGTTGATTGTCGGACCTTCCGAGGCGTGGGCGCAAATAAACAGCTTCAAAGGCCTCATTGCCTGCAGCGATCCGGAACGCGAGTCCAATGAATCCCTGCGCACGTGCGAAAGGACTCGGATTTTGAATACGGCTCAGCATTTTGAACTCAACAATGCCATTTTGCAGCTCCAGGCCTTTCAGTCTGGCAAAAGTAGGTTCATCCACCGTGGCTTCCAGTCGGTTAGCATCGAAAGTCAGTTTGTCCAAATCGCGCTCGATTTTCAGGGCTTTTTTGCCATTGATCCTGACAACAGATGCATTTGTATTGACAATTTCAAATTCATTGCCCTCGAATTGCAGGGATTGAGCGTATAAATTCAGGGAGGAGAAGCCCAGAATAAAGAGAAGGGCACTTTTTTTATTCATTTTATTTTTTTTTAGTGAAAACAACCCTGATTGTCAGGTTCATACCTCGGTTGGTTGACGTAAAGTTGAAAGCTGAAGAGTACTGGACCCCGGCAGTTTTCGAATGAATTTATCTAGTGAATGTGCATCCCGCCGTTTACATCAATTGTGGCGCCCGTGATAAATCCTGAAAGTTCAGAAACCAGAAACAGACATGTACCGGCCAGATCAATCGGTTTACCTGCGCGTTTCAAGGGAATTGACGAAACGATCTCTTTCAATTGAGTTTCCGTCAGAATATCAAGCATGTCAGTTTCGATCATTGCAGGACAAATTACATTGGCGCGAATACCATACTGCGCAAATTCCCTGGCGATAGAACGGGTCAGACTGATTACCCCCCCTTTTGAAGCTGCATAATGCGTTCCTCCCACCAAACCTCCGCCCCGCTGTGCTGCCAGAGACGACAAATTGACAATCGCACCTTCCTGATTTTGTTTGAAAACCTTCAACACCGATTTACAGATATTGTAGGTGCCTTTGAGATTGACATCTATAACGGCATCAAATTCAGCTTCCTCTATTGAAAGTATGCTGCCGGGCCTGACGATACCTGCACAATTGACCAAACAATGAATATTGCCAAACCGGGCAAAGGCCATTGACATGGCATTATCACAGGCATCATACCGGGTAATATCACATGGGATAGCCAATAAATCGGGCTCATAGCCAATTGCTCCGGCGATGGATTGTCTGATTTTCTGCTCCGTACTGTCATTCATCTGCAAATCAAGAAGAACCAGTTTTGCCCCGTGTGCGGCAAATAATTCAGCTGTTGCATAACCAATACCGCCTGGCGAACTTACCCCCGTTATCACACAGACCTTGTTGTCAAGAAGCAGGTAATTATATTTATCTGACATGACTGATGACCGATTTTTGTTCAATCAACAATTCTTTTTCTGTTGAATTATACCCTAATTCCGACAAAATATCAGAACTGTCCCAACCGCAGGGTACCGCTGGCGAGCGATGAGACAATACTTCGCCATCTGCCCGAATAGTGGAACGAATGGCCACGGTACGTCCTTCAGCAGGGTGATCTTCAAACTTTAAAAGCTCGACCGCCTTCAAATGTGGATCCTGTGGCAATGTTTCTAGCGTGTGGCACGGCATGGCAGGCAGGTCTGCCTCCCTGAAGATAACCAACCACTCAGCGGTAGTTTTACTATCCAGATCAGCCCCACGGATTTCAAACCAATCAAAAACGAATCTGGCCCGACTGGCGACAGTAGAAAAACGTGTATCATCCAAAAGTTCAGCCCTGCCGGTAACAGACAAGAAAGCTTTTACCTGTACATCGGTATTGACAGTTAAGGAAATAAAACCGTCTTTTGTTTTTACAGGTTTGTTGTATGGACTCAACAAACGAAGATCCCCCGGTGGACCAACAGGTGGGTCAAAACTCTGCTGGGCAAGATGTTCCTGCAGAACAAGTGTTGCCATTGTCTCGAACATCGGAACTTCAAGTGTTACACCTTTGCCTGTAACCTGGCGTTGAATCAGAGCGGCCATGACGGCGCCGGCAGTAATTTCACCTGCAACATGATCGCAAATCAACAGCGGAACATAAGAGGGCCTGCCATCACGGGCTATGGTCAGGCCAGCTATACCGGATACTCCCTGCAAAACGCTGTCATAGGTTGGCAAACCCGAGTATGGCCCGTTTGTGCCGTAACCGGTTATGAGACAGTAGATTTTGTCAGGATATTTTTGACTGATCGAATGAGCATCAAGGCCCAGTCTCTCCAGTGCATCGGGACGCATATTGGCTACAATGACATCGCACCATTCAACCAGTCTTTGGCAAACTTCTATACCGCCCTCTTTTTTGAGATCAAGACAAATATTTCGTTTCCCTCTGTTGAGATGCAGGTATGCACCTGAATGTTGGCCTGAGGGCGAAAGGCCACCAAGGCCACGCATCAGATCGCCCGCCGGACTTTCCACCTTTATAATATCTGCACCATATTGCCCCAATCGCCATGTAGCTACCGGGCCAACCACAACACTGGTTAAATCCAGTATTTTAATACCTTTTAGTGGTTCAAAAGTCATATTTTAACAATTGCTTCGATCGCCTTTTGAAATTTTTCATCATAGACAACCAGTTGCCAGTCCGATTCATTCCGATTTGCCGACAGCGTCATGGGGCGTTGACAATAAAGCGGTGCAAGGTGTTTTACTGTAATTTCCTTGGGTTCAAGCCCCAAATCCAGTCTCAGGAATTCGGTCATGAACAGGGTTGCCAAACCACCGTTTACAACCAGATCAGGGAGACCTTCAATTTCGCGGGTATAGTTTACATCCAGGTGAATTTTATGTGAATTGAAGCCAAGTGCCGAATATTGAAACAAATGCGTTTCATCAGGAATCAGCTGCTTTTGATATATTCCTTCAACAAAAGCTGGAACAGCTATTTCCGGTGTAGCCTGGCCTGTACGTTTTTCACCCATCAGAATATAGGTCTGATTTTCAGTGATGACAGGATGTGGCTCTGTGACTGGTCGCAAAGCGTGTTGTATAGTCACTATGGCTATTCGTCCTGAAGCAGTGTTCTTCTCCACAATGTTTCTGACAAAACTGGTTCGTTCGACCTGTGAACCAATCGTAATATCTCCATGATAAACAACATTTCTCCCTCCCAACAGCAAACGTGGCAAGCCCAGTTCTGGCACCGGAACACCCAGTCCCGGGAATCCATCAGGGCGCAATGCTGATTTTCGGGTTTCTCCGGCCAGTAAAAAAAAGTGCCAGCCCCGTGGCAAAACATCGCCATCTTCCAGCGTCGGGACCTCCAGATCGAGCATCGCTGCGATTCTTCGCACCATGGAAGGGCTACAAGGCTCGACCACACTTCGAGTGCCCGTATTTACTGATTCATACATAACCCTTTATCATCATTTGATGAAGTAAAAATATTCGGACAGTACGCACAGTGAACAGTACAGATACCCGGCAATATCCGACAGCAGGATACTGCCCGAGAACAATAATCACTCCTGTTCATGGTCGAATCAAATTTTTCACAAAGTTACATCAATTTTTGTATGTGAAAAAATGTTTTTACATTTGCAAAATTGCATTCTCAACACAAATTTTTTATCTATGGAATTCAAATATCACCATATGAACCTCTGTACCGAGGATGTGCCGAGGTTATCAGGTTTTTACCAGACTATTTTCGGGCTGAACAGGATTGTGGATGAAGAACACGGACTTGCCGGCCCGGAAACAACCAACCGTTATGACGGACAGGTAGAATTTCTGACAGACGGGCAGGTAGAATTTCACATTACAAAAAAAGACAATGAGACAGCATTTCGGATGAAACAATGGATCAATCCGATTAAGAATGGACATTTATGTTTCAGAACAAATGATATTGAAGGCTTTAAACAGAAGTTGGAATCATTGGGTATTCCTTATGCTGACTATGGCAAATGGGCATTGGCGGGTTGGTACCAAATATTTTTTCATGATCCTGACGGGAATATCATTGAAGTACATCAAATCGGCTTGTAACGGTATATAAAGAAGACCAGGGCAGTCATTTCTGTTGCCGGCGCGCTCAGGCGTTTGCATCAGCAACATACTTCTGTAATTGACACCGCGATGAAGCAGGTTCATATTGCAGTCGCTCAGGTGTTTCCAATAAATTTGGTGTGACATGAAAAAAAAAGAAGATACAAACAACTATTCAGCACCTGCCCTTGACAAGGGACTGGACATACTGGAATTGCTTTGCCAGAGCGAGTACGGGCTCACGCAACAGGAAATTGCCATGCGTCTCGGACGGAACCTGGGAGAGATCTACAGAATGTTAAACTGCCTGGTACAGAGGAATTATGTGGCCAATTATGGAAATTCGTACTCAATAACGCCCAAATTGTATCAGTTGTCACATTTTCACCCTCCCACCAATCGGCTACTTGCAGAAGCCATTCCTGTGATGGAGCAATTATCAAGAGAAATTTCATTTCCTTGCGATCTGAGGGTATACAACAAAGGTATTCAAACTGTCATTGCGGCCATTCAACCGCCCAATGGATTGGGGTTTATGACACGCACAGGATCAGAAATTTCGGTTGCGCCTTCAGCATCCGGGCTGGTTTTGGTTGCATTTCAGGATTCGGCAATCATGGAATTGCGAATAAGGGAGAGCCTGCCCGACAAAACTGCGGAAGAAATTGAGGCCTTCCGGCTTGTACTGAAAAACGTTGCCACAACGGGTTTCGCATCTATTCCCAGCAAACAGTATGCTGGTCTTCATGCCGTTTCATTCCCAATTCTGGATATACATCGAAATGCCATAGCTGCACTGACTGTGCCAATGCTGGCACGAATTGACGGTCAGCAGCAGGTATCAATTTCAGAAGTAGAAGAAGCGTTGAGGAAATGCGCTGCAAATTTGAGTGAAAGCTACGTGACTGAAAAACAACAAAAATGAGATATGTTTGACTCGGGGAGTGAATCCAGGTCATGCTTATACAATTTTAAATTGATAATCAATAGATTACAATGAACAAGACATCAAAATTGTTACTTGGAGTTTCAGCTGCAGCAGGTCTGACCAGCGCAGGGATACTGACACTGGGCGGCAGAACAGATATCGCAGGTTTCTGTTGTATTGGCGCACTCGCCTGTCTGGCAACCGGTGGAATGGGAACACAGGCTATAAAGCAACACGTTTTTACCATCTGGATAATCTTGGCCGTGGCAATCGGGATGTTTTTTCCTCAATATTTTCTCAGTGCAGGTGATTTCAAACTGACAAAACTTATTGTACCGTTAATCCAGTGGATTATGTTCAGCATGGGAACTGAAATGAGTTTAAAAGATTTTGAAAGCGTATTCAAAAGCCCCAAAGCTGTGCTGATCGGTTTGCTGTGTCACTTTACGATCATGCCTTTGGCAGGTTTCTCTTTGGCCGTTGGGTTTGGGCTTGAATCTGAAATTGCAGCGGGTATCGTGCTGATGGGTTGTGTACCGAGCGGTGTGACATCCAATGTATTGGCATTCATCGCAAAAGCAAATCTGCCTCTGTCAGTGACTATTGCAGCAAGTTCGACCCTGATTGCACCGTTGGCAACACCTTTATTAATGAAGATACTGGCCGGTCAGTTTGTTGAAATCAACTTTGTTTCGATGGTGATTCACATAGCTGAGATCATCATCCTGCCAATAGCACTTGGGTTGTTTATTAACAGAGTCATCCGGAACCAGGCGCAATGGATCAGGTCTGTCATGCCACTCTCGTCCATGACGGGTGTATTTTTAGTTGTTCTGTTGATCGTAGCGTCTGGACGGGATGCCTTGTCCAGACTTGGTC
>JBDLWO010000116.1:0-8865 GCA_039804245.1 Bacteroidota bacterium
GGCAGGTACAGCGTATCGGCAATCCCGGCAAGATCAAAAACGGGAGCTGTACGATCCGCGAAAGAAATAAAAAACTCGAAGTCGTGCTGCTGGCCTGCACTATTTTCTACATGCCAGAAAATATGGGCTGTTTCGCCGGCTGAAAATGTTTCAGTGATGGGAAAGCCGGACAGCACCTGGTTAAATTCTGATACCGTTACAATACCATTGCTGGTAGTAACGACAGGCTGCGGATTTATGGCATTTTCCAGCGAGAGCGTACACTCCGGACCTACGGCAACCGTGTCGGGGCCGTTGTACATGAACGTGAAAAAACCTGGCTGGGCGCAAACATCACGGACACTGAGGATACCGAGGCTTAGCCACAATGTCAGGGATATTTTCCGCAACAACTTGCAGAGGCGGTTTGTCATATCTGGACTTGTCGCAATTCCGGGCTACGGGAGGAATCACCGGTATTTTCGATAAATGGGATTAAAAAACAGATTACTCGCTGTCCGGGCTGGCCGTTTCTGTGTCGGGAGAATCATCAGCGCGTCCTCTCAGTTCTTCGGCAGACACACCCCAGACGACTCTGCCGAATTCATCAACTCTGGCGTCCAGCTCTCCGGGCTTCTTTTCGGGGTCGCCCTGTTCCTGATCTTTCGATAATTGCTTTTCCATAGGTTACGGGTTTGAATATGATTTGATTCACGAAGAAACATGTTCCAGAAAACGCCTGATTCGCGCCGCCGATTCCTCTCTCCCGAGTGCAACCACTGTATCAAAGACTGCGGGTCCTTTCATGGTTCCGACGAAGGCGATTCGTAGCAGGGGAAGAATATCACCCGGTTTGAATCCGGCAGTCTGGATCATGTTTTTCACCTGATCTTCCAGTGACACATCCCCGGAAGGCTCAAAACTGCTTAAAAATTCAGTCAGATCATGAAAAAACGGAATCATGGCTTCATTCCACTTTTTCCCGATCGTTTCCTGATCGTAATTTTTCACCGGTTCAAAAAAGTAGTACCCGGATTCCACAAAGTCGGGAATGAACGTAACGCGTTCTCTCATCAGCGATGCGACCTGTGCCAGATAAGTCATATCTGTGCTGTACCCTCTTTCCTCCGCATACGGTTTGATGAGCGACGCCAGCACCTCTGTTGACAGCGACTGAATATATTTCTGGTTAAACCATTTGGCTTTTTCAAAATCGAACCGGGCGCCACTTTTCCCAATATGCTCAATGGTAAATTCGGAGATCAGTTCATCGAGCGTGAAAAGCTCGCGATCACCCCCGGGGTGCCATCCAAGCAGCGCCAGAAAGTTGATCATGGCCTCGGGAAGAAAACCTGCCTCCCTGAATCCCTCAAAACTCTCTTCGGCTGTGTCTCCCTTCCAGCTGATCGGGAAGACCGGCATGCCGAATTTGGCGCCATCGCGTTTGCTCAGTTTGCCGCTGCCCACAGGTTTCAATATAAGCGGCAGATGTGAGAACACGGGCATGGTATCGGTCCAGCCGAAACCCTCATACAGCAGTACGTGATGGGCGGTACTGGGCAGCCACTCTTCCCCGCGTATGACGTGCGTAATGCGCATCAGATGGTCGTCCACCACATTGGCCAGGTGATAGGTAGGCATTCCATCGGCCTTGAGCAGCACCTTGTCGTCCAGTTCACTGCTCTGGAAGGTAACTTCCCCTCTCACCAGGTCATTTATGGTGATATCGCGTCCGGGATCCACTTTCAGCCTGACTACATAGGGCCTCCCCTCTTCCATCCACGAACGGGCATCCTCCATTCCGAGGGTCAGGCTGTTCGTCAGTGTACCGCGCGTCAGGTGATTGCAGGTGAAATTGTCTTCTGCCTGCCTGCGCTGCTCCAGCTCATCCGGCGTATCGAAAGCGTAGTAGGCATGCCCGCGCTCCACCAGTTCGTGTGCGTGGCGATAATATATCTCTTTTCTGTCACTTTGCCTGTAAGGACCTTCATCCCCGCCAAAGCCAACCCCTTCGTCGGGTACAATCCCAGCCCATTTAAGGCTTTCAATGATGTAGTCCTCCGCGCCCGGGACATACCGGCCCTGGTCAGTGTCCTCTATCCTGAGCAGAAAAACGCCGTTGTGCTTCCTGGCAAACAGATAGTTGTAAAGTGCAGTGCGAACTCCGCCAATGTGCAGAGCTCCGGTCGGTGATGGAGCGAATCTTAATCTTGGTGTCATATTTGGGACAAAAGTAGCTTATTTATCCCCAAATTTGACTTGCTTTGCACGCAAGTTTTGTTTTTTATTGTTTTTTCCGATGTTTTTAGCCAAAACGCCCGCTATTATCCGGCTTCTGATGCCTCATTATCTCTGGAAATGCCCGACCAACAACCGGAAAATATATCTGACTTTTGACGATGGCCCAATACCCGAAGTGACTCCCCTGGTTCTGGAGCAACTGAAAAAATACAACGCCAGGGCAACTTTTTTCTGTGTGGGAGAAAACGTACGCAAGTATCCGGAAGTATTCAGGCAGGTGATTGAAAACGGGCATGCAACGGGCAATCACACCTGTCACCACCTGAACGGCTGGAATACACCTGATGCAGATTATCTGAAAGATGTGGAATTGTGCAGGGCTGTACTGCCGTCCTCATTGTTTCGTCCACCCTACGGACGCATCAGCCGGTCGCAGGCCTCCGTGCTGCGACGGGATTACACCATTGTGATGTGGGATGTACTCAGCGGAGACTACAGTCCGGATGTTTCACCGGAAAAGTGTTTGTCAAATATTACCGATAATGCCGGTCCGGGCTCCATTATCGTCATGCACGACAGCCTGAAGGCAAAGAAGAATCTGCTTTTTGTACTCCCGCGCCTGCTCGAATACTATACATCTGCAGGGTTCAGCTTTGAGGTAATACCGGAACAGGCTGTAAAATACAAAAGCCACTTCCTGTAGCAGAAATGGCTTTTATTCATCTGATTGGCAGGTTATACAGGGCATCAGGGCATCAGCAGCGTCTTTTCATTCGACTTTTCAACTGATTGCTCTGTTGTCATTGCTGCTGCAGTATCTTTTCCGGTTGTTGAATTCTGACCGGCATGCAGATATAACAATGCACCGAGCGACAGATGGAGAATAACGGCAAGTACCAGGGCATGGGTACGATCGCCGCGATCGGATGGAAGGGATGAATTGCTCATAAACAAAATTTGAATCGGTTTGGAACCTGTATATATCCAAAACGATGCCAAAAATTTTTTCGTTCCCTGCTTTTGATAAATTTTTGTTAAGATCCGACACAATGTATCAGCCTGTGACAACTGGAAGCACATCAGGACCTCAGACGGGTTTTCAGAATACTATTCCTGCAGAGGCTGTAAAACTTCTTCCGTCGGAGGGCCAAACGCCGGGGCCTGGGTAGAGTTGCGGTCGCTTCGTGAAGTACTGACGGTTCATCAGATTGCTGGCACCGAGCCTGATTGTGATATTTCTTACCCTCCAGGTGGCATTCATGTCAACGAGTCCGTAAGCCGGCACCTTGCCAACTGCTGCCGTTGGAGAGGGTATTTCTGTATTGAAGGGATCGGCATAAGTGGCTCCGGTGTAGCTGTACAAAACTGACAGGCTGATTCCGCGGCAGCTGACTGTAAGTCCGTTTCTGGTGATCAGGTCCGGCACACTTTCGACTCTGTTACCTGCAATACTGCGGTTTTCCCTGGCATTCAGACGCAGCGAATCGCCGAGATACCGGGCGTTGAAGAATGCTGTCGAGGTAAAAACCGTGAAACTCAGTCGCTGACTTGCATAAAACTGATATTCAGTGAATATTTCTGCCCCGTGCGTGCGAGAGTCGCCGATATTGGTGCGGTAGAGCACAAAAGTGTCCAGTTCTGATTCATACCTCGCCACGCTTCCGGGACGGTTGTTGTACTGCAAACGAAACAGCGTAAAATCCCATTTCAGGCCAGCTGCACTTCCTCTCCACCCCAGATCGAGGTTATAGCCCCGAGAATCTTTGAGATTTTTATCCGAAAGTTCGTAAATAGTAGCTGGTATGATATCCCTGAATAATACGGGGCGATACGCCTGGGAAAAGCCTCCGTAAACAGTATGATTTTTATTCGGCTGCCATTCACCGTTCACCCCCAAAAGCGGAAAACTGCGGTTGATACGGTTTGGAAGTTCATCCGGGTTGTAGTAGCTGGTGGTGCCCGACAGGTCGGAGCGACCGTACTCGTACCGGAATCCCGGAGCAAGTGAAAACTTCCCCAGAACGAACCTGTTTTCCACCGACAGTGATATATTGGTGGTTCGAAGATGAAGATCACGCCCCCACCCAAACTGTGGATCAATACTGAAATCAGCATCCGAACCTGTTGTCCCCCTACCCTGCTGCTGCCTGTTCAGATCATTGTAAAATCCCTGCACGGCCACGGAAAGATGGTGGATGTTATTGCCGGTTTTGTAGGCGTGCAGCAATCTGACTTCTGCTGTATTGCTGTTGAATGCATCAATATCCACCTGTCGGCGGTTATACTGCAGCGTGGAGGTATTGATCGTATCCGGAATATTGGCTACTCTGTCGAACAAAACACTTCTGCGCTCGCCTCTTACACCTGAGAGCGTACATTTCAGGAGGGTGTTTTCTGTAATTTGCCAGGAACCGACCGCAGAAGGAAGCCATATTTCCGGGTTGAAATAGTTGCGTGTGCGCGAAGACTGTCTGGGATCCGCCGCAAACATGGCATCGGTCAGGGGTCCGGGATTGTGGTACAGATAGCTGGATCGAAGCAACTCCAATCGCAGATCAAAACGGCGGCCCGGTTTCCAGTGAAGCATGGCTCCCTGTCCGTCGTAATCCGATTCGCTGTTTCTGCGGTAGCCGGCAGACACCCTCCTGCTGTACCATGCGTGGTATGTAAACTTTCCTTTGGCGCCGCCCACAGACTGATACGTGCTCATCAGTCCGTATGAGCCGACAGAATTGACCGATTCCCATGAAACAGCTTTAGTGGTATCGGGCGCCTTCATGACATAATTCAGCATTCCCCCGAACTGGGCTCCATACTGCAGTGCGCCGGTTCCCCTCACCATTTCAATACGGGATACCGCCTCGAATGGAAGACTGAAGTGACTGGCCGGGTAGCCATATATATCAGAATTGCAGACAATTCCATTCACACGAATGTTGTACTCCCATCCACGGTGTGGATCGAGCCCGCGCGTACTGATATTGGTCTGATTCCCGGCTCCATCCATATCATAGACAAAAACGCCGGGAATTTTGCTGAACACCTGACGGGGAACCTTCTCGGCTATAGCGGCATCCAGATTTTGTACACTCACCACCTCATTTTTCTTTCCCGACCATATAAAGCCACCGGCGATCGGCTGGAGCTGGAAGCGGTTTTCCCTTTGTCGGGCTATGGTGAACTCGCGGAGCGTAGCGGACATAACAGTGTCTTGTACCTGTGCGCATGCATAAAACGGAGCCAATACCACACACAACAGTAGATACAGGATTATTCTGGAACTCATCAAAAAAGTCTTTTTTTTCAAAAAATGGGCACAAAAGTGGCTTTTTTTGTAACAAGACAGCAATATATGCTACTTAGGATTTGATTAAAATTGATCTGGCAGATCATCAGGGTTGCCTACTCGAGCATCCGGCCGCTTACCTCAGCCAGTGTGTCATTTACATATCTGGCCTCAAAAATCAGCTTGCCTTCCGTATTCCATTTCCTCATATAGCCGTCTTTCAGGTCATTCCTGAACTGCACACTGAACTGGATGGAACCATTTTCGTACCACAGTGTATCTCCCTGACACTGCTTTCCCAGATCGTAATACTGTACTTCCTTCAGGGCCCCGGAAGGATAATAGATGACAGTTTTCCCGTGTTGCCGGTCGAGATGGAACATACGTTCAGCCATTACCCGACCGTCGGGGTAATAGTCGGTCATCATTCCTTCCTTTACGCCATTTACAAGACGTATCCGCCGGGAGACAACACCCGACGGATACGTTTCTGTCTGTTCCGTTTCTGAACTGGCAGGCGAACAGGCGCAAAGAAAGGTGAAAGCGAGTACTCTCGGATTCACCATTTTCAGCATATTATTTCTTCCAGGGCAGATCGTTTGTTCTTCTTCCGATCACCGTGCCAAAGCGAACACCCTCTTCGCAGTCCATGCGATAGTGTACACCCAGGGGGATACGTGAGATGGCGTTTTCGTAAGCCATTTCATAGAAACTGCCAAAAGAACGGGGAATTCCCGCGAATTCCACGCGGTTTTCGTGGCAGCGGTCGGTCATGGCGTAGCTGTATCCGAAAATACTGGCGAGAGCCTCTGCGCCGGCGGCACCCATGGTTGAGTGGCCGGATGGATACGCAGGGAATGACGGAGTCACGCCCTCGTCGCCGGTAAGCGGATTGTACAATGCCGGTTTCCAGGTGGGATCAATCACGCGATTGATGTAAGTCTGCGGGCGCTCCACATTATAGTGAAACTTGGACTCCCAGCACGCTACTGCGGCATCATTCAGTGCGATACCCACCTTGGCAGTCATATAGATAGCTGTTTCGAGGTTGCTGTCTTCCAGATTGAGCACCTGATTACCAATGGCCAGCCAGCGTGGACCAGGGCTGAATGTGAGGTTCAGCAGGTCATCACTCCAGAATTCGCCCACCCATTCGTCTTCAAAAGAGAGTGTTGGAGTATTCTGGGCATACACCTCAATTGACTGTGCATACAGTTCGGAGTTTGGATTGGCACTGTAAGGTACCGGAGGACGACACAGCAATTCGGAAGGACCGATAGCGAAAGTGCGGGCTCCGCCCCAAACACCACCCATGGGTTTTCCGGGACCCGGGAAAGTAGGCTTCCAGTCGCCGTCTTTGGTGTAATGATCTTCCCAGTTGTAGTTCTGGAAGGGATCAAGGTAGTGATCGTGACCGATGGCGTCAGTTTTGGAGTAGTTCCAGACAGCGGTAGCGACGGCAATACCATGCGCGATGGAGCGCTCAATTACCTCCGGGCTTGCATCTCCGGAAGCCTGCTCGCGATGGAATGACTCCAGTGCATTGATAGCTGCGAGCCTGTCGGGAGATGCTGTGGGGAAAAAGTTGCGCATCAGGTAAGCCGTGGAAGCGTTAACGACACTCGGCCAGTGATACTCCTCACCGTCATTCGCCTGGGGAACACTCAATCCGGGGAAAAAAGCCTCCAGAGAGTTGAAATCAGGCATACCTTTAATACATCCCTCATAGGCAGCGATACCTATGTAGGCAATGGCGCGGGGAGCCGGGCCGGGCCTGTATCCGGCTGCATAACGTTCAACCTGGAGAAACATATCGTTCCAGGAAGACATTACATTATGGCTGTACTCTTTGGCTTCCCGACTTGATGAAATCCTTGTACTCAGATCGCTGCAAGACTGGGTAAAGGTTGAAATCAGAAACAACCCCAGGGCAGAGGCTGCTATTCGGAGAAAAAAACGCATAAAAGAACGAGATTTTGTTCAGGAAATTACTTTTCGGTGCAAAGAAACAGAAAGTGATAGAAATACTAATTAGAAAACTATTAAAAGTCAATTTTTGCATTTAAAATGCCTGCTTCGGGTGCGTTTCTCTGTCAGAAAAATTAGCAAAACATTAAAATGTGTAATCCATGAAGTTTTTTTATGCGAAAAGTCAAAAAACAGCATGATATTTGCCATCAGTTTTTGACGTGCTCGCGGATGTCATTTGCTCGCGGCATGTCGTCTTTAATTCGTGATTGCCTATTTAATTTCCTGTTTCATGAAAATCTTTCAACACATTAAGTCATTCTGGGCTCTTCTGATGCTGGGGGGAGTAATGTTCGTTTACTCCTGCAGCGATGTTACGGTTGAAGTTGATCAACCTTATGCCAATGCCCACCAGTTTGACAAGACTGTTTACCTCGACTGGAACAACACGTTTCTTGAAATTGAGCGCTATGCACCGGGCTACCGCCCCGGGCCTGCTCCCCGTGCACTGGCTTATCTCGGCCTGAGTGCATACGAGGCAGTAGTTACTGCCATTCCGGAGAACAATTCGCTGGCATCTCTTTACCCCGATCTTCAGATTCCAAGGCCCGATCCTGCGCTTGAGTATAACTGGGCAGCTGTGGTAAACGCCTCTTATTCTTACCTGATGGAGCGTTTCTTTTTCCACATGGAAAATACGCATCCGCAACAATTCGGACTGATTGAGAAGACTTTCTTCAAGTTGCACAATCAGCACGCCTCCAATACTTCTGATGAAGTACTGACCAGATCGGAAGAATATGGCCGTCAGGTTGCTGCGGTTGTTTACGAGTGGGAATCACAGGATTCTTACGGACACAATGCCTTTCTTGATGCACGGCCTGTTTCCTACAATCCACCTGCCGGTCCCGGTTTCTGGCAACCTACTTTCCCGGATTACGGAAGAGCCATGTTCCCTTACTGGGGTAAAGTGCGCCGTTTCGCCATGCGTGACGAAGATATCCTGGCCCGTCCACCCATACCATACAGCGAGAATCCCAGTTCTTTGTTTTATACACAGGGCCTTGAGGTATTCAATACAGTACAAAACATAAAAAATGGCGGCCCGGGTGCTTACGAAGGTCGCTGGATGGGCGAGTTCTGGAGCGACGACATGCTTGATGTCACTTTCTCCCCGCCTTCCCGTCTGGTTGCTATTCTGAATCAGGTAGTGGACAAAGAGAATCTGGACATGGCCGAGTGTGCAGAGGCCTACGCCAAAATGGGCATGGCCATCAGCGATAACGGCGTCGCAATTTGGAACTCCAAGTATTACTACAACGTAGAGCGTCCGGTTGACTACATCCGCCGGGTGATAAAAAATCAGACACCCGAAGCTGCAGACTGGAGTA
>JBDLWO010000117.1:0-12774 GCA_039804245.1 Bacteroidota bacterium
TTTCCGATTATGCCAGTCTCTGGAATCAGGATGACAACACTGATGAGGCGATTTTTTCCATGCAGGTATCCAACCAGGATGGCGCCAATGAACTGGTCACTTTCTTCTCTATTCCTGAATATGGCGGTCGCGATGGTGATATCGAAATCGAGCAGAAGCACCTCGATCTGTACGATGCCGCCGATGCACGTCTGGCCCTTTTCTATGAAGGGAATGGCGCGATCCGTACCGGAAAATGGCGTGATCAGTATAAAAACATACCGGTAATCCGCCTGGCAGAGATGTTCCTCATCGCGGCCGAGTGCCAGGCACGCCTGGGCCAAAGCGCCGATGAATACTACAACGCCGTACACACACGCGCAGGCCTGAGCGCGAAAACCGGCGTAACACTCGCCGATGTACTCCTCGAGCGCCGCCTCGAGCTGGCTTTTGAAGGACATCGCATCCATGATGTGAAACGCCTGAAGGGCTCCGTGGACGGAAAGAACTTCGATGACGACAAACTCGTGTTCCCGATTCCTGCCCGCGAGCTGGAAGCCAACCCGAATCTGGTTCAGAACAGCGGTTATTAATTGATCTTTTTTAGCGGGGAGATACGGAACAACCGTATCTCCCCGTTTTTTATGCCATGTCCACACCTCGTTTCCCGGTTGACCCAGACATTTCCAGGGCACATACCATATCCACCGAAGTTTACAACAATCCGGCCATCTACGCGGAGGCCCTCGAGAAGATGTTCGCCACCTCCTGGCAGTATATCGGCGACACCGGCCGGGTCGGGGAATCCGGCAGCGTGTATCCATTCACCCTGCTCAACGGGAGCCTGAACGAGCCTCTCGTACTTACCCGCGACAAGGAATCAGCGCTGCATTGTTTGTCGAACGTATGTACCCACCGCGGCAATCTGGTGGCCTGGGAACCCTGCCAGTCGAGTCAGCTTCGCTGCAGGTACCACGGCCGCGTATTCGATCTGGCCGGACAGTTTCAGTTCATGCCCGAGTTCAGGGAGGTGGTGGGGTTCCCTTGTGCCGACGACAATCTGAAACGGCTGCCTTTATTCAGCTGGGGGGAATTACTGTTCACATCGCTGCACCCCGGGATGGATCCCGATGCGGTTTTCGGCGATATGATGCGCCGGGTATCGTGGTTGCCCATGGACCAGCTCCGGCATCGGCCCGATCTGTCGAGCGTATGGAATGTGGACGCCAGCTGGGCCCTTTATTGCGAGAATTACCTGGAGGGTTTTCACATACCATTTGTGCATGGAGACCTGAGTACCGTACTCGATTACGGCAATTACACAACGGAATTATTCCGGTATTCCAATTTACAGCTCGGAATCGGGAAAAAAGACGACGTATGTTTTGATTTGCCACCCGAATCACCGGATTACGGGAAACAGGTGGCAGGCTACTACTTCTGGGTATTCCCGAACATGATGTTCAACTTTTATCCGTGGGGACTGTCGTTCAATCTGGTAGAGCCCACCGGAGTAAATACCTGTCGCGTGACTTTTGTGGTTTACACCTACGATGAGCGTAAACTCGGCGCCGGCGCTGGTTCGGGACTCGACCAGGTAGAACTGGAAGACGAGGAAGTAGTAAACAACGTACAGAAAGGCGTTCGCTCCCGGTTTTACCGTCACGGCCGGTATTCAGTGACCCGGGAACAGGGCACTCACCACTTTCACCGTTTGTTGTCAGAATTTTTAGGCTGAAAACTTGCTGGATTGCGTGAAGTTAACTTAACTTTGCGCCCGCTTCGGGGGATTAGCTCAGTTGGTAGAGCGCTTGCATGGCATGCAAGAGGTCATCGGTTCGAATCCGTTATCCTCCACAACCCTTTGGCCACTCCGTGTTACGGAGTGGCTTTTTTCATTTTTCCAGGCAACTTGACAATTTATCCACAGGTGCTGTAAAAGGTTTTTATCTTCGCCCAATGAGGGCCGCGCTCACACGACAAGTGGGCGCGTGACAACCTGGAGCGGATTCTTTCACTGTAAAGTGATTTCAAAATATGGAAAAGCTGCTTGCAGATATTCATTACAACACCTGGCTTTCTTTACTTGATGTGAAGCTGAACAAAGAATTTGAAAAAATAAAAACAAGAGCGTGGACAGCAGAGAATTTCAAATTCGCAACAGCCGTATCGGTAATGTCTTCATCAAAAATTGAAGGCGAAACACTGGATGTGGACAGTTATGTAAAGCATAAAATGCTTGATATAGAATATCTGCCTAACTTGACCGAAAAGCCGAATGACTTATATGCTGCGTATGAATTTGCAAAAAACCATACATTATCAAAAGAACATTTTCACGAATGCCATGCTATTGCTACACTGCATTTATTGCCCGAACAACAAAGGGGGCAAACAAGAAGAGGTAACATGTTGATAATGGAGCAGCAATCGCAGCGTGTGGAATATGAAGCAGCATCCGCTCAACTGGTACAAAAAGAATACGAAAGGTTTTGGCGTGAGTTAAATGATTTGACAGAGCTTGATCTGGAGATTGATGAAGCCTTTTATTATGCATCGTTGATTCATTTGGTTTTTGTTAAAATTCATCCGTTCAACGATGGCAATGGAAGAACTGCAAGATTGCTTGAAAAATGGTTTCTCTCTTCAAAATTGGGAGAGAAGGCCTGGTATATACCCAGTGAATTGTATTACTACAACAACGTGAAAGCGTATTATCACAATCTGGCCCGGGTCGGCTTGTTTTATGAAGAATTGAAGTATGAAAGAGGAATACCATTCCTGCTCATGCTTCCGCAATCATTAATTTTTTAAAAATAACATGGAATGAGCCCGTTCAAAATTCTGTGTCACCTGAAACCCGGTATTCACCTGTGATGCAAGTATGGCGGCAAAGACTTACACAATTGCTCGCTTGTCAACGCCCGGCCTTCACTACCTTCAGCGGAGTCACGCCCGCTTCCTGCTCAATCATGACCGCGTACACCCCGGCAGACCAGTCTGCGGTTTCTATTTCAATCTGACCGGTACTGTCCGGGAAAATCGTCTGTCGCAGGCATCCCATGGCGTCGAAAATCTGTATCCTGTTCACCGGGCGCTGATCTGCAGGCCGGAGTATCAGATAATCCTGCACCGGATTGGGGGCAACGGACCAGGCTGCTGCCAGCGATACCGGCGAACCCGTGCCGGAAGACTGGTTTAACCGGTACTGACTGAAAAATCGCCAGATTTCTTTACTGGCGCTGAAATCCTGACTGGTTACACCAATCGTAAATGCTGCACCCGGCCATGTATGACCACCTCCGGCCACTTTGTAGAACTCCACGGTACTGCCCTGGTCGCCACCTGAAAACAACTGGCGCTCGGCGGTACAACCATCGGTAGTGCTGATATTGGGCACCTGGGTGATGTCAGGCACAGGATTGCAGTTATTGAATCCAGCCCAGGTATCCACCAGCACCGGTATGCTCACAAAAGTGCTGGCAGGAGATCCGTTGTAAGGCACCGTGTTGTCAGCGGTACCGTGGATCTGCATCACCGGTACCGGACGGGCCGGATTGCAGGCGTTCAGTCTGGATTGTATCATCGTGCCGGTAACGGAAGCAATAGCAGTGATACGGTCGCCGAGTTCGCAGGCCAGCGAATAGCTCATAAAGCCGCCGTTGCTCATACCCGTGCTGTAAACCCGGTTTGAATCAATATTGTAGGTTGCCTGCAGTGAATTGAGCAGATCCCTGATAAAGCCGACGTCATCCACCGTGGAATTTCCCAGAAAAGTGTTCCAGAAACGATTGCCCTGGGTATCTTTGGTGCCGTTCGGCAGTGCGATGATGAAATTGGCCGTATCAGCAATGGTCCGGAAGTCGGCATAAAACAGTTGCTCCGTATTATTGGAGGTGTATCCGTGCAGATTGAATACCAGCGGTACTGATGTGTTGCCGGTATATGAAGCAGGAACGTAGAGAAGATACTCACGCGTGAGACCACCGCTCTGAATGGTGCCCGTTATGGTATTCTGCGCAAACAGTGTATTGACAAGCAGGAAATAGAAAAAGACGTAGCGTATGCGCATATTCGTGTGATTGAAAAGCGTTTTGAAGAAAACAGTGAGATATACAGGCAGAAAAGACAATCCTTCCTCCCTGCCCTTCTGATAAACCCCGAAATATCGTCAATGTTCAATATCCGGGCTTATTGTCCGGTTACCGGGCGCCTGCAGGGCATTTTTCCTGTAAATACCGGGTAAATAACCGTTTCAGATGCTCCGATGTGCCTTCGCCCTCGCTAATGCCGTGTGAGCGATTGGGATAGGCCATGTACTGAAACAGTTTTCCGTGTTTAACCAGCTCGTTTACCAGCAGTTCGGCATTCTGAAAATGCACATTGTCGTCGCCTGTGCCGTGGATGTACAACAAATTGCCTTTGAGATTTTTGGCGTGGGTAACGGGCGAGCCGGCAACGAAATCTTCCCTGTTTTCCTGCGGCAGGCCCATGTACCGTTCCTGATAAATATTGTCGTAACAAAGCTGGTTGGCCACTGCTGCAACTGAAATACCGGTCTGGTACGTTTCCGGATATTGAAAGAGCAGGTTGAGGGTGGCACTGCCGCCGCCACTCCAGCCGTGGACGGCCACCCTGTTTTCATCCAGCCACGACCACCGTTTGAGCAGTGCCTGTGCGCCCAGTGCCTGATCCCGAATATTGACGATACCGATCTTCCTGTATATCGCTTTTCGCCAGTCCCGACCTTTGGGAGCCGGCGTCCCCCTGTTGTCGAGGGAAATATAGCAATAGCCGTCAGCGGCCGGATCTCCGTCGTACAGCCAGTTGGAACCCGTTCCCCAGGCATTTCTGACGGTAGCGCCGGCCGGTTCCGAATAGACATAAAATACAACCGGATATTTTTTAGTGGTATCCAGATTGGCCGGTTTAATCATCCACCCGTCCATGGTAACCCCTTCTGATGTGGTCACCTGAAAAAACTCCACCTTGTTTTTGCCCTGATCGTGCCGGGCCCATTTTGCCGCCACACTGTCTTCAACATCCAGTGAGCGATGATCCGGAAGCGAAATGCGCTCCCGAACCGTGGGGAATCCGGTATTGGAAAAACTGTGCAATGCCCACAGACCATTGGATGAAATCTGATAGCTGTGGGTTCCTTTCTGGTCCATCGGCGTGAGCCGGACAGCCTTACCGGTGCCGTCCAGCGAGGTCCGGTAGAGGTATCGCTCCGTGGCATTGTCCGGAGAAGCCATGAAGTAAAACGCATTATTTGCCTTGTCCAGCAACACCGGACTGATCACATCATAGTTGCCCGGGGTGATATTCACCTCCTGTTGACCGTTCCGGGACACCCGGTAAAAATTTCTCCAGCCATTTTTTTCGCTGGCCCATATAAATTCATTGTCCTGACTGATCCACTCCAGTCCGCCTTCATTGCCCCATACATCCTGTACATCAGTCCATGCTTCATCTTTCTCGGCATAGATCTGAGAAGCTGCACCGGTAGCTGCATGACAGAAGAAAATTTTGCTCTCCTGTTGCTTCCGGTCCAGCTGCTGCAGGACAATCCCGGTTGTGCCGGGTGCCCAGCCCATCCTGGGAATATAGTGCTGCACCGGATCGCCCGGAACTTTCATCCAGGTTGTCTTTTTATTTTTCAGGTTGATCACACCAATCCGGCAGGCGGACGGATTTTCCCCCACTTTTGGATACTCCACCGGGATCGTGCGGGAATAGATGGAGTCGGTGTTGTTGATCATCAGGAAATACTTCACATCCCTGGCATCTATTTGCCAGTAAGCTATAGACTTGCTGTCGGGCGACCACCTGAAGCCGTCACGGCAATCAAATTCTTCCTCATAGGCCCAGTCAAAGGTTCCGTTGATGATTTTATCCGTGCCGTCACTGGTCAGGCGGGTGATTTTTCCGGAGGCGAGGTTTTCGACATATATATTGTGCCTGCTCACGTAGGCAGCCGACAAGCCATCGGGCGATATTTTGGCAAACATCAGGGAGGCTGCCGGCAGACCGCTGCCCAACTGACGGAGCGTTCCCGAGGCGAGGTCGTACACCCAGTAGTCGCCCCGGGTTTCGTAGCGCCACACGCGCTGTGTATTGGTGAAAATCAATATCTTCTTTCCATCAGTGGAGGGCTTGAACGACCTGACCGTCAGCGGTTTGGCAGCTCCGGCGGGAGTGAGCCTGTCTGTGGCGACAATGATATTTTTTTGTTTGGTGGCAAAATTGACCTGTGCGATACCCTCCTTGTCTGACACCCAGTAGCTGTTGCCGTCGGGAGTCCACTGGAGCTCCTGTGCAATGGCGGTGAAAGAAAACAGCAGGCAAAGAAAGAACAGGAAGAGGCGACTGGCAGTAACGTGATGCATTTGACAAGATTGTTTGGGCAAAGCTAACAATAATGCGGATAATCTGGGGGCGGGTCGCTGCCGCTCTTGCCACACACAAAACCGGCGCCACGCTTTTCGCGCAGCGCCGGTCTATGCTTCTTCGCCCGATCTAATAATCTATCTTCTCAGCCGCACAGTAAATGAATCGCCGTTGGACAGCGTGAGTGTACCGAGGCGGTCGCAGGTACCGTTTCCAAAATCCAGCGTACCGGTACGCAGCCCGGCAGTGAACTCGATAATGCCTTCTGATATCCAGCGGCAGTTGGCTCGCTTGATCAATGGCTCCATAATGGTTGCTGTGAAAGGCACTCCATTGCGATTGATCCCGTTGGCAGAACCAATGCTGCTCCACACATCATCGAGAGGCGTAACTGTGCTGGCGCCCTCAGTCAGCGTGGTGGTGCGAAGCTTGTTCCAGGTGGTGAAGGTGCCATCGGTAAAGGTGAGTTTCATGTTGGTGGCCTCTACCGTGTAGGACCAGAGTCCATCGGCATTCTGTCCGTTGTTGATCCACTTGCGGGTACCCTCCAGCTTGTTGCCGTCCACAAAGAAGTTGTCGTGGTTCACCACCCGTTCAGCGCCGGGCTGGCGGAGCGGGGCCGTTTGGTTCACAATCAGCCTTCCACTCAGTACGCGCCCGTCGGCACGTGTACAGGACGCACCGAAATCAATAGTAATTGTGTTGGGCCAGGTACCTTCCGGCTGGGTGAAAGTAACAGTCGGGCAACTGCCGCCGCGCTCTTCTATGGCCATATCCACGTCAATATCAGTCTGATCGGAGTAATCTTCGCTGGCCGAAAGGTCGTCGGCAGTAGTGACCAGCAGATCTTCATTACCGCGATCATTCCGGAAGCACGACTGGATGGTGAGGGAGCCGATGCCAAGCATCAACAGAATCAGGAATGCATTTTTCATGTCGGATAGTTTTAAGAACTTTTTCAGGAAAGTGATTTGTGTTTGGTTGTGACTGATTATTCAGACATGGTTTTGACCTGCAGAGGGCTTAGTGGGTTTATCTTGAACTTCATAAAGGTATGTTAAAAAGTGACGTCCCACAGATTGAAACGCCGCCGCGTAGTCTGAAAGTGCACAGGTTTATCAAAATCAGCGTTTACGACGGAGAAATCCCTTACCTTGCGCCTGTTTTCAGGAAAACATGAAATTGCCCAGGTTAAAAATTCTCGACCGGTATCTGATCCGGAAATTCCTGTCCACCGCGGGTTTTTCCCTGCTGATCTGTACCATGATTTCCTGTGCCATTGATTTCAGCGACAAAGTTCAGTCTATCATCGAAGAGCCCTGCACGGGCAAGGATATTCTGGCCTATTACATCGGTTTTGTGTTCCAGATGTCGTCGCTGCTGATGCCGCTTTACACCCTTATTGCGGTAGTTTTTTTTACCTCCCGACTGGCATTCAACTCCGAAATTCTGTCCATTCTCAACGCCGGTGTGAGTTTCGCCCGTCTGTTGCGACCTTACCTGATCGGAGGTCTCATAATCGGGCTGATGCATCTTTCCATCAATCACTTCATTGCGCCCGGTTTCAACAAATGGAAACTCTGGTTTGAGCGCACGTATGTGTGGAAGCAGCAGGACAAAGGTAAAACAACGAATGTCCACCTGCTCACGGCTCCCGATGTGAAGGTATTCATCCGCGGCTACAACAAGAACGGAAAATCCATGTCCGGATTGCGTGTCGAACGCTTCGAAGGCAGCCAGATCAAAAGTGTTCTTTCCGCCGAAAATGCGCGCTGGAAATCGGAGCCCGACCGCTGGGAACTGACCCAGTGGACGATCCGCACATTCGACGGACTGAAAGAGACGCTGCAACGCGGCACCACACCACTGGACACCGCCCTGAACATTCGCCCGCAGGATTTTGTCTATTACAACAATCAAAATGAAGAAATGACAACACCCGAGCTCCGGCAGGCCATTCAGCGCGACCGGAACCGCGGACAGGCCAATACACGCAGTTATGAAATTGAAATGCACCGGCGGACCGCCGATGCCGTCACCAATATCATACTGACCGTGATCGGACTGGCAGTGGCGGGCCGGAAAGTACGCGGCGGACTGGGACTGCACCTCGCCATGGGTATTGGAATAGGCGCCGGATTCATACTTTTGTCCAAATTTGCAGTTTCATTCGCTGCCAGCGGTTCTATCCCGGTAATGCTCGGCATGTGGATCCCGAATCTGATTTTCATCGCTGTTGCAGCCTGGTTAGTACTGCGCGCACAGAAATAATAACACTCTTGAAATAAAGGAAATATGTCCAAAGTGTCCAGACAGAGAATTATGGCCTACGGGCTGATCGCCGTCATGTTACTCTCGGTGATTGCGCTTGTTTTACCCAAAATACTTCCTGCAGGCGGCAAATCAGCCGGCACGGTAACCAACACGGTACAAAAACCCTCCGTTCAGGCACCCGTTTTCAGCGGGGACTCGGCCTTTGCTTTCGTTAAAAAGCAGGTGGATTTCGGTCCGCGTGTACCCGGCTCCGCTGCTCACAGGGCCTGCGCCGACTGGCTGGTCAAATCCTTTGAACAGCGTGGGATGACGGTCATCAGACAGCCATTCAAGGCAAAAACATACTTCGGAACGCTGGACGCCGTGAATATTATCGCCCAGTACAAACCTGAACTGTCCAACCGCATTCTACTGTGTGCGCACTGGGACAGCAGGCACATTGCCGACAAGGACACCAAAGACAAGGAAGAACCCATTGACGGCGCCGATGATGGCGCCAGCGGAGTGGGTGTACTGCTGGAGCTGGCCCGGATGGTGCAGCAAAATCCGGTGGAATATGGCATTGATTTTATCTGTTTCGATGCCGAAGACCTCGGCGACGACCGCGATATGGCCGGGGGCTCTGTTATGCAACAAAGTAATGCAAATACCGCCGAAACCTGGTGTCTTGGTTCGCAATACTGGGGTAAAAACCTTCACAAGCCCGGATACAGGGCGAAGTTTGGCATCCTGTTTGACATGGTGGGCGCCACAGGTGCGCGCTTCCCGCGTGAGGCCTACTCCATGGCCAACGCACCCGATGTAGTCAACAGAATCTGGGGTACGGCTGCAGAACTGGGCTATCAGGACCTGTTTACACCCAATCAGGCCGGAGCCATCACCGACGACCATTATTATGTGATGAAACTTACCCAGATACCAACGGTTGACATCATCGGAATGCCGAAGGAACCACCCATGTTCGGAGATCACCACCACACTCACTTCGACAATATCAGTATCATTGACAGCGAAGTTTTACGAAAAGTGGGGCAGGTAACAGCAACGGTCATCTACCGTACAGCCGCTCAACCCATGTAAGACGTCAATCACCAGAAAAAGACAATTCTTGTAACGTGAAAAAGTTTTCATCGCGCCACCTGACAGGAATCAAGGATATCACGGAAGACGATATCAGGCTGATTTTTGAAACTGCCGACAATTTCAAGGAGGTAATCAACCGTCCTATCAAAAAGGTGCCTTCACTGCGCGATGTGACGGTTGCCAATCTGTTTTTTGAAAGCAGCACGCGCACCCGCGTGTCTTTCGAACTGGCAGAACGCCGTCTCAGCGCCGATATTGTCAATTTTACAGCCTCAAGCAGCAGTGTGAGCAAGGGCGAAACCCTGCTCGACACAGTGAATAATATTCTGGCCATGAAGGTGGATATGGTGGTGATGCGCCACCCGGCGCCCGGTGCCTGTGTCTATCTTTCATCAAGAATACCCGCCAATATCGTGAACGCCGGCGATGGCACGCACGAGCACCCTACCCAGGCATTGCTCGATGCTTTCTCCATCCGGGAGAAACTCGGCGATGTAACAGGCAGGAATATTGCCATCATCGGCGATATTCTCCACAGCAGGGTGGCACTCAGCAATGTATTTTGCCTGAAAAAACTGGGCGCCAGGGTGAGGGTTTGTGGCCCGCCAACACTGATCCCGAAACACTACGCCGATCTCGGGGTGGAAGTGAGCCACGACGTGCGTGACACCCTGCGGTGGTGCGATGTAGCCAACGTGCTGCGCATCCAGCTCGAGCGCCAGGACATCAAATACTTCCCCAGCCTGCGCGAATACCATCAGTATTTCGGTATTACCCGCAAAATGCTGGATGAACTCGATCGCCCGATCGTACTTATGCACCCGGGCCCTATCAACCGGGGCGTGGAACTCAGCTCCGATGCGGCTGACAGCCCGCACAACATCATCCTCGATCAGGTGGAAAACGGGGTGGCCGTGAGAATGGCTGTGCTTTACCTCCTGGCGAACAATAACTGACCCGCCATGATACCGCCCCGCCAGGTTCAGGATGTACTCGACGCCGCCCGTATTGAAGATGTGGTGGGTGAGTTCGTTACCCTGAAAAGACGCGGGGTGAATCTGATCGGACTGTGCCCGTTCCACGGTGAAAAAACGCCCTCTTTCAACGTAAATCCCGCCCGGAATATCTTCAAGTGCTTCGGCTGCGGGAAGGGAGGCGACTCCGTTTCTTTCCTGCGAGAGCATGAAAAAATGACGTACGTGGAGGCTATCCGCTGGCTGGCCAGAAAATACGGCATCGAACTCCAGGAAATAGAACGAACACCCGAACAATTGGCCGAAATTCAGCTGGCCGATTCCCTGTATATCGTTAATGAATTCGGACTGAAGCACTTCCAGCAACAGTTGTTTGATACCGACGAGGGCAAATCAGTTGCGTTGTCCTATTTCAGAAAACGGGGCCTGCGCGAGGAAACCATCCGTACTTTCGGTCTCGGATATGCTCCTGATCAGCGCGATTTGCTCATTAAAGAAGCCCAAAAAACCGGTCATAGCCCCGATTTGCTGAAACAGGTGGGCCTTTGCAGTCAGGATGGATCCAAAGACTTCTTCCGCGCGCGGGTAATGTTCGCCATACACAACCTGTCGGGAAAAGTGGCTGCCTTCGCCGGCAGAACCATGTCGTCGGAAAAGACCATTCCGAAGTATATAAATAGTCCGGAGACGGAAATTTATATAAAAAACAAAACATTATACGGATTGTATCAGGCCAGAAAGGCCATTCGGCAGCACAATGAATGTTTGCTGGTGGAAGGCTATATGGATGTTATTTCGCTGTATCAGGCCGGCATTGAAAATGTAGTGGCATCTTCGGGCACCTCCCTGACAGAGGGGCAGCTGCAATTGATCAAAAGACATACCGACAACCTGAAAATCCTGTACGACGGCGATGCTGCAGGGATAAAGGCGGCCCTGCGCGGCCTCGATCTGGCCCTGGAGCAGGATCTCAATGTCAAAATATGTCTGTTGCCCGATGGGCATGATCCCGATTCCTATGTGCAGGAATTCGATGGCGAGGCACTGAATCAGTTCATGGCATCCAATGCGAAGGACTTCATCCTGTTCAAAACCGAACTGCTGCTGGAGGAAACCCGCCATGATCCGATCAAAAGGGCCGGGCTGATCAGGGATATCGTGGGCAGTATAGCCCGCATACCCGACCCGATCAAGCGAAGCGTTTATCTCAGAGAATGTGCCACACTGATGGAAGTGGCCGAACAGACGCTGTCTGCTGAAATGAACAAAATCATCGCCGGGACGATAAAAAAAAAGGAGGAAAAGGCAGCACGTCAGCCCGGAAGGGCCAGCGACTCCGGACCATTCCCGCCGGGAGATGAGTGGCCAACCGATATGCCTCCGATGCCATCGGACACCGATTTCCCGCCGGATCAGCCTTTCCCGGTGGAGCCCGGCGAGCCGCGTCGCCAGTGGAAGGGAGGCGCTGTTCAGGAGCGCGATGTAGTCAGGATGCTGGTTCAGTTCGGGAACCGGATACTCGAGCAGGAGCAGATTTCTGTGGCGGAATATATTTTATCGGACATAGGCGAGTCACTCGACAGCTTTGATGATCCGCTATATGCAAAAATAGCCATTGAGTGCAGAGATATGCTGCTGAACGGAAAAACATTTGATCAGCATTACTTCATACAGCACCCGTCGGCCGAAGTCTGCGAGCTGACAATCAATATTCTCTCGGAGCCGTGGGATTATTCGCCGAACTGGATAAACATGTGGAACTATCCGCTTCAGAACCAGAAAATGCCGGAACTGAACTTCGATCTGGATATGAAACAGGCGCTTCTCCGCTTCAAATTATTGAAGGTGAACAAGATGTGCGACCAGAACCTGGCTCGCATCAAGGCCGCCTCCATTGCCGGCGACGACGAAAGCATGATGCGCTACATGAAAGTACAACAGAAACTGCTCGCTACACGAAACGAAATAGCAGCAAAAGGGGGTACGGTTATATTTCCGAAATGAGGATGTACGCGGGCGCGAAGAGTATCCGGGATATGCCCTTACGATTCACTGGCAAAATGGTTATAAAATC
>JBDLWO010000118.1:0-2593 GCA_039804245.1 Bacteroidota bacterium
CTGTACCTGGCCGACGGACTGTATGCCATTGACAGTACCACACACGCTCCGCTGATTGGCTACGCTTACGACGGATTTCCGATTTACGGTGCTTACGGATATAAAAATCCTGATGGAACGGGGGGTATTACGCGAATCAAATCCGGCTACCAGCTGCGCAGCATCACCGCGCGCACCCACCACGCCAATGGCAACGATGTACCCGATGGTCCACTCGTGAGCAGCACCTACCCCCTTGGGTATTTCCGGGAAGACTATGAATTCATTGCACATACCGAAGCTGATTATCTGGACGAGCATAATGGCCGCTTTTGCGTCACACCCGATTATCCGCAGGGAATTTATGCCTATTTCGCTACAGTGGATGAAGAGTGGAATTCCGCCTATCCCTATGTAGTGGGGCCAACATTTTACGGCGTTAGAACAGCATCCAAAGTACAAACGATCAGTGAACCGGTGACGACCTGGAATCCTTCCAGCAGCACCACAATGGCTGGAGCAACCGACCTGAAAGTGGGTATATTCCCGAATCCGTCGGCAGAGTTTTTTGCAGTTCAGGTGCGCGGAATGCTGGAAAACGAAGTACTGGTACAGCTTTTCAGTGAAAACGGCGCACTGATACAGGAAGCCACCATTCAGCCCGGCAGTACGATTTGCTACCTGGACGCGCGCACGCTGTATGCGGGTGTGTACACAGTAGCTGCAAGTACAAAGGGTCGTGTGCTTTCTGCAGAAAAAGTTGTGGTGGAGTAAACTTGTGTAGCAAGGCGTTCTGACAGCGACAGTATTTCAGAGCGCCTTGTTAACCAGGAGACGATACCTTTTCAAGCCATAATTTTGCATTCCTGGTTTTAGGGTGTGACTTCCCCAGTACTTTGCCAAACACACTGGTGGCAGAAGAGAGAAAACCGGCGGCCCTTTTTTTTTCGCCTGACTGCAGAGATACAACTCCGAGGTTCAAAAGGTCGGTGGCAACAGCAGGATGCGATTCCCCAAATGAAACTGTGTCGGACTGCATTGCTTCTGAAAATAATTTTTCTGCCTTTTCCAGATAACCAAGCTGCAGATAAGCCAATCCGAGAAAAGCACCCATGGTGGTCATCAGCAGGTGGCTTTTTCCAAATCTCGAGCGGAAATTCATCCGTTCCTCCCGTAAAATTTCAGCAGCCCGCTGAAAATCACCCCATTCAAACCATACTTGTGCGCACTTTCTGTTTGCTTCAGAGGTGTATTCGCTGTAATATTGATTTTCAGACACTTCAGCTCCCGGTTGCCGGCCTGTAATACGGTTGTAAATCAACAATGCTTTTTCATATTGTCCGGTTTGCAAATAACATTCACCCTGTAACAAAAGCCAGCGATTATTCAGTCCTGTACCCTCCCGGAAAAGCCATTCAAATAACTGAAGCCTGTTGTTAATCAGCTCCAGTGCCTCTGAAAAACGACCTCTTCTGATGAGTGAAAGGGCCTTGACTCTCATAAGTCTTTCAAGATCAAAATTATGGGTCACAGGGCGCTCCAAGGTAGATTTGTCTATCAGTTTGTCCAACACAGCAAACTCTCCCATCTCTGCATATGCATGGGCGAGACTTTCTATGATATTAAGTTGATGACCAGCTGATTTCATTGCCTCCTCGAGCAATTCAGCTTCCTCTTTGTATTTACCCAATTGATGTTTGAAACGCGCGAGATAAATTTGAATCTTGCGGTACAATTCACTGTCAGCAGATACTTTCGTGAGATATTCCCGGAAAAAAGTCTCTCCCTCTTTAAAAAAGCCACCGGACATAAGAGCTTCAGATAATCTGGCAAGCAACTCTCCTTTCAGTGACCCGGACAAAACAACGCTGCTGTCCTTGAGCTTGCTGATCATTCTGTCTGCCCTGTATCGGGTACGAGTATCGGGCCAAATATTAATTGAGGACAGGCAGAACGGAAAATCACCAATCGGATACCTGCCTGTATCCGTGTATTCCAGTGTTGTTCTTAATGTGAGTACCGACCACCAGTCGGGAAGATTTTTCTCGCACAACTGAAGAATACTATCCATCGGAGGCAGAAAAGCCACGACGGTAACCGGCCTGCGTGCCAACATTCCTCTGCGCTGGTTGAAACCTGCATACAAATCAGGGTTTGATAACAAATGGTCGAAATCCTCTACAAAGACAAAACCCTGATCCAGGGAATTTATTTTACGCATGATTTTCTCGTAAGTGTTACCCCTGCACCTGATTGAAACAACCTTCCTTTTTCTGAATTGTGCCCTTAAAAAGGATCGTGTTGATTCAATCTGCGAGAAATAGTTCCACTGGACCACTACAAAATGGAACATATCCCCTTCTACTGCCCGGGAAAGCAGGTGAAGTTCCTCATGCTCCGGTGATGAGTTGACGGTAGGCATCAGACAGTTCAAGAACGGGATTTACTCTTTTGAAAGTACCATCATTATATTCCATCAGGATGATTCGTTCAAGTAATCCCTGAACAATTTCATCAAAAGTGGTGACGCGTTGATTTTCGTTATTTTGAATAACCTCTTTGATCCTGATCCATTGGGTTGGCTCGATAAACTGGGCAGTCTGGTTGGCAAGCC
>JBDLWO010000119.1:0-12205 GCA_039804245.1 Bacteroidota bacterium
GTTTTTCAGCCCGATGTGTACCGGAAAATGCTCGATGATGCCATTCACTGTTTCCCCGACGAATGCTGTGGCTTTCTTTTCGGAACGGAAAATGAAAATATCCGCTCATTTACCGAAATTCTGGTGGTGGAAAATACCAAAGAGGGCGATAAAAAGCGCCGTTTCTCCATAACACCCCGGGATTATATGAAGGCGGAAACGCTGGCATCGGAACTCGACCTGACGCTGCTCGGTGTGTATCACTCGCACCCGGTGCACCCTGCTGTCCCCTCCGAACACGATCTGAACGTCGCAATGCCCTTTTTCTCTTACGTTATTGTCTCTGTCTACGGAGAAAATAACGTCAGTGTCCGCTCATGGAAACTCAACGACAAACGACAATTTGAAGAAGAACTTATTTCATGATTCTCACGTAAAATTCACTTTCACATGGCTACTGTTATTATTCCAACGCCTCTGCGCAAATTCACCGGAAACAATGCCCGACTTGAAACGGACGCTGCCACTGTCAGTTCGGCACTGCAGTCACTTTCAGAAAAATATCCCGACCTTCGCAGGCACCTGTTCGACGATTCCGGAAAAATCCGGTCGTTTCTGAACATCTTTGTAGGCGAGGACGATATCCGCGATCGCAATCAGGGCGATACACCGCTCGAAAGCAACACTGTTCTCAGCATCGTTCCCGCTATTGCAGGGGGCTGATTCCAAAAATATCAGGACTTTTATCATGGAAACATACAGGAATATTCAATTCTCGAAGGCCGAACTGGCCCGCTACGACCGCCATATTATTATCCCCGATTTCGGAATGGAGGCGCAGCAAAAACTGAAAGCCGCCAAAGTACTGGTGATTGGCTCGGGCGGACTCGGCAGTCCGCTGCTGCTGTATCTCGCCGCTGCCGGCGTGGGTACGATCGGAATCGTCGAATTCGACACGGTTGACGACAGTAATCTGCAGCGACAGGTGCTGTACGGACAGGAAGATGTGGGCCTGCTCAAGGCCGATGCGGCCCGGGCCCGACTGGAGTCGCTCAACCCTTACATCCATATCAGGGTACATCACACCCGTCTGACATCCGAAAATGCGCTGGATATTGTTCGCGGGTATGATGTGGTGGCCGATGGAACCGACAATTTCCCGACGAGGTACCTCGTCAACGACGCCTGTGTACTCGCCGGGAAAACCAATGTCTATGCCTCCATCTTTCAGTTTGAAGGACAGGTGTCTGTATTCAACTATACCAATAATAAAGGCGAAACAGGGCCTAACTACCGCGACCTGTACCCCACACCGCCGCCACCCGGATTAGTGCCGAGTTGTGCAGAGGGAGGGGTGCTGGGTGTATTGCCGGGAATTATCGGCAGTATGCAGGCCAGTGAAGTCATCAAGGTGGTAACCGGGGTGGGGGAGCCACTGAGCGGGCGACTGTTTATCTTTGACGCGCTGCAGTTTGAGACGCGCACTTTCAAAATCAGAAGAAGAAGCGATAACCCGCTGAATGGAGAGCATCCGACTATCAGTCAACTGATTGACTATGAGTTTTTCTGTGGTTTGAAGGATTTGAAACCGGTAAAAGAAATAACGGTGGAAGAACTGTTAAACTGGCAGTCATCCGGTGAACAATTCCAGCTCATTGATGTTCGTGAACAAGCCGAGTATGATTCTGCCAATATCAGTGCATTGCTCATTCCGCTTTCTACCGTTTCAGACAAGCAGGAACTGATTGTACGCGACAGGAAGGTGGTGATACACTGCAAGTCTGGTGCGCGCAGTGCCCGCGCGATACGCGAACTGGAGGACAAATTCGGATTCAATAACCTGTACAACCTGAAAGGCGGTATCACAGAGTACCTCCGGGTAACCGGGTAAGCCTGATTATTTCCCACTCAAACAAAACATTGTGGCAGTCAGAATCATTCCTAAAGAGCAGCAGGCCTCCGGAGCCTTCAACGGTGGCGAAATTGTGGAGAACAAACCCATCGGTTTCCCGCAGGATCACTCCAGCGTGCGTCCGTACTCCAACCTTTTTTACTGGGCACATGCCCGTGCAATTACCGACAGTACTATCGGCCTGCATCCGCACCAGGGATTTGAAATATGTTCTTTCGTCCTCAAAGGTGAAATCAGGCATTTCGATACCAAACTCAACGACTGGAGGCCGCTGTCGGCAGGTGATGTACAGATCATCCGGGCAGGGAATGGCATCAGCCACTCGGAATGGATGGGCAAAGACGGGGAGATGTTTCAGATATGGTTTGATCCGAACCTCCGGAAGACACTTTCACAGCCTGCCAGTTATGACGACTACCGTGCAACAGACTTTCCTGCCGAAAATCATGAGAATACCCGAATCGTAACCATCGCAGGTGAAGGTAGTCCGATGAGGATGGATACCCCCGGCGTACAGGTTTACCGTATTGATCTGAATGGCGAATATACTCTTCCGCTGCCGGCAGGCAGTATGGCTTCACTTTATCTGATCAGTGGCGCCGCTTCCGTGGGCGGACAGGCACTCAGGGTCAGCGATTTTGGTGTGGTTTACATGGAAGATAACGCCGTTTTTTCAGGAGAAGGTGATATTTTCGTAATAGTATCGCCCATACAGCCGGGTTACGCTACATACGGTCACTAATCACCTGACACCGATCACTTCTACCTGCGCGCCCGTAAGTGCGGGGTTGTACCAGCAGTCAATACCGTCCTCCCGGAACCGGACGGCTGCAGTCTTGGCCTTCTCAACGGATTCAAAGCCCTTTACGATATAGCAGGCACCTTCTTCTCCTTCGGGACAGAAGGTGCCTTCGTGCCATACAAGCATGAGACCTTCCACAGGAGGGGCCTTGTTCACGGGCGTATCCTTGCAATAAACAGCAAACTGTACAAAGTATAATTCGGCAATCGGCGTGAAAAGTCGGTCGCCCTCCTGTCCCAGCCCTCTCGAAATATTGCGTTGTACTTGCTGACCGTTCAGTGTCATGGTTGTGGTACTCTCTTCAGTGGGTTCTGACTCCGAATCCGCTCTGCCTTTGGCTGTAGCTGAGGGAGGAGCTTCATTAGTTCGGCTGTTGTTTCCGGATTGTACTTTTGAGAGAGCAGCGGCCCTTCGTGCTTCCGCATTAACCTCTTCTTCCGCAGTTTTTTCCCGGGTGTTTTCTGCAGAAGCCGGTTTATAGGGTTTCAGTACCTTGATTTGTGCGGCTGCTTCCCGGGTAAAGAGCAGCGACAGGGCTGCAATCAGCAATAACTTGATCGGTTTAATGTTCATGTTTTGATTCAATGTGTAATAAAATGCAAAAATACGAGCCTTGTGCGAACGATACTGCCCCTTGCTGCGTTATTTCATACCTTTGCACTCAGATACCACAAATTAACATGAACATTTTCGCGCGTTTCTCTCTGTTTTTTCCGGTTCTGCTGCTGCTGAACTTCCTTTCAACAGGTACGGTTTGTGCACAGGACCCCAATCTTGCCAACCAGTATTTCATTGATGGTGAATTTGAAAAGGCTGCCACCCTGTACGGACAGTTGTGGGAACGCGACCGCAGAAGTGAGTACTTTTTCAACCGGTATGTGGAAAGTCTGATTCCGCTGGAGCGCTATGAGGAATGTGAAAAAGTCATCAGGAAGCAGCTGAAGGAAACCCCCGACAACCCGCTCCTTTATGTAGCCTATGGTAACCTGTACGAAAAACAGTCGAAAACACCTGAAGCTGAACTTCAGTATAAAAAGGCCATCGAAAAAATGTCGGCCGATTATGCCTCTGTAGAACGCCTCGCGAGGCAGTTCACCAGCATGTCCAAGTTTGATCTGGCGCTCGAGACTTACGAGAAGGGGGCAAAACTTACCAAAGATGTGCAGCGCTTTGCATTCAATATCGGCGAGTTGTATCGCAGGAGGGGAGAAACGTCCAAAATGATCGAGTCGTACCTGAATGCCCTCGGCTCCGATCCGGGTAAACTCACCATCGTTCAGACCCGTATTGCCCAGTCGCTCACCCCGGCAGATTTCGACGAATTGCAGACACAGCTCTACACCAGGATACAAACGGATGAAAACCCGGATTATGTGGAATTGCTGGCGTGGTCGTTTATTCAGCGAAAGGATTTCAGGAGCGCACTTCGCCAGTACAGGGCACTCGACAAGCGCCTCGGAGAAAATGGCCAGCGCGTAATGGCTATTGCCGATGATGCTGCAGAAGCAGGTGATTTTGACGCGGCCATTTCGGGTTACGAATATGTTATAACCGACAAGGGTGCGCTGAGTCCCTTCTTTTTTGATGCCAAGCGTGCCAGTATGGAGTGCCGCCGCAGAAAAATAACCGAAGGATACCAATATACCAGGGAAGACCTCAATATTCTGGAGGCCGACTATGAATCTTTCCTGAACCAGTATGGCAAAACTCCGCAAACTGCCCAGATTATTCTGCAGCTTGCCGAGCTGGAAGCGTACTACATGAATAATATCCAGAAGGCAATTTTCCTGCTCGAGGAATTGAAGAAGACGCCGGGAATGAACCGCGAAAAACTGGCAAGAACCAAGCTGGATCTGGGCGATTACTACCTCATCAGCGGCGATATCTGGGAAGCCACGCTGCTTTACAGTCAGGTAGACAAGGATTTCAAAGAGGAGACTCTCGGACAGGAGGCCCGATTCAAAAATGCCCGGCTGGCGTACTTTAACGGTGATTTCCAGTGGTCGCAGGCCCAGTTCGACATCCTGAAGTCTTCCACATCCAAGCTGATTTCCAACGATGCCATTGATCTTTCGGTGTTTATCATGGACAATCTGAACCTGGATACCTCTTCTGCCGCAATATCACTGTACTCCGGCGCCGAACTGCTTGTTTACCAGAATCAGTTCGATGCCGCCTTCAGAAAGCTCGATACGCTGGCCGCGGATTTTCCGGATCATTCTCTGAAGGACGATATACTGTATCTGGAAGCACAGATATATGAAAAGCAGCGCCAGTGGGAGAAAGCCGCTGATTTGTACGACAAAATTGTTCAACTCTATCCGGAGGAAATACGCGCCGACAATGCGCTTTTTGCGCTTGCCCGGTTGTATGAAACAAGGCTGAGCGATCCCATGAAAGCCCAGACGCTGTATGAAAAGGTGTTTATGGACTACTCCGGCAGTGTCTATGCGGTAGAGGCAAGAAACAGATTCAGGACACTGAGGGGCGACAAGATGCAGTAAGACACTTAATGTCTGAAGTGTCGGATTCCGGTCGTAACCATCGCCATACCGCGTTCATTTGCTGCGTCAATGGAGTCCTGATCCTTGACAGACCCACCCGGCTGGATAACTGCCGAGATGCCTGCTTCGTGTGCAATTTCCACGCAATCGGGGAAGGGGAAAAAGGCATCGCTGGCCATTACGGCTCCTTTTACATCGAAACCGAACAGTGTAGCCTTGGCTATTGCCTGCCTCAGTGCATCCACACGATTGGGTTGCCCGCATCCCATACCGATCAGCTGATTGTCTTTCACCAGTGCTATGGCGTTCGATTTCAGGTGTTTGCAGCAGCGGGAGGCGAACAGCAGTGCATCCGTTTCATCGCCTGAAGGCTGTCTGTTTGTCACCACCTTCAGATCAACTGCTGTTTCAGCGCGCAGATCAGAATCCTGTTCCACCACACCGTTGAGCAACGTGCGGAATGAGCGGGTTGTTACGTCGAACGACTTGATTTTCAGTAATATACGTTGGTCTTTCTTGCGAAGCAGTTCCAGCGCTTCCTCATCGAAAGCAGGAGCAATCAGCACTTCGTAAAAGAGTTTGTTGATTTCCTTTGCTGTGGCGAGGTCAACTTTGGCGTTGGTGATAAAAATACCGCCGAATGCGGAGGTGGTATCGCAGGCCAGCGCAGCATTCCATGCTTCAACAGCTGTGCTCCTGCGCGCGAGGCCGCACGCATTGGTGTGCTTGAGGATAGCGAAACACGGGTCACCGTCTTTGAATTCGCGCATCAGTTGAACGGCAGCGTCAATATCCACAAGATTGTTGTAGGAAACAGCCTTTCCGTTCAGTTTGTCAAACACGGCTGTCAGGTCGCCGTAGAAAACAGCGCTCTGGTGCGGGTTTTCGCCGTATCGCAGTGTTTCAGAACTGGAAATGGACTGCCTGAATACATGTTCGCTCTGGTCCCTGTTGAACCAGTTGAAAATAGCGGTATCGTAATGTGATGTTACAGCAAAAGCCTTTCGGGCCAGTTCACGGCGGTTTTCTGCCGAGAGTTCGCCGTTTTGTATATTGAGCAGTTCGAGGAATCGGCTGTATTCGGATTTGGAGCCTACGATCGCCACATCGCGCCAGTTTTTGGCAGCGGCCCGAATCAGAGATACACCGCCTATGTCAATTTTTTCGATAATGGCAGCTTCATCATCCGTATGGGCAACAGTTTCCTCGAAGGGATACAGATCAACGATGACGCAGTCAATTTCCGGGATGTGATATTGGGTGAGCTGGCTCAGGTGCGCGGGTTCGCGGCGCGCGAGGATGCCACCGAAAACGGCAGGGTGGAGTGTTTTTACACGTCCGTCGAGGATACTCGGATAGCCGGTGAGATCTTCGACCGGAGTGACGGGGATATCGAGCGACTGAATCCATGACTGGGTACCGCCTGTACTGTATAATTTTACACCAAGAGCATGCAGTTTGTGAATAATGGGGTCAAGACCTTCTTTGGAAAAAACGGAAACCAGGGCGGATTTGATAATCCGTGCGTTGCTCAGACTCATGAATGTAATTTTATCAGGTCGCAAAGGTACTCAGTCGGGCCTGAATTCAAATCAATTGGCCCACTTTTCAATTTTGACCACAGATTTCGGGTAATCGGACATACCGAGCCTGTTTTTCTCTGCGGCTGACATCAGGTCGGGGCGGTGAATTTTATCGACCGAAACCCGGGACAGTTCTGGTATCCAGTGCTTTACATAGTCACCGTTCGGATCGTAATTTCTTGCCTGTGTGAGGATATTGAACACCCTGTCTTCGCGGGGATCGCTGCCGACGCCAGCCACATAATTCCAGTTGCCCCAGTTGCTGCATGGATCGTAGTCGAGGAGCATACTTTCGAAGTATTCGGCGCCCATCTGCCAGTTTACTTTCAGGTCGCGCATGAGGAAGGAGGCCACATTTTGTCTTCCGCGGTTGCTCATCCAGCCGGTCTGGTTCAACTCCCGCATATTGGCGTCAATGAATGGCACTCCGGTTTTTCCGGCAGCCCACAATTCGAACACCTCGCGGTTATTGCGGTATTGTTTCATGGGCTTGTTCTGCACTCCGCCTTTCAGGAAGATACGGTTACCGTGTTTTTTGCCCATTAACCGGAAGAAATCGCGCCAGAGGAGTTCAAAAAAGAGCCAGTAGGTACTTTCGTTCGACGTTCTTTCCTGTTCGTATCTTTTGATTTCGTGATAGACAGTTTTGGGTGAGAGGCAGCCCTGGGCGAGCCAGGGAGAGAATTTGGAGGAGTAGTCGCCGCCGAGTAATCCGTTTCTGGTTTCCTTGTATGTTTTGACGAGATCGGAGTCCCACAGATAATACTTCAGTCTTTTGAGGCCTTCACTTTCACCGCCTTTGAATGTCAGGGCGCTGCGCTCGTTGTCAGCAACGGGTGTGTGTCCCAGGTCGGTCAGAGAGGGGATTGCCCCTGTTTCCATGCCCGGCGGGATCGGGTGAACCTCTGAGGGAGTCGGGATGGGCTGTCTTACCGGAGTAATGTGTTCATTTTCCTTTCTGAACTGGAAAAAGAAGTCCGGAGTATGGTGTACGGGGGTTGGAAGGTCTTGCGTGTGATACAGCATTTTACCCCGGGTGTAGATCAGTTCAACGCCATGTGCCCAGAGTTTTTGTTCCAGTCCGTCCTGCACAGCCACCTCTTCCTTTGTTCGTTCGCGGTTACAGATGACCCAGGATACCTTGAAATCGCGGGCTATTTCGGGTAATATTGATTCGGGGTATCCCGATTTCACCACCAGGTTGGAGCCGGCATTCTGGAGATTGGCTCGCAGATCTGCGACACATTCCAGTATGAATTTTGCCCGGAACTTGCCGGTTTTGGGGAACCCGAAACGGGTTTCACCTTTAAAAATGCGGTCATCGAAAACAAATACGGGGATGACCTCCTCGGCCATGCGCAGTGCGCTTGTCAGTGCTTCATTATCGTGCAGACGGAGATCATTCCTGAACCAAACGATGGCGCGACGCTTCATAACAGGTAAAGTTTGAGTGTTCAATACAATCAACTAAAACTGTTAAAACCCGCTTTTGTTTGTCGAATCAGGTTATTTTATGCCTGGTGGATAATTGTTGATTTTTTCAAGATCTGCTGGAGTATCAATTCCGGTGGTTTCAATATCTGTGATACCTACGGCAATACGGTATCCGTTTTCGAGCCACCTGAGTTGCTCCAGCGACTCCGCCTTTTCGAGTGATGTGGGAGTAAGGCGCGATAACTCCAGCAATACCTCTTTTTTGAAGGCATAAAGGCCTATATGTTTGAAAAAAGCCTGTTTTTCCAGCCAACTGTCGGTCCCGGTATCTCTGATAAATGGTACAGGATGTCTGCTGAAGTAAAGTGCATCATGATGGATTGACATTACTACTTTCACCACATTGGGGTTGAACAATTGTTCGGGGTCAGAAATCCGCTTTGCCAGCGTGGCAATTCCGTTTTCCGGCTGTTTGGTGATTACAGAAGCGAGCAGATCTATCTGTTCCGGCTGAACATAAGGTTCATCGCCCTGAACATTGATAATGAAGGAGGCCTGCGGAAAATGGGTGACCACAGCGGCGCAGCGATCGGTTCCGCTGGGCAGTTCCGGACCGGTCATGAAAACAGGGGCACCGAATGAAAGCGCGTGTACATATATTCTTTCATCATCGGTTGCGATTGCTACTTTATCGGGCATAGTGGCTTTGCAGGCCTGTTCATAGACCCGCTGAATCATTGATTTGCCCTGAACAATTGCCAGTGGCTTCCCCGGAAATCGGGTGGAAGCATATCTGGCCGGAATGACCACCACAATTCCGGTGTTTGTTTTTTCGTTCATTATCAACTACTTTTATAATAAGAAACCTCAAAATGCCACAAATATGAAACCAATCGTGCAAATCCCGATAATCAGGGATAATTTTGCAGCGATAAACCTGAAACAACCCTCTTTATCCCAGAAATGAAGAATACTTCCATGATCCGGTATTTACCCCTGCTACTGTTACTTCCGGCATTATTGCCTCTGTCTGTTTCTGCACAAAGCAGCAGCTCGCCCGTTCTGCGTACGCGTGATTCGCTTTTGCTGGTTGTTGAGGACGGGGAGAAGTTTCTGTTGCATCCTGTGAGATCAAAGCAGACGCTCTTCAGTCTCGGGAGATATTACTACATCAGTGTGGAGGACATTATAGCCAGTAACAACAATCTGGAAGACGATCCCACTCTGAAAACGGGAACCCGTGTCAGAATTCCTGTACCCAACAAGGCTATTCGTCGCTTCAAAGGTACGAATTTCGATCCGGAGGAGTGGGTTTCTATTTATTATGTGGTTCGGCCGGGCGACAATCTGTATCACATCAGCAAGCGTTATTTTGAAATGGATGTCAAAGAGATCAAGACCCGAAATCGTCTTGGTTCAGATAATATCAGTCCCGGCCAGCGCCTGCACGTAGGCTGGTTTGGCATTGAAGGTATTCATCCTGATTGGCGGCCGGTCAAGAAAACTGTTCAACTGTCTGAGCACCGGCAGGTTTTTGTGGAGGAAATTGATGAAGAAACCGCCATGGAGTCGCAGGGAGTGTGTCAGTGGAATAAAACCGGAAAGGAGAGTTCCGATCTGTACGCCATGCACCGCACTGCAAAAATTGGTTCGGTTATCAGCGTTACCAATCCGATGAACAACAAAACGGTTTATGCCAAAGTGATTTCGCGTATTCCTGAAGGATTTGAAAAAAATCTGGAGGTGTATGTTTCTCATGAGGCTGCCAAAAAACTGGGCGCTGTAGATGAGCGCTTTTTTGTAAAAGTCAAATATATGAAGTGATGAATAAAACTTTTCTTTTTCTCTCTTTTCTCCTGACAGCAGCACTCATTTCCTGCAAGGAAGAACCCAAAGTGACTGATCCGAATCTTCCGGCCAATTTCACTCCCGGTGAAACAGCCAATCCAACCGTACTTGCCGGATACTGGATTAATCTCGATTTTTGTTCCCGTGCGGGACAGTACGGGTCGGTCATTCAGACGATCAACAACTCCCATCTGCCTTATGCGTATGCATTCGCATTCAATCCGGGCAAACCCGACAGTGTGACCTGCTTCAATGCATCCAACTCCTGGACCCTTCCCGTGAAGTACAAGAAAGACACACTTGAAATTGTCGGCGCCATTGATGGGAAACGACCTGTTTATCTGGTTTATCACTCTCACGGAGATAAAGACATGACGATGTTTGACAACTCCAGCGGCAGCACAAAGATGGATAATTTCATCAAATCGAAAGCTGGTACCAGAGATGGCTATTCTGCCTTTACAACAGCGCTGGGGCACCACCTCTTCAGCGGACAGTTTACCCCGACGGGCAAGGGAAGCAGCAACGATAAAATCGTGTTCACGCCCGGCGGATTCATCACCGGCTGGAAAGCATTTGATCGCTATGTTATTTGCACAGGTGGCGATTGCATGGTGGCCGGACAGGATGTGGATGTATTTTCCCTGTACAACTCCAAACAGGGGGAGGCTACTGCCAGATATTATGGTTACAAATATAATGGCGGCAATGACGAACTGACAATCTACAACCTGATATCTTCCGGTGAAAAAGGCTCCTGGAAGGCCGGAGCACCCGCTTACACACTGAAACGAGCTTTCAGCGTGCCTGCACCCAATCCGAAGAAGGCACAACCTGCCCGGTAGTAAAGGTTTTGCATTGAGCTCCAATAAAAAAGTGGCAGAAGCCGGATATGCCCGCTTCAGCCACTTTTTTTATAGGCTCAGTTATTACGGTTTTCTATCTGAGAACCGTCACATCGCCCGTATAGGTCTTCACTGTGCCATCAATCAGCCGGATTCTGGCAACATACACATACACGCCAGGCATTACAATCTGACCGTTGTAGATTCCGTCCCATGCACTGGCCGGATCGTTGGGCGCCGCGTTCTGCACCTCAAACAGATGCTCGCCCCATCGGTCGTAAATCTGGAGCAGCTCGATGCTTTCAACCGTGCGTCCGCAATATATCAGAAATACATCGTTCAGGTTCTGACTGCCCGGCTTGAAAACGCCCGGAATGTAAATCTGGTTTGGCTTTTCGACGAGCACCTGCACGCGGTCGCGCGCGAAACACCCGGCTGTATCTGTTATTTCAAGATCAATACTGACCGATTGAAGCGGGATAAACCTTTGAATCAGCGTCCCTTTGTTCAATGTATCCAGCAGGGGCTTCCATTCAATGCTGGCCAGACTGCTGAGCGGGGCAGTCACAATGGCCTCCAGATTGACCTGATCTCCCAGCACTACGCGCACCTCGTCGGTGATATAGGGCTGAACAGAGGGTGGCTCCGTAACAGTCAGCAATCCGCTTTCCCATTCGCAGCCTGTCGCATCCTGGAGGGTAACGGTATATACACCCGCTCTCAGTTGAGTGAATAATCCGTTCTGGGTGAAATTGACTCCGTCAAGTGAGTACAAAACAGGCGGTTTGCCCGATACAACACCACTTGCTGCTATCGAACCGTCACTTTCACCGAAACAGCTGATGTTTTCTACCGTTATCAGCTGAGCTGAGGGTCGGTCGGGATCAAGTGTCACGATCGCCTCGTCAGAATCAGAACATCCTGCGGTATTCGATACCTGTAACTGGTATGTACCTCCGGTGTTCACTGTCAACACGGGGGTTGCTCCTGCGGATGATCCATTTAACGTCCAGTTATACACAATGCCCGTTCCACCGGAGGAGCTGTTGCCATTCAGAGTTACTGTTCCCTGCAGGCAATTGATCACCAGATCAGGTCCGGCATCTGCTGTCGGTGTCTGCTGAATAATTACGGTAGCCTCTGCCGACTGATCCGGGCAGGGTGCTGCTGCATCAACATTGTATCTGAAGATGTAAGTTCCCGGACTTTGAGCGACAGGGTTGAATGTTCCTGCTGCAGCATTGAATCCGCCCTGTACGGGATTGCCAGACGCCACAGACCAGAATCCACCGGGGTCT
>JBDLWO010000120.1:0-27928 GCA_039804245.1 Bacteroidota bacterium
ATAGCAGATTCTGGCCATAACGCCAAAAAGGGAGACTCCCAGTCGGGGATTTTGATTTCCGGGTGTGCATGCGTGCTTCTGCTTGCAGTCCGTTCTGTGCCGCCGCAGGCACCTGCTCCGAAACCTTGTTGATAGCATATCCGGCAGTCGGTCGGGGAATGTGATTTTTATTTGTATTCACACACCTGTACCTGATCAAGGGCGAGCACTGTTAAGAGTCACAGCTCCCATAAGCCTGTCGTAACGGGAACCGAAGGGGTGGTACCAGACGAGCAGGGTGTACAGGTTGCCGGTTTCGTACCAGTTGCCCTCCAGTCCGTCGGGATCGGGTGCGCCTGTGCGGTGATCCAGCACCACATACTGATAATTGTAGTAGCCCTGTTTGAGAGTGGCCTCGCAGTAATAGGCGCGGGCTTCGTGACTGTATTCCATCCTGAACTCGGGTTTCAGTTGCCAGTCCGACAGCTCACCGAATACATATACGTCTGCTTCATCAATGGGCATATTTTGTGCGATGGAGAACAGCACTTTGGCATAATCGCACTGAAGCAGTGTCTGGTTGGCGTTGTTGTTTTCTATGACAAACCGTCCGTTGGCGTCTGGCCGGAAGTCTATCGGGCGCGCGAATCTGGTCTCGTCGGTGCGGAGTGTTACCTCGATGTAATCGCCCCGGTCGTTGATAGTTTTTACCCGGTCGCCGCGGAAATCGAACGTCCTGATGTCGAAGAACCGGAACTCTTTGCCGGCCGGGAACACCACGACGTCCTGATAGTCGAATGAAAGGCCGTCGGCACGTTCGATGTAGGGTTTGAGCGGACCGATGGCATTATCCCAGCGGCCGTTCTGGAGTATCATGGCGCTCACATCGTTTTGTGCGTTGGATATGCGCACGCCCTTGGGAAATACCGAAAAGTCAATCTCGTGGTGTGTGTTGCTTTTTTCCACCATGACCGTCCTGACCAAATTGGCGTCAATACGCCACAGTGGCTCCACTACCATGAACCGCCGCTCGAGTACCACGCTGTCGTCTTCTTTGTCGGTCACACGCAGCAGATAGTTGCCGGATTTGCTCCAGCGCATATTCTGGTTCGGAAGACGAAGGGTGTAATGGGTGTATTGTGTCAGTGTGTTGAAAGACGGTTCTATATTGGTAATACGATCTTCTGTGAAACCGTCAATATACTCCAGTTGGTCAAGTTCGGAGAACGACCAGTCGCGGTTGCAATGCAGGATGGTGTAGGCGTAGTCTTTCAGCTCGTCGCCGAGATGATCGAACTCAAGGTTAAGGACGCCACCCGGGGCCCTGATATCCACAATGGGCATGGAGAGCGGGGCGCCCATAACCGACAACTTTACGGTGTATATGCCGTCGCCGGGGATACGGTCTGTGTTCTGCGCCATCAGGAGGGAGATAAAAGGCAACAGGAGGAGTGTAAGGACTGATATCCGGTTCATTTTCTTTCAGATCAGGATGTTTGATATGGATTCTGGCGCGTTAATGTATAAACAATCCGGTGCTTTGTGTACCTGATCCGGTATTTACCTGTATCATGACAATACCGGTGAAATGAGCGGGCAGCATGCAGGATACCCTGTTTTCTCCCGATCCATGACTGATCAGCCGGCCATCGCTGCTGAAAATCCGGCAATGGAATGATCCTGTCTGGCTTATAATCAACTGTTCGCCATCCTGAAAGGCAACAAACGCTTGCCCTGACTCAGGCTCACTGATCGCAGTCGCGGTACACCCATAGGCAGCCAGTTGCTGCAGCACGGAAGCCCTGCGTGCTGCAATGAATGGTTTAAGTCCGGCTATTCCGCTTAATCCCGGTCCACCCCCTCCCGGAAGATCCTGGTTGATATTCTGCTCAAACTGGGTATTCGTATAGAACTTGAATGGATCTTCGTAAACGGCTGTCCGTATCAGGTCTGCCAGTGAATCTATATGTGCATTGAGTTTCTGATTGGAAAAATCCTGAACCAGGTCGCAATAAGTATCTGCGTAGGCCGATCTAAGGGCCGGATCCTGCCAGAACCGGTTCATCAAGGGGCGTTGCTGCGCAGGCAATGGAATGTGACCAATTGGAAGCACTTTCAGCCCTGTCAGTGAAATACCCATTTGAAAGTTGCCAAATGCCTCGTTTACATCCCAGGTAATCCACTCGAAGCGATCTGTGTCGGTGTTGTGGTACAGGAAGTAGTTGTGGCCTGATCCCACATAGCTGTCAAGATTGACAAAAAGGTTGTGTGAGGCCCAATACCGGTACCAGCTTTCGGTATTCAGGTATCCAGACAGGACTGTTCCGAGCTGACTGGCCGGGGTGTTATTGATTTTGTCGAGGAGCTCCACCAGATCGCTCCAGTTATTCTCGCTTTCATTCGTTTTCAGCTCATAATCAGCATAATACAAATCGGGTGCAGCTCCTTTCCATGTCAAAGTTCCCCTGGGGTCACCCTTGAACAGGTTTCCACCCTTGTTTCCGAATCTGTCGCTGAGAAATGTTTTATTGACATCTTCCACCACCGTGTACAGTCCGCGGTACTCATTGTTCACATAGAGTCGCGCAAAGGCACATCTGGGAGCCGACACACCATGCTGGTTCAGGTAATCCAGCATGATTTTCTCCCGGAGCATTGTGGGATCCTTGAAACCGTTGTTCAGTACTATTTTCTTCAGTCCATCGTGGGCCTGATCATCCACATACTCTGCCAGATCAATTCTGAACGGCTTTTTACTGCCCTGGTTGTTGTAAGACGAGTTTCCCTTGTACTTGACACCCGATTCCGGATACAGCTGGCCATCAATCATTACAGTGGCGCGCATGTACTGGTCGAGTGTATAGTTGACTGCAAGGCTGTCCCAGAAACCCGGCTGTGAGAACGACAGTCTTATTTCGTGCACAGTCCAGGTGCCAAAAAACTGGTCGCCCGGATCCTGAGCGTTTATAGTGGTCAACCGGAGCAGCAGGGTCAGGAACAGGTACTTGTGCATGATATATGGATTCGGATGATACTCCGGTTAAAGGCTCAGTCTCTCATACCCGGGCACCTGATCTGGCCGAAGTAATAATTGATTCCCACGCCGAAGAATACGTACGTGTCGTTGCTTTTCCCGTTGCCGCGCTGGTGCCCGGCAACCCCGACGAAAGGCTCCTCGGAGCGGTCGGCGAGGGCGGCAGCGATCTCACCTCTGAGCGACCGTACATCCCGGATGTCGGCATAAACGCCACTCACATCGTCCAGGTAGTCTGTGAACAGTTTTCTGCCGCTCAGGTGTACATCAATGCTCCAGCGATAGGAAAAGTCGTATTTCAGGCCAATTCCGTAGTTGAATGCAAATTGAGTTGTAGTATATTCGTCACCCTGAAACTGGCCCTCGGTTCCCAGTTCCCGCAGGTTGTAAATTTCTCCTTCATATTCCGTTTGGGGATTGAAGTTATAGAAGGTAGTGCCGAGAAACATGTAGGGCGTGTAGTTCAGCTCCCTGCTGCCGTGCAAATAGGGCAGGAAGTTAAACTCGAACTGTGAGGAAAAATCCATAATCCGGCTGTTGAAATTCAGATTGCGCCGCTGTTCGAAGATATTTCTCGAATCGGAGTCGTAGGCGCTGATACTGCCAACGGAAGGGCCGAAGCTGAAAGCGATGCGGTCATTGATGTTGTATCTGAACAGGAGTCCGCCGGAGAGTTGGGCACGGTTCAGTCTCCAGTCGGTGTTGAGATCACCGAAATAGTTGCAGGCGCCGCCCCAGCCGCCAACCTCCCAACCCCTCATCTGGGCCGACAGGGCCTGCAGGGTTAGTCCGAAAAAGAGCAGAATGAGCGAGCTACGTCTGAAATTTGTCATAAAACCACAATTTTGAGGCACAAATGTACGATTTTCCGGCTCAGCATGCCATGCTTGCCCGAACATTCCCAAAACGCAAAGTATGTTCAGATGTTTTGTGTGTGATCAAATATAGTATAACCGGGGACAACGATTGATATTATTGACTTTCAATATCGGGTATTTTCTTACCATTGCACCAAAAATGAATGTCATGGAAATAAACTGGGAAGGCGTGTATCCGGCACTTACTACGCCGTTTACTTCAGACGATGCCATTGATTACCCCGTTTTTGAGAAAAATCTGAATGCACAGATGGAGGCCGGGGTGCACGGTGTCATTCTTGGCGGTACGCTGGGCGAGGCGAGCAGTCTGCTCAATGAGGAAAAATATGATCTGGTGCGTTTCACGGTGGAGAAAACTGCCGGGCGTATTCCGGTGGTAATGAATATTGCAGAACAGACTACGAAAGGAGCCGCCGCGGCTGCCCGGGAAGCGGAGCGCTGCGGAGCTTCCGGACTGATGCTGTTACCCCCCATGCGCTACAATGCGGATGCCCGCGAGACGCTGGCCTATTTCAGGGCAGTAGCTGATGCCACTCCGCTGCCAGTGATGATTTACAACAATCCGGTGGACTATAAAATCATGGTGACGCTGGATATGTTTGCGGAAATGGCCGGATGGCCCACCATCAGGGCCGTCAAGGAAAGTACCCGTGATGTGACAAACGTCACCCGGATGCTCAATCGTTTCGGCGATCGTTTCAAAATTCTGTGTGGCGTTGATACGCTGGCACTGGAGAGTCTGCTCCTCGGTGCACACGGCTGGGTGGCAGGCCTGGTGGATGCCTTCCCCGATGAGACGGTGGCTATTTACCGGATGGCCAGAGAGGGCCGTGTGGCGGAAGCTGCAGTTTTATACCGCTGGTTCATGCCGTTGCTGGAGCTTGATATTCATCCGAAACTTGTTCAGTACATCAAGCTGGCAGAGGCAGCAACCGGGCTGGGAACCGAACATGTGCGTGCACCCCGTTTGCCGCTCGAGGGTGAGGAACGCGCACGCGTGTTGAAAATTATTCAGGATGCCATTCAGGCCCGGAAATAGCTGTTCAGAAGATAAACCCTGAACAGTTTCTTACCTTTGCCTTTCACTCAAGCATTAAACACTATTCCATGAGAAGGATTACTGCCCTTTTTTGTATCATATTTCCCGCCCTCGCCTTTGGCCAGTCCGGCGTGCACGAAAAAGTGGCGCCGGAGGTACGAGCAGCCCTGAACCGGGGTGAAAAACCGGCCCTGCTTGTTTCTTTCAGCGAGCAGGCCGATATACGAGGCGCCCGTCTGGTTAAAGGGAAAGAGGCCAGGGCCCGTTTTGTATTCGACCGGTTGCTGGCAACGGCCACGCGCTCGCAGGCCCGCGCAATGCAACTGCTCGATGGACATAATACCTGGGGCAATACCCTGTTCATTGCCAACGCACTGTCGGTGGATGCCGCATCGCCCGAATTGGTCAGGCAGCTGGCCGCTTTGCCTGAGGTAAAACATATATCCGCTGACCCGTGGATTTTCTTCCACGGCCCTGCAGATACACAGGGCGCTTCCACAATAGAGAGAAATGGCGTGGAGTGGGGTGTCGCGCACGTACACGCACCAGAGGTTTGGAATCTGGGATTTTCCGGACAGGGGATTACCGTGGGCGGAGCTGACACTGGTTACGAGTGGACGCACCCCGCGCTCAAGGGCAAATACCGGGGCTGGGATAACGCCAGTACCACTGCCGATCACCAGTACAACTGGCATGATGCCATTCATGAATACAGCCCGCTGAATCTCGATTCCACCGGTAATCCGATAGGAACCAACCCTTGCGGACTCAATGCACAGGAGCCCTGTGACGATCATTTTCACGGTACCCACACCATGGGCACCATGACCGGCGATGATGGGCTCGGCAACCAGATTGGGGTGGCGCCCGGTGCGAAATGGGTAGGATGCAGAAACATGGAACGTGGCTGGGGACGGCCTTCCTCCTACCTTGAGTGTTTCCAGTGGTTCCTCGCTCCGACCGATCTCGGTGGCCAAAATGCAGATCCGGCCAAAGCCCCTCACGTCATCAACAACTCCTGGTACTGCGATTATGTGGAAGGATGTACCGATTTGAGTATCAGCGAAATACTACATGACGCCGTGATAAACCTGAAGGCTTCGGGGGTATTCGTGGTAGTGAGTAATGGCAATTTTGGCTCGGGCTGTGCCACTACATATGGCCCTCCGGCCTATTTCGAGGAAAGTTTCAGTGTGGGAGCCATCCGCAGTAACGATACCATTGCCAATTTCAGCAGTCGCGGGCCAGTCACGATTGACGGCAGCAACCGTTTGAAGCCCAACATCAGTGCACCAGGGGTCGGGATACGCTCCTCATCGCTTGGTGGACAGTACGGAGGCGCCAGTGGAACCAGCATGGCTGGTCCGCACGTGGCAGGTGTGGTGGCCCTGGTACTGTCGGCCCGTCCTGACCTGGCCGGGGAGGTGGAGCTGCTCGAAGACTTTCTGGAGGGAACAGCCTATCCGCTATACGATTTTGTTGATTGTGGCGATGTTTCGGGGAGCGTTATTCCCAATAATACGTATGGATATGGCGGAGTGGATGCGCTTGCTGCTGTTCAGAAAGCACTCGCCTATACTCCATCAGCAACAGAGCAGCCGTTGGCGGCAAGTATCATGGCTGCCGTTTCACCCAATCCAGCCAGTGCAGACGCTTTGCTGACTCTCGACAACCTGTCTGGGGAAACGACCGTTTCCGTTTACAATCAGGCTGGTCAACAGGCATTTACGCAGCAGATTTCATTTTCCGGCCGCGGAATGGTGAAGCTGCCCATGTCGCAGCAACCGCCCGGCGTCTATTTCTGGGAGGTACGTAACAGTGCGGGTTCTGCCAACGGGAAACTGATCAGAGAATAAGCAGCGGCGACAATTATGCGGAAAATAGACATGCACACCCATATACTCCCGGAGAAGCTGCCCAACTTCGCGGAGAAATTCGGCTATGGTGATTTCATACACCTGGTACACGAGCGGGAGGGGTTTGCAAACATGATGAAAGGGGGCGTTTTTTTCAGGGAAATAGCCAAAAACTGCTGGGATCCGGAAGTGCGAATCCGGGAGTATGAACTCTATCGAACAGCCGTACAGGTGGTTTGTACCATACCGGTCATGTTTTCGTACTGGGCCAAACCCGATGATTGTCTGGATCTTTCCATGTTTCTGAACGATCACCTGGCTGGAATTGCCGACGACTATCCGGAACACTATATTGCCCTCGGCACGGTACCAATGCAGCATACTGAACTGGCTGTCAGGGAGTTGCAGCGACTGAAAGAGCTCGGTGTTCCGGGCGTACAGATTGGTTCCAATATCAACGGGCTGAACCTGAGCGAGGTACAGTTCTTCCCGTTCTTTGAGGCCTGCCAGGAATTGGACATGGCTGTTTTTGTGCATCCGTGGGAAATGATGGGGGAGGCTGATATGAAAAAATACTGGCTTCCGTGGCTGGTGGGCATGCCTGCAGAAACAGCACGCGCAGCCTGTTCTCTCATTTTTGGCGGTGTACTGGAGCGGCTGCCGCGCCTGCGTGTGTGCCTTGCGCACGCGGGAGGTTCCCTTATTCCCACTATCGGGCGTATAGAGCACGGATTTAACTGCCGGCCCGATCTGGTGGCCATAGACAACCCTGTGACTCCGCGGCACTACCTGAATAAATTATGGTACGACTCAGCCACACATGATCCGCAACTTTTGCGTTATATACTGGAAGTGGCGGGCGACGACCGTGTTTGTCTCGGTACTGACTACCCGTTTCCGCTCGGCGATCTGGAAATAGGAGCCTTCATAGAAAAAATGGCGTTGTCTGTAGAGACCATCGAGCAAATCTTTTACAAAAACACGATTGCCTGGCTGTACGGGCACTGATGAAAAACTGAAAAAAATGAGACTGATTATTTTTTTGCTGTCGGCCCTTTCGGTGGCACAGATTTCCTGCGGTGGTGGCTCCAGTACCATTTCTGATCCGCATGCGGTTGAATTTTCCGATTTGCCGGCTGATTTCCGTGTGTTTTACGATAAATTTCACGAAGACAGCGTGTATCAGACCGCCCATATTGATTGGCCGTTGCGCGGGGAGAAAACAGAGACTCAGGGCGATGGTACCCCCAAAAAAGTGCTGGCCATGTGGGAGCCCTCCAACTGGACCATGCAGCGCCGGCCTGATATGAAAGATGCGGGGTTGAAACGTACAACAGAAACGCTCGACGACCTGTTAGTCATCGAGCGTTTGCAGTATCCTATGGTAAACTATGGCCTTGAGCGCCATTTTTACAAGGATGAGAACAAAGAGTGGAAATTGATATTCTACTCGGAAATGCAGGAACTGAGATAGATCAGTCGAGAACAAGAACACCGGAGGCTTCGAAAGAAACTTCTCGTTTGGGTTGTGTGATGGCTTCGATTTCCGCTTTTGATTTGCCTGCGTCTTCAGCGAAGTGGCGCAGCATTTCTACAGAAGTAACTTCCACGCGGGCAAATCCGTCAATCACCACCCGCTTTCCGCCGAGGTCTTTGGGCATGAAGAAGGCATAGTCCTTGAACGTGACGCGCATGGGTGGTTTTTCGGGCTGGTCAGACACCATGGACATCCAGCAGCCTTTCTTCTGGCAAACATCCTTGACCATGCCGGTTACCTTGGCATTCAGGGAATCAGATGTTTCCATCTTCGCCATCAGCGCATCGTAGGTAATGGCATTTTTGGCTGTGATGTTATTGCCGAAATGTTTGCCGTCATTCGACGATTGGGCACTCTTCTGACTGCACGACACCGCCATGGATACAGTCAGCAAACAGATGAAAAAATTTTTTAACATGGTAAAAATTTATAATTAGTTGAAAGTCAGAATTTTGGAGGGAGAGTTGAGGTGCAAAATTACAAATTCTGAAATAGCTGGATATGAATGGCACAATATTAGATACATATTTGTTGTTCCTGCATCAATTTAATCCGCCTCGGTTGCCGTCAGGGTAAACGTCTTCTGCCATGATGTACAGGAATCCGGATCCTCCGGCATTTAATCCAGAAAAGAGCATCACTACGCCCTTCTTCATCCTTTCTGTTTGTTTTTCATCTCTTAAACCATTACGTTATGAAGGGGTTTAATCTCATTACCATTACCAGCGCACTCACGGTTTTCTCGCTTTTCCTGACAGCAGAAACCCTGGCGCAATGTATCAGCGGGAACTGCCAGACTGGCACGGGAACCTACCGCTACTCAGCCACCTCCAAATATACCGGACAATTCCAGAATGGCCAGCGCCACGGCCAGGGCAAGATGACATACCCTGACGGGAATGTTTATGAGGGCTCGTTCTTTATGGGAAAAAAGCAGGGAACCGAGGGCTCCATGTTTTACGCGGCCAGCGGCGACCGTTATATCGGGCCATGGAAGAACGACCAGCCCAACGGCCAGGGTGTTTATTATTTCGCATCGAAGGAACGTTATGAGGGTTCGTTCGTGAACGGAGTATTTGAAGGAGAGGGTACCATGTATTATCCTGACGGCGCTTACTACGCTGGTGAATGGAGTAACAACAAAAAGCATGGTCGTGGTGTGTTTCATTACAGCGATGGTGCCGAGAAACACGGCCAGTGGGAGATGGGCAAGCCGGTAGCTTCTCCCGACAGAATTACGCGCAACAGCACAGAGAAAGTTGAAAATGAGCCTGTACAGGATCAGATCAGCGATGACTCGCCCCGGGAGGCTGTGGAATCGGTTGCTGCGAAGCCCGATCTTGCCGGTTTGCGCAATTGTGGCGCTACCTACTGCCGCAGCGGAAAAGGATATTACCGTTACCCGGAAGGATCAATATGGGTAGGTGAATTCAAAAACGGTGTGCCACAAGGGAAAGGTATCTGTTATTACGCCAATGGTGATCGCTATGAGGGAGAGTGGGAGAACAACAAGCCCAATGGAGAGGGTGTTATGCGATTTCTCAATGGCAGAACCTACGGAGCGGTCTGGCTGAATGGCTCCATGGTTCAGGAGCTTGATTCGAACGAGGAAATTCCGGAAGAGCCGGTTGCCATGGAAAACAGCAGCGATGTCAAAATATGGGCTGTTGTTGTCGGAGTAGGCAAATATACTTCCATGCCGACCCTGAAGTTCACCGACGATGATGCATTCCGTTTTTACTCGCACCTGAAGAGCCCGCTGGGTGGTGCGCTGCCCGATGAGCAGATTGAGATACTGGTGGATGAGGGCGCTACCCGCGAGAACATCCTGCGCACCATGCGCAGATTCTTCCTCAAGGCCGATGAGAATGATGTAATTATGATGTATTTCAGCGGTCACGGACTGGAGGGGTGCTTCCTGCCTTCCGATTTCGATGGCTACAGCAATAAACTGCGTCACGATGAAGTGCGCGCTATTTTCATGGAGAGCAAGGCCAGGCATAAAATCTGTATTGCAGATGCCTGTCACAGCGGATCGCTGGAATACAGCAGTGATGTGGCAGCACGAGGCGGTCCGGCGCAGGTTTCTCTCGAACACTACTACAAGGCATTTGAAGAGTCGGATGGCGGTATTGCGCTGCTGATGTCGTCGAAGGGAGAGGAACTTTCTCTCGAAGACAAGGGGCTTCGCCAGGGTGTGTTTACCTACTATCTGCTCCGCGGGATGAAGGGAGAAGCCGATGCCAATGAAGATAATATTGTGACCATCAAGGAGTTGCACAGCTTTGTTTATAACAGGGTGCGTGAATATACCGGTGGACAGCAGACTCCGGTGCTTACAGGCAAATTCGATGGAAATATGCCCGTTTCCATGCACAGGTAGGCTGCGATCAAAACTGGCGTTCAGATATGCCATGATTTGGCGGGCAACCGGTTTCATTACCGGTTGCCCGCCAGTGTTTATGAAATGTTTGCCGAACACTTATCCGGCCTGTTCGTACATGATATTCCAACTTATTCGGATATTTGCCTTTGTCCTTTGGTTTAAACACTAACCGGTTAACTGCACGCTATCCTGATGAGGTATATCTCTGTTTTAATTCTGTTTCTCTGCTCGTTGGGAGCACGGACAGTCGGTGCGCAATCTGTAACAGAACTGGAATCCCGCTTCAACCGGTCCGGATCGAAGCAGGAGAAAATGAATTATGCCTATCAGATTGCCGAGAAAACGCTCGCTTCTGCTCCAAAAAAGGCGTCAGACTATGCTACAAGAGCCAATCAGCTTGCTACGGAAATCGGAGACAAGAAAAGAGAAACCGAGGCTGCCCTTCTGTCTGCGGAGGCTGAATACCGGCAGCGCAATTACAAGGAGGCCAACGGCCGATACATCAGGGCATGGAATACCGCCCGGAATTACGGTTACCGCGAAGCCGCAGTCACTTCCATGGAAAAACTGCAGGATATTGCCTCCAAACAGAACGATTTTCGTGAGGCCCTCAAGTGGAGCACAGAAATTGTCAAGTATCTGAAGGATAACAGTGGTCCCGGTGCCCGCAGTGGGGGGGATGCCCAGCGGAAACTGGAAAGTCAGCTGGCTACCCTGGAAGCAGAGAACAGGCAACTGAAGGAACAACTGGCCCAGACCACCGGACAAACAGCGGTACTCGAAACAAGTTATCAGTCGCAACTCAAAGATGTGCAGGAGCAGTCACAGATACAGATTGACGAAAAATCTGCCACGATTGATCAGATATCAAGAGAAAAACAAAGGGCCGATTCTATCGTGAGGGTAAATAACCTCCGGCTGAAAAATCTCACGCAGGAGCAAATGATTGACTCCATCGTGAAAGCGCAGCAGGAGCGCGAAATTCAGGGCCAGAAGCGACGTGAGGCTGAACTGAAGCTGGAAAAAGAAGCGCTGCAGGCTACCAGGAATCTGTCCTTTCTGCTCTTTGGATTCACTTTCCTGCTGGCCTTCCTGTTTTATCTTCGTTTCCGTGCCAAACGGCGCATGGCCAATGAGCTGTCGGTGAAAAATTCCATGATTGAGACCGCTCAGAAGCAAAGTGACAATTTGCTGCTGAACATTCTTCCACCTGCCATTGCTGCCGAACTGAAGGCGCGTAACAAAGTAGCCGCCAGACGGTATGAACAGGCCACTGTGATGTTCATTGATTTCAAGGGTTTCACCAATGTGGCCGAGAAACTCACGCCGGAGCAGCTGGTAGAGGAACTCGACCATTGCTTTTCCGGATTTGATCAGATTATCAGCAAGTACAATATAGAAAAAATCAAAACCGTGGGTGACGCCTATATATGTGCCTCCGGTTTGTCGGACAAAAATGTGAACCCTGCCGATATGATCAAGGCGGCACTGGAAATTCAGGATTTCCTGCTCGCACTGAGGGCAGAGCGTATGAGTCAGGGACTTCCCTATTTCGAGGCGAGAGTGGGTATTCACGCCGGGCCTGTTGTGGCAGGTGTAGTGGGCGCCAAAAAATTCGCCTATGATATCTGGGGTGATACTGTGAACACGGCGGCCCGAATGGAAGAATCGTGTGAAACCGGCCGTATCAACGTGAGTGAAACCGCATACTGGAACTCAAAATACGAGTTTGAGTGGGAATACAGGGGTAAACTTGAGGCCAAAAACAAGGGCCTCCTGGAAATGTATTACGTTACCGGTGTCAAAAAATACTGATATCAGTTTCCTGCGCGTGATGCTTCGAGAAAAGAGCGTACGGCGCTGAAACTTACAGTTTCCCGTTGAAAATGAAACTGGGCTGCTGCGGCTTCTTCCTCTGTGGCCTGCAGGTGGTTCAGGATATTGGTCAGGTGCATTTTCATGTGTCCCTGCTGTATGCCGGTGGTAATCAGCGATCTGACTGCGGCGAAATTCTGGGCCAGGCCTACTGCTGCGGTAATACACATCAGCTCCTCTGCGGAGGGATTCCCGAGTATTTCCAGGGATTTTCGGGCCAGCGGGTGCAGGGCTGTGAGTCCGCCAACTGCTCCCATGGCGAGCGGTATTTTCAGTTCGAAGTGGAAAACTCCATCCCGGAGTTCGCAGTCGCTCAGGCTGCGGTATTGTCCGTCGCGGCAGGCATACGTGTGTCCGCAGGCTTCAATTGCGCGGAAATCATTGCCGGTGGCAAGTACAACGGCATCAATACCGTTGTAAATACCCTTGTTATGCGTGGTGGCCCTGTATGGGTCTATCCGGGCAATACGCACCGCCATGGCGAAACGTCGGGCTAATGCTTCGGCGTCCATACCCTGACTTCTGGCGAGTTCGGAGAATGAGTTGACCGGGCATTCCACCCATGCGCGTACGATGCAATCAGGCGTATAATTCGAGAGTATGGACATCACCACCTCCACATCCCGTTCAGTGTCGGTGAGACCGGGGTGGTCGGTGAAAAACAGTTCGAGACAGTCTGCGTACCGCTCCAGCACCGAATTTACGAAGTTGGCACCCATACTGTCGCAGGTTTCAAACGATACACGCAGTTGGAAATAATGGGGTTCAACAGATTCAAAATCAATGAGTTCAATATCCAGTACGCCACCGCCGCGCTTGCGCATGTTTTCGGTCAGGTCATCGGCACAGGAGAGCAGACAAGTTCTGATATCGGGGAATATTTGCCGAAGCCTGTCTGCTTTGCCGGGCCAGCGGAAGTGTACCTGTCCGAGTTTGACAGTTCCGAGCACCTCGGCGTGGAATCCGCCTCTTTCCTGCCAGAATTTGGCGGCACTGCTTGCTGCTGCCACCACACTGCTCTCCTCGATAACCATCGGGACTGCATAGGGCCTGCCGTTGATGACGAAGTTGGGAGCGATGCTGTACGGGAGTACATAATTCGAGATAGCGTTCTCGGTGAAACCATCCACGGTACGCTGTGTGGTTTCATCATGGTGTTGCCACGATGCCAGTATGGCAGCAAATTCATCGGGAGAAGAGGAGAAGTTTTCCGCCAGCCAGTTGATTTTCTCCGATTTGGATAATTTTGAAAAACCGTTGATGGTTTTCATGATTCAGAATTATTGGTAAACAGACAGATCCACCGAGGGGGTGGGCACGCATCATCGGGGCGTCAGGAAAGCATTCGCGAGCTCCAGTCCGCGCACCTGTGCGCGCACAAAGGTACGAAGCGATTCGTAGTCGTCCTGTGCATATCGAAGGAATGCCGAGGCTTGTCCGTAAACGGCTGGCAATACTGAACGTTGGGTGAGGTAATAACCATCGAGGAAATCGGAAATACCGCCGGAGATAATCAGGTGACGTGTTTTACATTCATTTCCTGTTTCGGCGGCGATATGATTGGTCCATTCCAGCATTTCGGTGGCGCTATGCCCCACACGCGCCAGTCCGGAGAAGGCACTCTGGTGGTGTTCGTTGCTGCGGAGCAGTTCAAGCAGGGCGAAGTTGGTGCCTCCGGCGGCGCCGAACTCTATGGCGGCGAGGGGCAGTTTCATCAGCGCCCGGAGACTTGCGGGGCCGAAGCCCTGACCGACCTCCTTGACAATGATCGGGAAGTTGAACCGACTGATCATTTCTTCCACAATTTCCAGGGGCGCGCGTCTGAAGTGATCCCCTTCCGGTTGCATGGCTTCCTGGAGCGGGTTGATATGCACTATGAGGCCGTCTGCCTGCAATTTATCAATCAGTTCCTGAATTTTTTCTGCTGATTTGTTATCGAGCAGCTGTTCGATCTGGGCGCTGCCGAGGTTGGCGTAGAGCGGCAGATCGGGGCCGATAGTGCCACGCACGTCGAAATCGGGCAGGAATTCGTTGCTGTTGAGCAGTTGTCTGCAGGAGCCAAGGCCCATACCCATTCCGAACTCCGCGCAGGCACGCGCGAGATTTCCGTTTATTTTGCGGGCCAGCGCCGTACCACCGGTCATGGAAGAGACCCACATGGGCGTACGGAACTGTTTGCCCAGAAAATCGAAAGGTATCAGAGACCCCTCCTTCGGGTGTGCCGACAGAGCGGGTTCATAGCAGAACCTGGTATCCAGTTCGCCGGACTCGACCCGGCTTTTGAATGCCAGTGCGATATGATCGTGTTTTCTGCTTTCTGCTGTAGGATCTTCCTGGCTCATTGTTTCCGGCACTATTCGAACAGTTTATAATATCTTGCACCGAGCGTTACACCCTCAGTGCCAATTTCATGGAGGCCCCAGGAATTTTTTTCGGGAAGTACAGAGGTTCTGGAGCGGCCTTTATGGAGACATTCATATTGCTCCCAGGAGAGGGGCGTTCGTTTTTTCAGTTTGGAGAAAAGTTGGAAATGCTGCACCACATTTTCCCATCCTGGCTGGACAGTTGCTTCGAAAACCTTGGCTTTGGAGCCGCTTCCATAGGCGATGAAACCCAGGCGTTTTTTGTCGAGACTGACTTTGTCGTGCCAGTCGGATTCGAGGGAGCTCATCAGGGCGAGGAACACAGAAGCGGTGTAGAGGTTGCCTGTTTCCTGGCTTGCACGCTGAGATTTTTCAATTTTATCCTGTACGAATTTTTTATAAAGGGGTGATTCGCTCACCGATTTGAGAAATACGGCAGTGGCTTTTTCGGCTGATTTTTGGTCGGGGTAATGCGACAGGTCGGGTTCCTGGAATCCAAATCTGGCGGCATCCTTCTCCCACGCCCCCTTCAGTTTGCGTTCAGAGATGAACTGTTCCACGTAAATTCTTTTGGCGTGGAAAGCATAGGGCAGGTGAAAAATCATGCGTGCCCAGCGTTCAGAGATAGCGGGGAATTGACCGGGGCGCAAGAGACCGGATTGCTCTGCGTTTTCGCGGAAGTTGGCCAGTGCCTCCTGCATACGCCACTGGTAGCACTGATTGGAGAACTGTCCGTCGAATACGGGCGTTTCAGTGTAGGTATCGCGTCGTGGTTTATAGAAATCGTGTACGCTGTCGGTAGCCACACCACATACACGGCGAAATGAGAGCAGTCGCGGGTTTGATTTGACCAGCATGGCTACGGCTCCGGCTCCCTGGGTATATTCTCCTGACGATTCCAGTTCATATTTGGCTACATCGCTGGCTACCACTATGCCGATACTGCGCGGGTTGGCAGCTATCCAGTCGAGTGTATTATGGAGTGCATCCACGGCGCCGATACAGGCGAAAGTCATGTCGAGCACATCGCAGTTGCGTAAACAATTGTCGCCCCACTTGGCTGCCAGTCTTTTTTGTACCATTTCTACTGCATACGTGGCGGTCGGTTTGGACCCGTCGAGTGCGCTTTCAGTTCCCATATATACACGACCGATCGTGCGGGGGTCTATATTATTGCGTTCGATGAGTTCATGTATTGCCTCTGCCGCCATGGTGGCGGCATCTTCATGAGCGTCGCAGAAAGCCATTTTATGAAGGCCGAGTCCCCGCGAGAGTTTTTCATAGGCGATACCACGCTTTTCTGCCAGCGTATGGATGTCGAGGTAAATTTTGGGCACGTGGAGTGCCATGTCATCAATTCCAAAAGTCATGATAGTAGAAACGAAATGTTGCTGCTTTTCGGCTACCTGGAGGCAAAATTCAGGTGAAAGCAATCGGTATCATGGATTGCCGGTGGTGTCGGCAGATTGATTTCAGCGTTAAAAGATGTTTAACAAAGTTTATCCTTGTTTGTTTTACGATTAAAGAAACTCTGAAACGTCTTACCTTAGCCGCGCTATGCAAGTTGGAAAAACACTTCTCGATCAGGACAAGATGCAGCTCGTTATCGAGCGGCTTTGCCACCAGCTTCTGGAGGACTGGGGTGATTTCACTAACGCCTGTATTATAGGCATACAGCCCCGGGGTGTTTTGCTTTCAGACCGCATTTATGCCCGTTTGCAGTCGTTACTTGGCGACAGGCCCATTGAGTATGGTAAACTCGATATTACTTTTTACCGAGACGATTTTCGGACGGAGGCTGGACCTCTGACGGCATACCCCAACAGGATTGACTTTGTGGTGGCTGGCAAGAAAGTCCTGCTGATAGACGATGTGCTATACACGGGGCGTACCATTTCTGCGGCGCTCGCTGCTTTGCAGCATTATGGCAGGCCCTGTGCTGTTGAGTTGCTGGTTTTGGTTGACCGGCGTTTCAACCGGCAGATTCCGGTACAGCCCGACTACGCAGGCATCAGCGTGGACGCGCTGGACGAGGCGTATGTCAAAGTTCGCTGGCGAGAAACCGACGGGGCTGATTCAGTATTGTTTTTCGATAAAAAGCAGGACATTACGTCTGCCGGGGTTTCCAGATAACCTCTTCGGCATCCAGATCGGCTGCCAGTTTTCTTCCGAGCACAAAGAACCAGTCGGACAGTCGGTTCATGTATTTGAGTACTGTTTCATCAACAGGCTCTTCGGCCAGCTGAAGGGCTACGATGAGTCGTTCGGCCCTTCGGCATACGGTGCGGCAGAGGTGACAGTGCGATACGGAGGTGTGTCCTCCGGGCAGGATAAAATTGCGCAGGGGAGGCAGTACAGCTTCCATGGCATCAATATCCTTTTCGAGCATTTCAATATCGGCGGTTGAGATACCGGGCGGGGCGGGGCTTTTTTCCGGATCGGATGCCAGGTGCGCCCCGATAGCGAAAAGATTATTTTGAGCGAGGGAGAGTGCACTCCTGACAGATTCGTCACTTAGTCCATCGCGGAGCAATCCGATAAAAGCATTCAATTCATCGGTTGTTCCGTACGCGTCCACGCGCAGGTGACTTTTGGGCACTCTTTTTCCTCCGAAGAGGGCGGTTTCGCCCTTGTCTCCGGTTTTGGTGTAAATCCTGAAGGCCATTGGTCTTTATCCGGTGGGTCAGTTCGATTATTGTTTGATTTCTTTTGGAGTAGTATCAGTGGGCGCCTTTTCCTGTTCCTTTTGTTGTTTTGGTCTTGACATCATACACTCGTCGGAGGAGGTGTCTGCCGGTTCGAATGGTTGTCCGTTCAGCACTGCCCAGGTGAGAGGGGCCCATTCGGAGAGCGGTTTTTTGAGCGTTTCCACTTTGGTGCGCCCCTGTGCGAGCGGGAGGCGTTCGAGCATGAGTTTGCGGAGCGTTGGCTTCCCTTTATTGAGGGCGGCAGCGAAAACGAGATCTGAGGAATAGGGTATCAGTTCGAGGCAGGTTACGGCGTGGTCGAGACCTTCACGGCCGTCAACAGTACCGTTGAAGTTGAGCATTTCCTCCACTGCTCTCATATCTCCCTGACGGGCGAGATCGAGTTGCTCCCTGTATTTGAAGCCGGCCCATTGAGCGGTACTCAGAACAGAAGAAGATACGAAAATATCATTATTGACAGTCTTGTTTTGTCCGGAGATAGCGGAGACAGAGAGGCTGATGATCAGTGTGGCGAGGAACCAATTTTTCATAATCATGGATGTAAGGCAGTGTATGAAACAAAAACTCGGGTGCAAAGGTGCAAGTTTTGCCCCATACATGTCAAGTATCTGTATAAATGAACGGGCTTTTGGAAAGATTTCTTTGTTGGTGTCGGCAATATGGCTAATTTTGCGGCGCTTTTGACTTACAATTAATGTTATCGGGGCATCATCAGTGTCTGGCAAGCTGTCTTGCCGCGAACAACCAAAATATTCCACAATTATGGGACGCGCGTTTGAATTCCGCAAAGAAAGAAAGTTTAAGCGTTGGGCTGGCATGGCCAAAACCTTCACCCGTATTGGCCGGGAGATTGCGCTGGCGGTGAAATCGGGAGGAGCCAACCCGGAGTACAATTCCAGGCTGAGGCTTGCCATTCAGAATGCCAAGGCTGCCAACATGCCCAAGACCAACGTGGAGAGCGCCATTAAAAAGGCCAGCGGGAAGGAAGCGGATAACTTTCAGGAGGTTGTGTACGAGGGCAAGGGGCCGCATGGAATTGCGGTGCTGGTGGAAACAGCCACCGACAATCCTACCCGTACGGTTGCGAACGTGCGTATGTACTTCGATCGTTGTGGTGGCGCCCTGGGTACTTCAGGCAGTGTTGCTTTCCTGTTCGACCGGAAAGGTGTGTTCAAAGTGAAGGCAGAGGGTCCCGACTGGGATTCTCTGGAGCTGGAGCTGATAGATGCCGGTCTGGAAGAGCTGAAGCGCGAAGACGACGAGATGGTGCTCTACACCAGTTTCACCGATTTCGGGGCCATGCAGAAAGCATTGGAAGACCGCAACATCGAGGCCAGCAGTGCTGGACTCGAATACATTCCCAATACGACAAAAAAGCTGGACGACTCCGAGGTGGAGCAAATGGTGAAGCTCATTGACCGTCTTGAAGAGGACGACGATGTGCTCAACGTTTACCACACCATGGACATGTCGGAATAATCCGGCGCGGGTTATCATCAATCCGTTAATTTTGTCCGTCAGAATTCCGCAGAATCAACGGGCATGAAAATACTGAGCGAATTCCGGAACCTCATTCCTCCCCTGTCGCACGACGAGTTGACGACACTGGAGCAGAGTATCCTTTCCGAAGGGGTCAGGGATGCCCTTGTCGTGGGGCGCTGGCCAGATCCGGACACAGGCGAGCTGACGGAAGTGCTCATAGACGGGCACAACCGCTACGAAATTGCCACGGAGCACGGCAAACCTTTCAATATAGTATATCGGGACTTCGACGGGTACATCAGTGCGAAAGCCTGGATGATTACCAACCAGTTTGGCAGGAGGAATATTTCCAACTACCAGCGATCTGTACTGGCGCTGCAGCTGGAGGGGCTGTTTCGCGAGAAGGGCAAACAGAATCAGCGCGGAGGTCGTGGCGGGGTGCTCTTGTCCACCGGAGAGGAAGACTTCAGGCCCGTTGACACCAAAAAAGAGCTTGCCAGAATAGCTGCTGTTTCGCACGATACCATTGCCAAAGTAAAAAAAATAGAGCATAAGGGCTCGGATGAGATGAAGCAGCAATTGTTGCGCGGAGAAATCAGCATCAACGAGGCATACAAACAGGTGCGGGATGAGCAGGCCGAGCCTGATGAATCCACTGCCAATTCAGAAGAGTCGCTCGAGTTTATTCCCGAGGCTGATCGCGTACTGATAGAGCAGATGAAGGCTGGCAGGACAGTCGTGATCAATACCTATAAAAACTTTCATGCGCTCAGGTATGCGCGCGACGAGGGTATCTTCGTGGCCATAGACAAGACATCAGACTGGGCCAATCCGTTTCTGATGGGTCAGGATGGCAACAGGGATGAAATATGCGATAAATACGAGATATTTTATGGGTTGAAAACCAGTCTTCACAACAAGATACGGGGCCTCAGGGGCAAGGCACTTGGCTGCCATTGTTATCCGCAGCGTTGCCACGGCGACTTTCTGAAAAAGAAATCAGAGGAGACCTGAATTGTGCGTTCAGGACAGTCTGTTCCGGTAGTCTTTGTAACCGAATTTCCTGACTACATCCAGTTTGCCATCGGGTCGAAGTATTGCAATGGAAGGGTGAGTCACGCCGTTGAAGGTAGTTGTTTTCACCATGGTATAGTGAATCATATCCTCGAAGATGATTTGCTGGCCCACTTTCAGCGGTTTGTCGAATCCATATTCTTCCATAAAATCGCCGCTCAGGCAACTGATTCCGCCGAGGCGGTAGCGGTACTTTTCTGCGGACGGGTCGGTGTTGGCGTCGCGGACCCCTGGTCTGTAGGGCATTTCGAGCGTATCGGGCATGTGGGCGGTGAAGGAGACGTCGAGGTTGGCCGTTTTCACCCCTTTATTATCAACGATATCGAGTACGGTAGCAACCAGAATTCCGGTATCCCAGGCGAATGCGCTGCCGGGCTCGAGTATCACCTGCAAGTTCGGGTGGCGTTTTCTGAATGCCTTAATCACACTGATGAGGTGGTCGGTATCGTATCCTTTCCGGGTCATCAGGTGACCGCCACCGAAGTTCACCCATTTCAGTTTGGGTAAAAAGGCTGCGAACTGTTTCTCGAAGTGAGCGAGTGTGGTTTCGAGGTCCTGGCTGGTGCTTTCGCACAGAACGTGGAAGTGCAGGCCTTCAATACCATCGGGGAACCTGCTTTTGAAGTTTTCGACAGGTTCACCGAGTCGGGAGCCGGCTGAGGCGGGGTTATACAGATCAGTTTTAACCGGCGACCATCCTGGATTGACACGAATACCCGGACTCACTTTTTCGGGGGCATTCAGCACTTTATTCCTGTATTTTTTCCATTGAGAGAGCGAGTTGAAGGTAATATGGCTCGACAATTTCAGGATTTTGCTGAATTCGGATGGCATGTATGCGACAGAGTAGGTGTGCGCTTTCACTCCCAGCTCTTCGTGGCAAAGGCGTGCTTCGCTCAGAGAGGAGGCGGTGGCTCCGTGAACATATTCGCGTACAATCGGGAAAGCGCTCCACATTGCGAAGCCTTTGAATGCCAGAATAATCTGAGCTCCGCTTTCGCGTTGTACACGAGCAATAATTTCGAGATTACTGCGGAGTCTGGCTTCCTCGAGGATAAAGCAGGGAGAGGGATATTTCATGAGTGGGGAATTCTGTTCAGCGTTGACGCCGTTTGAGCGGCACAGATTTTACGGGTTCCAGCACGAGCGGTGCTTTTTCCACATCAACAGAATCGGAGTCAAGTCCGAACCAGTTTTTGGGAGAGGATATCCAGCCCTTTACGGTGAGGTATATCGATAGAATGATATTTTCCTTCCAGGGAAGTTCATTTTCATTGGACAGGAATTCCTGTATGAGCACAAACCGGAAGTCGCCGGTGGGGTATTTGCCGGAAACAGTGTGATACCTTGAGTACACTGTGAGTTCTTCATTTTCGACGAGATCTTCCACCACCCTGCGCATGAACAGGTTCATACGTTGCTGTACCCTGAATCCAAGCCGGAAATTGACCTTGTAAATATCATTGGGGGCGATAGTATTTACCTCATACTCCATGGTAAAAGGTTCGTCGGTAGTTTCGATATGAACAAACCAGTAAACATCGGCTCGTTTGGGTTGAGTTTGCAGAATGGAATACAGTACCTTTTCTTCAATCTTGTGCGGACTTTTGGCTGTAGTCAGGAAGACAAGATTGGTAGCGTATTTGGGGATTTCGATATCATTGCTCAGCATGATGAGCTGATCGAGATAATCCTGTATTTTGACTTCATCGGCATATCTGCGGCGTATTTCGCGTGCGGTGACCCACAGGAACATCGTGCTGAAGAGCAGCGTGGCTGCCATGACAGTGATATAGCCGCCTTCCATGAACTTCAGCGTATTGGCGAGGAAAAATCCACCTTCCCATACCATGTAGAAAGCGAGGAAGACCCAGACGAGAGCAGCTTGCACGCGGTTTATTACCAGGAAATTGGACAGCAGAATAGTGGAACAGAGCATGGTACAGACTACTGAAAGACCGTAGGCTGCTTCCATTTCCGAGCTGTGTTTGAAATAGAGGACAACGGCAACACAACCCAGCCAGAGAAACGTATTGACAGCCGGGATATAAATCTGTCCTTTGAAGTGTGTGGGGAATTTCACTGTCATTTTGGGCAGGAAGCCGAGGCGGATAGCTTCGGACGCCAGCGTGAAAGAGCCTGAGATCATGCTCTGGCTGGCGATGATAGTGGCAAAGGTGGCGATAATGATACCGGGCCAGAGAAACCATGCGGGCATCATTCCGTAGAATGGATTGTCGTTCAGGGGAGTTCCCTCATGATGAAGGAGCCAGGCTGCCTGGCCGAAATAATTGAGAATCAGGCTGACTTTCACAAATATCCAGCTTACCCTGATATTGGAGCGGCCGCAGTGACCCAGGTCGGCGTACAGCGCTTCGGCTCCGGTGGTACACAGAAAAACGGCGCCGAGTACGTACAGGAAATTGGGGCTTTGCCGCAGCAGTTCGATGCCGTACATCGGGTTGATCGCTTTGAAAACTTCCGGATAATGAACAATCTGGCTTATACCAAGGCCTGCCAGCATGGAAAACCAGACAAGCATCATGGGGCCAAAACTCCTGCCGACCGTTGCTGTTCCGAAGCGCTGTATGTAGAAGAGAACTGAAATAATGATGATGACAATAGGTATAGTGGGGATATTGGGATATTTGATGGCCAGACCTTCAATAGCGGATGAAACCGAGATAGGGGGGGTGATCATTCCTTCGGCGAGCATGGCAGAGCCGCCGAGTAGTGCTGGTATCATGAGCCAGCGTTTGCGCCTTTTTACCAGGGAATATAGTGAGAAGATACCTCCTTCACCGTTATTGTCTGCGCGAAGCACGAGGAACACATACTTGATGGTAGTTTGTATGGTTAGCGTCCAGAACACGAGGGAGACACCGCCCAGTACGGTTTTGGGATCAATGATATTTCCTTCCCCTATAACCGCTTTCATCACGTATAGCGGGGAGGTGCCAATATCTCCGAAAATGATACCGAGTGTAATAAGAATGCCTGCCGTGGACAGGCGATGATGGCCGTTACTGGAACCCATTTTTTAAAAATTATTCTCTGAAATGATTGCTGATGCAAATGTCTGTTTTGTCTGAGAAAAACGGGCGAAAAAAAGCGATAATAATAGTAGTTTTGCCGCCCGAATGATAATTCGCGGTTTCCCGTGAAAACAGCCATTCGTTATGTTTAACCAAATTCACATTTGTAAAATGGTCATTTCCAACCTGATACTTCAGGCTCAGCCGGGCGGCAGTACGTGGGGCATGATATTCCCGCTTCTTATCATTGCAGTTTTCTATTTTTTTCTCATTCGCCCACAGGCAAAACGTCAGAAAGAGGTTCAAAAGTTCCAGGAAGAACTTCGTGAAGGCATGGACGTTGTCACCAATGCCGGTATCATTGGCCGGGTAACGAAAGTTGATGGCCCCATTGTGCGCCTGATGGTAGATGAGAAGACCTTCATGCGCGTGGTGAAGTCATCCATTCAGGGTGAGTACAAGGGAGAGTAGTCCGGATCATCGGTTTCTGTCTTCTTTGGCTTCTTCTCTTTGGTTGATATACGTTTCCCAGACATTTTTGTAGTCGTAGGTGAGATATACTTCCGTATTGAATGCTCCCCAGGCTCCGTTTTCGAGCGCCAGATTGAGGCGCCGAACGGAGCCTGTGGGTATCTGCAGCGTTACGATGTGACCGAGGCCTACTGCCAGCGTCCATGACACAACCCTTGTGTCCCGGGGTGGGAATACATCCCAAAAACCCTGAGCCTCGAGAATTCGCCTGATTTCTGGCAGGTTTTTATCCTGTTGATGTTTCAGAATGATGGTGACCAGTACACTGTCGTTGCCTTCTTCGGCGGGTGCGTTCAGAGAGGGCCCCTCCGGTTGCTGAGCCTTTGCACTGGCAGAGGCGAGCAGCATTGATACAAGCAGGCAGTTTACGAAAAATTTCATGATATTATTGCTTTTTTGACCGGTAGGATGGTTCCGAGTTTATCAATGACAAAATCCACTTCTTCCCGGGTGTTGTAGTGAGAGAAAGAGAAGCGGATACTTTTTCTGGCGGGGTCTGCGCCGATGGCTTCCAGTACGTGGCTGCCCTTTTCAGAGCCGCTGCTGCAGGCGCTGCCGCCGGAGCAACTGATACCGAGAATATCGAGGTTCAGCAGCAGGAGTTCATTTTTGGGGCCTGGCGGGAAGGATACACTCAGCACTGTGTAGAGGCTTGGTCCGTCGGGGTCGCCATTGAACTGTATATCATCGAAGGTTTCGAGGAGCCTTGTCTTCATGTAGTTTCTGACATCGAGTATATGGGCCGATCGGCTTTCCATTTCAGCGGTAGCCAGTTCGAGTGCCCTGGCCAGTCCGATGATACCATATACATTTTCGGTTCCGCCCCGCATATTGCGTTCCTGGGCGCCACCATCGATGAAAGGGCGGATGTGCGTATCCGGGTTAATATAAATGAAGCCGACACCTTTGGGGCCGTGGAATTTGTGTGCTGCTCCGGAGAGAAAATTTACGGGAGTTTCCTGTACATTGATCGGGAAGTGACCTGCAGTTTGTACCGTATCGGAATGGAAGAGTGCGCCGTATTGCAGGCATAGCCCCGATACGCGGGCCAGATCAATCATGGTACCAATTTCATTATTGGCGTGCATGAGCGATACCAGTGTTTTTACACCTGAGGATTCTGACAGACACTTTTCCAGTTCATCATAACTGATTCTGCCGAGGTGGTCGGGGTTGAGCCATACGACTTCGATATTATTCTCCCTTACGAGCGTATCTATACTGTGAGTGGTGCAGTGATGTTCGGCAGGGCAACTGATAATACGTTTTACACCCAGATCGTGGACGGCATTTTTAATAGCCATATTATTGCTTTCGGTGCCCCCGGAGGTAAAAAAGATTTCCCCTGTACCGGCGCCGATACACTGGGCTACCGTTTTCCGGGCCGATTCAATAGCTGCCCGGATTTGCCTTCCTTCCGCGTGAATACTGGAAGGATTTCCGAATTGTTCCCGCAGTACGGGAATCATGGCTTCAACCACTTCTGCGGAGACCGGTGTAGTGGCAGCATTATCGAAATATACACGTTGCATTGTTGAAAAATTGATTATTTGTTCAGGGAGACCGCAAATGTAAGATTTTAGTATCATTGCAGTATTTACCACTTCAGACTGAACTATGGAAACGGCTATTTTACCACCTTTTTTTCAGCATTTGCTTGTAACGGCGGCTATAGGCCTGATTATCGGCCTTGAAAGAGAATTTAATACACATGGTGAGCGCGCGCATGTGGGGGGGATACGCACTTTTACCCTGGCAGCCATGCTGGGATATCTGAGTGGCACTGTGGCTGCAAACTCGGTATTGTGGGTCATCCCGTTTACAATTCTGGGATTCTTCCTTCTGCTGTCGGTTATTTACTATTATCAGGTGAGGCAGGAGGGTTACGGCCTCACTTCAGAACTGTCCATGCTATCCACCCTGTTGCTCGGGATACTCGTTTCACAGGGCTATGTACAGGAATCGCTGGCAGTGGTAGTTGTTATGACCGCTCTTTTGTCGGTAAAAGAGCAGGTGCACGGGATAGTAAAGAAGATAACAGAGGAAGAGCTGTTCGCTTTTATAAAATTTGCAGTGCTGGCGTTACTGATACTGCCTATATTGCCTGACAAAAGTTTTGGCCCGGAAGGTCTGATCAACTCTCTTGAACTTGGCTGGCTGGTAATCATTGTCTTGAGCATCAGTTTTACAGGTTATCTGCTGTTGAAGTTTGTTGGACAGCGAGGGATTCTGCTCACAGCCATTATTGGCGGACTGTTATCCTCCACCATGGTTACCTGGGTGTTTTCGGAGCGAAGCCGCGAAAAGCCGGAGTTGTCGGCGTCTTACGGAGCGGGCATTATACTTGCTTCTTCAGTAATGTTTATCAGGGCTTTTGCACTGGCTGCGGTATTTTATCAGCCGGTAGCCCGATTACTGGTCATACCGTTGTCTGTATTACTGGTCCTGAATCTCTTGACAGCTTACCGGGTTTACAGGTTGCAACAGCACAACGGTGAAACCCCGTCGCTCAATCCGGGCAATCCGCTGGATATCAGAAATGCAGTTGTGTTCACGCTGATTTACACCGGAATTACCTTTGGAATGTATTATGCCCGGCAGTGGTCGGGGCAGGTGGGGGTGTATCTTTCCGGAGCGATTTCCGGGATCGCGGATATTGATGCCATTACCATCAGTTCGGCCAAGTGGGCGTCAGCAGATACCGAACAGACCGGGTTTGCGGCTTCCGTGATTATCCTGGCCATTCTCTCCAATACCGTCTTTAAAGCAGTGCTGAGTTACATCAGAGGATCCGAAGCGTTGGGAAAATTTGTTGTGACCGGATTTGGCATCATACTTATTACCGGGACGACATGGCTTCTGTTGTGGAGTCACTGACAGCTTTGTAAATGTAATACAGAATATATATACCGGTGTTTTATAGCTGAAGAGACCAGTCGGAAGCCTGCCAGTCCTGGTCTTGACTTGCTATTTTGTCACGAGATGACAAATGTCGTGTTTAGTCAAAATCAATTTTGTTTAACTTTTTTATCGTTATCTATTGAACATGTTAAACAAAATTCGGTTTGAGTGTTTAATGATTACTAACCAATCTTTAAACAGCTTGCTTTCAATGAGGAAATTGTTCTTACTTTCTGTACTGATGCTGCTTGGCAGTATCTCCTCTTTTGCGCAGACTGCCCGGGTACAAATTATCCATAACTCACCGGAGCCGGTGGTGGATATTTATGCGGGTAACGATCTGTTGCTCGACAACTTTGCTTTCCGCACTGCCACTCCATTTATTGATGTGCCTGCGGGCGTACAAATCAATATTGGTGTTGCACCGGAGAGCAGCACTTCATCTGCTGACGCTATTGCCAACTTCCCGGTGGAGTTCGAGGCTGGCAAAACTTATGTAGTGATGGCCGGCGGCGTGGTAGGCAATACCGGCGCTACCGCTTTCAATCTGTTTGTGAACGGTGATGCCCGCGAGGCAGGTACCGGCAGCAACGTTGACGTGGCCGTATTCCACGGATCACCGGATGCACCGGCTGTTGATGTGGACGCTGTATTTGTAGCTGACAACGTGGTATCCAACCTGTCGTTTGGCGAGTTCACGGGCTACCTGAGCCTGCCTGCTGCGAAGTACGACCTGGCGATTCAGGTTGCCGGCACTTCTACAACTGCAGCCTCTTTCCGCGCTGACCTGAGCGGTCTGGCCGGAGGAGCGGCTACTGTGTTTGCCTCTGGCTTCCTGGGTTCCACACCATCTTTCGGTGTATTTGCTGCGCTTCCGAACGGAACAGTAGTAGCACTTCCTGCTACCCCGACTGCCCGCGTACAGATCATCCACAACTCACCTGAGCCTACTGTTGACCTGTATGTTGACAATGCGCAACTGGCCGACAACTTTGCGTTCCGTACTGCTACAGCATTTATAGATGTTCCTTCTGACCGCGACCTGACTGTAGGCGTGGCTGGCGACAACAGCGCTTCTGCTGCTGACGCGATTGCGACTTTCCCGGTTAATTTCGAGACAGGCAAGACATATGTAGTAATGGCCGGCGGCGTGGTAGGCAATACCGGCGCTACCGCTTTCAACCTGTTTGTAAACGGTAATGCCCGCGAGGCAGGTACTGGCAGCAATGTTGATGTAGCTGTGTTCCACG
>JBDLWO010000121.1:0-3472 GCA_039804245.1 Bacteroidota bacterium
CCCATACGCGGGTGCTCACCCTGATGGCGACTCATATCAATCACCTCACAGGCCTTTTTGATAGCCAGAAAGGCTGCTTCAACCACCTGTACAGGCTCGCCTACAAAAGTGACCACCGTCCGGTTGGTCGCCCTGCCCGGATCCACATCCAGCAGTTTTACACCTTCCACAGATTCAATAACGTCGGTAATCTGTTTGATCACAGACATATCGCGCCCTTCAGAGAAATTGGGCACACACTCGATCAGTTGTTTCATGGCAGAAAAATTCAGTCAGGACCGCAAAGGTAGGGTTATTTGTACGGGAATGACGAACATGTCGGGGGCCGGGTTGCCTGAACCGGGCATTTTGCACATTCACCCGGCTACAGCCTGCCGGTCAGCCCCCGGCCCGATTATGATGCCACTACAAACGCATAAAAATCGGAATCTTGTGATCAGGCTTCGAAAAAAAGTCCAGGAGATTATGTATATTTGTAAAGACGAGTTGTATACATAAAACCATTTTGGCAGGAATGGCATCTTGTCGCATGCTGGCGCGTTACAAGGTTCTGCCGCCTGCTTTGGAGGCGATTACAAATCTTAAAAAAGAAACAGATGGCTTTTTGAACAAAACTGCATAAAAATGGAACCAGAGAAACAATTTCAACATATTACCCAATTGATTGCACAGGCACGAAGTCGTGCTTACCATGCCGTGAATCAGGAGTTGGTAAACTTGTACTGGCAAATTGGCAAGTATGTGAGCAAACAAGTAGCCCAACAGGCCTGGGGCAAATCGGTAGTACAGGATCTGGCTGCCTACATCCAGCAAAAAGAACCCAATATCAAAGGTTTTTCTGCCCAGAATATCTGGCGGATGAAGCAGTTCTATGAAATCTATCCAGGCAATGAAAAACTCGCTACGCTGTGGCGAGAATTAAGCTGGTCGCATCACAAACTGATAACGCCTTGTAAAACTCACGAAGAAAGAGAGTTCTATTTGCGATTTGCCATAAAAGAAAAATGGTCAGTGCGCGAACTGGAGCGCCAGATCAACTCTGCCTGTTATGAACGGGTAATGTTGGGCAACTCAAAACGCTCTGCACTATCGAATGCTTTGCCTCAAGACATTACCAACACCTTTAAAGACACCTATGTACTGGAGTTACTTCACCTGCCAGAGCAGCATAAGGAAAGTGATTTGCGTAAAGCCATAACCCAAAATATTACCCGGTTTTTATTGGAATTCGGTCGCGATTTTGCCTTTATGGGTGAAGAATATCCGTTACAGGTAGGTACACAGGATTTTGCGGTGGACTTGCTGTTTTACAACCGAAGCCTGAGTTGTATGGTGGCCATAGAATTGAAAACTGAACGTTTTAAACCCGGGCATTTGGGCCAACTCAATTTTTACCTGGAAGCCCTGGATCGCGATATACGCAAACCGCACGAGAACCTCAGTATTGGCATATTACTCTGCAAAGGCAAAGACGAAACCGTGGTGGAGTACGCCATGAACCGCAATATGTCACCTGCTTTGGTCGCTGATTATGAAACCAAACTGCCCAACAAAGTGCTGCTGAAAGCCCGTTGGGAAGAGATTATCAACCAGTTGAGCCCCGAAGAAGATGAAAAAGTATAACCCCCCCCCGAAAAACAACGGTATCCGAAAACCGCAGGAAACATTGGTACACTGGAGAAATAAAGTACTACCCGGACAAACACAGCCAGCCAGGGCTGCTATGATCAGGCCCTGCAGAAAAGTCACGAAGGGACGACATCTTTGTAGAAATGCACAGTATACATAAAACCATTTTGGCAGGAATAGCATCTTGTCGCATGCTGGCGCGTTACGGAATGACTGCCCTGCAGGGAAAATCGCAGGAAGCGCCCGGGTATAAAATTCCGTGGGAAGTGTGCAGGAAATATCCATTGGCCATATCTTGGCAACTGCAATTCGCTCCGAATATGGTCTGATGATTTTTGATCGCAGACAACTGCCTGATCCGGCAAATTGAGTTGGGCGGAAAACATGAAAAAACCGCATGAAAATGTACAAAATGAGAAACAAAAGATGATAAAATATAACCGGACGACGATTTCAGATATGTATTTTGCAATTCAAATTTTTGAATGTCCTGTAGATATTGTAATGTTTGCAGCGACTTTAGGGTCAAAGAATGTAACCATCGAAAATTACAGACATCATAGAAACCCTGACTCCTTGACAATTGTCATTAAAAACAACTCTTTGACAATTGAGCCAAGGCTGAAGCAATTTTTGGCGGACTTTCAAATCAGCAATTCAGACTTTATTTTGCTGGAAAATATTTGGAACACACAAGGTTGTTATGCCATCTTTCACGAGGCCGGGCAAATAAAATTCAAGTCAACAGAAAAGAAGGAGCCGTCAAGATACAAGGCACTCGACAATTTTAACTGGACGCTGGAAATTGCTATCCCTGACGGAGCCTCTGACGGCTGGGGACAAATTGTATCACCCGATCAGGAAATAATAAACAAAATTGAAAGCTACATTCAAAGCCTGAACAATAACGGCAAAGACCTGGAACACGATTAGCACCTTGAATGCAGGTTGCCCTCCAGTTTCTCTGTCACGCTCACCCCTCCACCCAGTCATAGGTTTTCTCGAAAATCTCCCTGGCGCAGGGATACAGCTCCCCATTCACGCCCATCATCAGGTAGTCGCCCGCGCGCCCGCGAAGGGTGCCCTCCAGTGTCTCCACCTCGAATTCTTCCTGCATCTGCACGCAGTTGATCGGAATAGGCTTCTTGACAGCCTTTCTGAAAGACAGATCAGGCGTGTCATTCACTTTGTATTTCAACATGGAAATTCAAACTATTGCGCCGGATTTTCCGACCGGTGAGATTTTTTCTATGTGACGCTGCCATTTTTCATTTTCGTTGGCAAGAATGGCCTCCACTTTAATGACAAATACCTGAAAAGCCTCTGTATCACCGCTGTATTGACCAGATTTAGTCAGATACAGCAATTTTTCGCTTTTCAGCGACTCCGCCACGGCCCGGTACTGGCTCCATAATTCCTGATATTTGTTCAGTGTCTGCAGACCGCCAAGAACGGTGAGCAGCACTCCAAGTCCGCCGGTAACCCATTTGAATCCGTTAAACCAGAAGGTGTCATCACCCGATTGGGGTATCATGGCCACCAAAAGCGGAATCAGTGCAGAACAGACCAGCTCTACGTTCCTGATAAACATGAATTTTTTCTTGAATTCAGCAGATTTCCGCTCCAGCCAGCCGATTTGATCATCCACCCGCTCTTTCATGTACTGTTCTTCGTTCATTTTATATGTGTTTTGGTCAAAATTGCATCACTCTCACTCACTCTCATACTCACACCTCTACTCCTCTATTCCGTCCTCATCTACCGGCGGATAGGCCACAGGGGCCGATGGTACCGGATCCTTTTCTATCGGTCCGGCATCTTCCGGTTTGTATATTCTGGGCGG
>JBDLWO010000122.1:0-9028 GCA_039804245.1 Bacteroidota bacterium
ACCTGGCGATTCAGGTTGCCGGCACTTCTACAACTGCAGCCTCTTTCCGCGCTGACCTGAGCGGTCTGGCCGGAGGAGCGGCTACTGTGTTTGCCTCTGGCTTCCTGGGTTCTACACCATCTTTCGGTGTATTTGCTGCGCTTCCGAACGGAACAGTAATAGCACTTCCTGCGACCCCGACTGCCCGCGTACAGATCATCCACAACTCACCTGAGCCCACGGTTGACCTGTATGTTGACAATGCGCAACTGGCTGACAACTTTGCGTTCCGCACAGCTACACCGTTCATCGATGTTCCTTCTGACCGCGACCTGACTGTAGGCGTGGCTGGCGACAACAGCGCTTCTGCCGCTGACGCGATTGCGACTTTCCCGGTTAATTTCGAGACTGGCAAGACTTATGTAGTAATGGCTGGCGGCGTGGTAGGCAATACCGGCGCTACCGCTTTCAATCTGTTTGTGAACGGTAATGCCCGCGAGGCAGGTACCGGCAGCAATGTTGATGTAGCCGTATTCCACGGATCACCGGATGCACCGGCTGTTGATGTGGACGCTGTATTTGTAGCTGACAACGTAGTATCCAATCTGTCGTTTGGCGAGTTCACGGGCTACCTGAGCCTGCCTGCTGCGAAGTACGACCTGGCGATTCAGGTTGCCGGCACCTCTACGACTGCTGCCTCTTTCCGTGCTGACCTGAGCGGTCTGGCTGGAGGAGCAGCCACTGTGTTTGCCTCTGGCTTCCTGGGTTCTGCACCATCTTTCGGTGTATTTGCTGCGCTTCCGAACGGAACAGTAATAGCACTTCCTGCTACACCAACTGCCCGCGTACAGATCATCCACAACTCACCGGAGCCCACGGTTGACCTGTATGTTGACAACGCGCAACTGGCCGACAACTTTGCCTTCCGCACAGCCACGGCATTTATTGATGTTCCTTCTGACCGCGACCTGACTGTAGGCGTGGCTGGCGACAACAGCGCTTCTGCCGCTGACGCGATTGCGACTTTCCCGGTTAATTTCGAGACAGGCAAGACGTATGTAGTGATGGCCGGCGGCGTGGTAGGCAATACCGGCGCTACCGCTTTCAACCTGTTTGTAAACGGTAATGCCCGCGAGGCAGGTACTGGCAGCAATGTTGATGTAGCTGTGTTCCACGGTTCACCGGACGCACCGGCTGTTGATGTTGACGCTTTATTCGTTGCCAATAACGTAGTATCGAATCTGTCGTTTGGCGAGTTCACAGGCTACCTGAGCCTGCCTGCTGCCAAGTACGACCTGGCGATTCAGGTTGCCGGCACTTCTACAACTGCAGCCTCTTTCCGTGCTGACCTGAGCGGTCTGGCCGGAGGAGCGGCCACTGTGTTTGCTTCTGGCTTCCTGGGTTCTGCACCATCTTTCGGTGTATTTGCTGCGCTTCCGAACGGAACAGTAATAGCACTTCCGGCTACACCGACTGCCCGCGTACAGATCATCCACAACTCACCTGAGCCTACGGTTGACCTGTATGTTGACAATGCGCAACTGGCTGACAACTTCGAATTCCGTACTGCTCTCCCCTTTATTGACGTGCCTTCAGACCGCGACCTGACTGTAGGCGTGGCTGGCTCCAACAGTGCCTCTGCCGCTGACGCAATTGCCACATTCCCGGTTAATTTCGAGACAGGCAAGTCTTACGTAGTGATGGCTGGCGGCGTTGTAGGTGCTACCGGTGCTACCGCTTTCAACCTGTTTGTAAACGGTAATGCCCGCGAGGCGGGTACTGGCAGCAATGTTGATGTAGCTGTATTCCACGGATCACCGGACGCACCGGCTGTTGATGTGGACGCTGTATTTGTTGCAGACAATGTAGTATCCAATCTGTCCTTCGGACAGTTCACAGGCTATCTGAGTCTGCCTGCTGCGAAGTACGACCTGGCTATTCAGGTTGCTGGCACATCCACTACTGCTGCCTCCTTCCGCGCTGACCTGAGCGGACTGGCTGGTGGTGCTGCCACAGTATTTGCGTCTGGCTATCTCACGCAGGCGCCCGGTTTCGGATTGTACGCTGCGCTCCCTAACGGAGCAGTAGTGCCACTTCCGGCTACACCGACTGCCCGCGTACAGATTATTCACAATTCACCTGCGCCAACAGTTGACGTGTATGCAGATGGAACCCGTCTGATAGACAACTTTGAGTTCCGCAAGGCGACACCATTTATTACAGTACCAGCTGACCGTAACATTACCATCGGTATTGCCGGAGAAAACAGCAACAGTGCTGCTGATGCCATTGCCACCTTCCCCGCCAACTTCAATACCGGAGGTACCTACGTAGTGATGGCTGGTGGCGTTGTGGGCAACACGGGTGCTACCGCTTTCAATCTGTTTGTAAAAGAAGGAGCACGTGAAATTTCGAGTGGTCCGGCCAATGTTGACGTACAGCTGTTCCACGGAGCACCTGATGCGCCAGAGGTAGATGTTCGTCTTCCCGGTGGTGCCATTCTGTTCGACAACGTAGAGTTCGGAGAGTATGCCGATTACCAGAGCATCCCTGCCACCAACTACAAGGTATATCTGACTCCATCAAACGACAACAACAACATTCTGGCTGCTTACACAGCACCATTGTCGCTGATTCCCGGACAGGCAGTAACTGTATTTGCATCCGGCTACTTTGGCGGAGGCACACCTGCATTTGGTGTTTGGGCTGCACTGAGTTCGGGAGTAACTCTTCCGCTGACTCCAGCTGCAGTATCAGTGAATGACCTGGAAACAGTAACAGATTTCAGGCTTGCTCCGAATCCGGCTGTTGACCAGGTAGTAGTGAGTTTTGACGTAAAAGAAAGCAGCAATCTGCGTTACCGCATCATGGACTACAGTGGCCGTCTGGTACAGGAGGGCGATTTTGGACAAGTGAGTGCCGGTACATTCAGCGAGCGTATTCTGGTGAACGATCTGCCGCAGGGCACGTACAACCTGGAAATCCGTTCAGAAGCGGGATCGAAAGTTACCCGTTTTGTGATTCAGAAATAGGTTTGGTTAATAAACAAGTTGGAATTGGGCCGCTTCCGTTCGGGGGCGGCCCTTTTTCGTATTTGTATCCAACCTTGTTCGGGATGGTAAAAAGTACATTATCAAAGAAATCAGGTACTAAATCAAAGACTACACGGGTAATTAGTTCACATCTTTGCATGGTATTAGCCACACCATCGCTTCCAAACAAATGTCAGTCAGATCTCTGTTTTTCTCCATCATTATCTTGCTTTCGTTACAGTCTGTCTGTTCACAAAACATAATAGAGCTGACTGTAGATGATGGTTTGTCGCAGGGGTTTGTCAGCAGTATTGTACAGGACAATGACGGTTATATATGGGCTGGAACGATTAACGGCCTGAACCGATACGACGGATACCAGTTCAAGACATATCGCCACTCAAAGACCGACGTGTATTCTGTCAGTTCGGATGCAATTCTGTCGCTTGCCCATGATCACACGGGCAGAATATGGGTGGCGACCAATGCGGGAATACAATATTATGATCCCGGAAAAGATTGTTTCGAGACCCCCCGCATACTGACGGAAAATAAAGTTGGCCATTCGTCGGGTTTCAGTATCAGTGGCGACAGGTTGCTGGTAGCCGACAGGGAAATATTGAGGATATTCAGAATTAAAGGTTCAGATCCCCGGAACATACTGGAACTGGAAACAAGTATACCCGTATTACAGGAGTATCAGACACTGGGCAGTCTGAATTGTCTTTTTCAGCGGGATGGGAAAATATGGGCGGGTACTTACGATGGCATATTTGAAATCAGTAATAATGGGCAGTTTACGCGGGTACTACCAGGAATAAGGGCCAGTGTATACCAGATATGGAATGATGAAATACACAACCAAATTTGCATCCAGACCATTGATGAAGTAATATTCATGAACAGAAATGGGGAACTGAACCGGATTCCAGTGAGCGAAATGAACTATGGGGCTGGTTTGGCAGGCAGAAAAATGGGAGACAAATACGTTCTGTTCATCGGGGAGGAAGTCAGACTCTGGAATGGAAGCGATCTGAATTCAACAGATATCAATTTCGGTAAAAAAATAGTCTCCGGTTTCGTTGACCGGCAGGACAATCTGTGGCTCGGGTTCGACGGAACGGGAATAAGCTGTGTAAAAAAACGGGATAACTCTGTGACGCGTATTTTCCGGAAGGATATCTCGGCAAGCAAGAAACCCCTGCTTGCAGAGGACGGAAGTATATGGTTTTATTGTAGGCCAAAAGGGAAGGAACAGCCTGTTTATGCGGGATACACAAGAGAAGGTGAACCACTGAATCGCCATCGCATCGGGTATCATTTTGAAAACGGATACAATGGTAAAGACTGGCTTGTAAAATCCGATTTTCAACTGGCTAGTGTGGACAGGAGTGGAACAGAAAGACTCGCACAAAATCCGGATCCGGGTAAACTTCACGTAACATTCGGTGTGACTGCGTTACCGGACAGTAAACTCATGTTACTGTCGGCCAGTGGTCGTGCCATCCGTTTTTACGACCCTGCTTCCGGGCTGATTTTCGCAGTGCCGGAAGCCGATCAAATACTGAGACAGTCTGAAAAATCCATTAATCAGATCAATACAGATATTATCAATACAGATCAGGGATATTATGTATGGATTTCAGGACAATTTGGCATCATCCGGCTGCTGCCTGACTGGGAAAAACGAACCTGTGCAGTGTCAAATCAGGGCGCAGAAGTACTTTCGGGAAACAGTGACGACAAGGTCAGGATAATTTTTGCCCAACCTGACAGGTTTGTACCCGATCTGCTGTGGATTGGTGCCTGGAACGGACTGTTCAGAATGGATATCCGGAATGACAGCATAAGCCGGGTAGTTTCATACCATTTGCCGGATACTGATCCGGTTTTTTGTATGGCCCAGACGGAACAGGATAACCTGTGGCTGGGAACCCAGCACGGGCTTGTCAATTACGATGTCAAATCGGGCAAAAGCAGGATTTACACAGTGAAAGATGGCCTCCCGGCAGGCGAATTTAACCGAAACACAGCGATAGCCAGTCGCGACGGATTGATTGTAATGGGTACCGTCGAAGGTTACATCGCTTTTTATCCTGATGAACTGGGGAGAAAGGAGCCTCTGAGCAAGGTATTGATCACACAGGTGTTCCGGGGGAAATTTTCTATGCCACTTGAATGGAGCAATAAGGTAGTCACAATTCCTGATATGGCTTATGACTCGGCCAATATCATGATTTGCTTCAGTTCGCTTGACTTCCGTAATCACGACGTACAGCAGTATCGTTTCCGGATAAACAGCGACGCAGAATGGTTGTACAACGGCTACAAGAACAGCGTTTCACTGGCGGGACTACCTCCCGGCGAATATCACTTTGAGGTACAGTCATCGCTGGGCGGAAGTGAGTGGAGTGATTCCACTTTTCTGCAGTTCGTCATTACCCCGCCCTGGTGGAAATCCTGGTGGGCCCGCTCGCTGATCGCCCTTTTGATACTGATACCGGCGTTGTTGATAATTCGAAACAGGCAGCTCCTGCAAAAAGAAAAACAACGGAGCGAACTGTTGATGCAGCAAAACAAGTACGAAAAAATGCTGGATGAAAATCGGGAGAAACTGCTGACCAATATCGCACATGATCTTAAAACTCCTATTACCCTGATCAATGGACTGATAGACTCCTGGGATGAAAGTACCCCGGAAAATACGAAAAAAATGACGGCCACCATAAGTCGTCAGGGGCAGGAAATGAATAAACTGGTGAATCAGATAATTAACCTGAACAGACTCAAAAAAATGGGGACGTTGCCAATGAATCCGTTGCCAACGGATCTGAATCAGGTTATTCATCATTTAATTTCCTCCTACAAGTATCTGGCGGAACTCAAACAGGTTGATTTTCAGTTAAATATGAATCAGTTTCCTGGGTTGGTTTTACTGGATGAAAGCCATTTGAGGACAATACTCGGAAATCTGTTGTCGAATGCCGTGAAATTTACTCCAACCGGCGGCCAGATAGTTTTCGAAGTAGAGAAGGACGGCGACCAGCTGGTATTCAGGGTAACAGACAGTGGTCCGGGTATTCCGAAAGCCGAGAGAGACAAAATATTCGAACGATATTACCAGTCGCAGCAAGCGAGGGAACTGGGCGGTTCCGGTATTGGACTGTCGTATGCTGCTGAAGTGGCCGGATTGATCGGCGGCAAACTGGAGCTTGTAAACCGGGATGACAGAAAAACAGGCGCCACATTTCAATGTACCCTGCCCCTTCACACAGTGGATACAGACGCAGAGCCCGATGACAAAAATATGAATGAAAACGACTCCTCCACCATTCGTACAGATGAAAAACCGCTGATCCTGATTCGGACGGCGATGGCTGCTCGGATGCACGGGAGGCGGGTGCGACTACCAATACAACACCGAATTATGCCTTTGGCGGTCCGTACGGCTCTAATGGTCTGGATAATAGTCTGGAAACCGCTACAGAGAGTGGCGTAGTGAATTATACCTCTACATATGGTTATGCTATCGCAGGTTCACTCAATGGCTGTACAGATACGGATGGCGACGGAGTTCCAGACCTGCTGGATATTGACGATGATAATGATGGGGTGCCGGATGCAGAGGAGAACGCAGCCTGTGACAATCGGACATTTGACAACAGTATTGAACTGGGCGTAGCAGGTTTTACCGAATGTACCCCCAGTGTGGATGGCCCTGGTGTCAACTTCTGGGGTTTTAATATACAGCCATACCAGGGTTCCAAGTACATTGGATTCCACTATCCTGAAATATTTTCCATTGATTTGGGTTCAAGTCCGACAGTCGCTGGCGTACCGTATGTTATCAATATTGCCACAACTGTAGCGTCGATTACTCCGTGGTCGAGTAATTTCCCTGCCCAGGTGAAAATATATGCTTCCAATGGATGTGCACAGACACAATATGTGGGTACAACGACGCTCAGGCCTAATCAGGCAGCCGGATGGTTATTTGAGTTACTTGAATTTGTGCCGAACAGTGCCTATTCCAAACTGGTATTTGTGGCTGAGGCCCCAAGTAACCCAAATGTAGGTTACATACTGGTTGACAATGTCACTTTTAGAGAGTCAATCTGTGATACCGATGGTGATGGCATCCCGAACAGTCTGGACCCTGACAGCGACGGCGATGGCTGCTCGGACGCCTTGGAAGCTGGATCGACCACCAATACAACCCCCGGCTATACCTTCACGGGTCCTTATGGCGCCAATGGGTTGGCGAATAGCCTGGAGACCAGTTCAGAGAGTGGTACGGTGAATTACTTCTCTACTTACGACGACGCTGTAGACAACACAACGGCCAACTGTACTGATACGGATGTCGATGGTATTGCGGATGAGGATGATATTGACGACGACAACGACGGGGTGGTGGATGCAAATGAATCGCCTTCCTGCTTCTTCACGGCTTCCGATTGGAATACCATGAACAAGAGCAGCTTCGTGACGGTGACTTCAGACCTGCTCACGCTGGCGCCGAATACTAATTTCGCAGCGCTTACTGACAACAACGGAACGACAGGGGCCATACAATTTGCCAACTCACCCGCGCAGAATCAGCTGAATAAAGAGGTTTTTCGGGTTGCTTTCAGTCAGCCTCTTCAGCTCGATGCACTGTATATCCGCAAGACGAATGCAACACAGATACTGGGTGGCAACGTCATGCTGCAGGCATCGAACGACGGAAATAACTGGGTGAACCTGCTCACAGCGGCGGTGAATCCGGCGGATGCGACGAACGTAACGGCCAATGGGGCCGTTACACTGGCGAACTCCAACAAGTTCACTGTGCAGCAGCAGCCGGGCCTGTATACTTTTTACCGGATTTACGGCGTTGCCTCTGCCAACGTACTGGGAGGTATCGCCTCCGAACTGTACTTCGATGTTTATGCACCGGAATACGTGGCTTCTTTCTATCCAAAGTCAGCCTGTACTATTGATACCGATGGTGATGGTATTGTGAATCACCTGGATCCGGATTCTGATGGCGACGGCTGCTCTGATGCCTTTGAGGCAGGTGCCACGGCGAGTCAGACGGCCAATTATGCTTTCTCAGGTCCTTATGGTACAAACGGCCTGGTTAACAGCCTGGAAACCTCTCCCGAGAGCGGAGTGGTGAATTATACCTCTTTATACAATACCAACGCACTGAATACAGCAATTGCAATCTGTACCGATCCTGATACAGACGGCGATGGCGAAACAGATTCGGTAGAAACCGCGAATGGCACGGATCCTGCAGATCCCTGCAGTTATACGAATGCTCCCGTAGCGGGTGATCCTGTTTGGGCCACCTGGTCGGTACTCGATTGCGACGGCGACGGCGATAATAACGGTACGGACCCTGATCCGCTTGATCCTTGTGTACCTGGTACCGGCACGCCTGATCCTGCCAATGCGATCTGGGCCGCCGCCGACTGTGATGAGGACGGTGAAACGAATGGGGAAGAGGATGCCAACGGAACTGACCCTGCAGATCCCTGCAGCTATACAAATGCGCCGGTATCGGGCGATCCTGCTTATACTGCGTGGTCGGTGCTGGATTGCGACGGTGACGGCGACAACAATGGCACGGACCCTGATCCACTTGACCCATGCGCCTATGCGGCTTGTTCCACCCCTGATCCCAATAATACGGTATGGGCTGCAGCTGATTGTGATGAGGACGGTGAAACGAACGGGGAAGAGGATGCCAACGGAACTGATCCTGCAGATCCCTGCAGCTATACAAATGCGCCGGTATTGGGCGATCCTGCTTATACTGCGTGGTCGGTGCTGGATTGCGATGGCGATGGCGACAATAATGGCACGGACCCTGATCCACTTGACCCCTGCGCCTATGCGGCTGGTTCCACCCCTGATGTCAATAATACGGTATGGGCCGCAGCTGATTGTGATGAGGACGGTGAAACGAACGGCGAAGAGGATGCCAACGGAACTGATCCTGCAGATCCCTGCAGCTATACGAATGCGCC
>JBDLWO010000123.1:0-9334 GCA_039804245.1 Bacteroidota bacterium
TACTCCAGTCTGAAATGGACAAGGGTTCACTGGGCCTGAATACCGGACTTGAATATGAGGAGGCTTTCTATTCGAGCAGAAATGAAGTGATCGAACTCGCTGCCGTGGCCGCCAGGTCGGGGGGCAGGTATATGAGCCATATCCGCAGCGAAGACATCAACCTGTACGACGCGGTGGACGAAATACTGGATATTGGCCGGAAAACCGGTATTCCGGTTCAGATTTCACATATCAAGATCGCCAAACGCGACCAGTGGAGAACCTCGCTCCAGTTGCTCGAGCGCCTGCAGGCTGCCCGTGCTGAAGGTATCGATGTGACAGCCGATATTTATCCCTACAATTTCTGGAACTCCACGCTCAGGGTATTGTTTCCCAACCGTGATTATACCAATCCGGCCAGTGCCGGGTTTGCCGTTAACCAGCTTTTCGACCCGGAACAATCTATCCTGGTACGCTTCGCCCCCAACCGCGAATACGCCGGCAAAACACTGTCGGAAATAGCCCGGATGCGCCATCAGGAGCCGGCTCAGACGCTCATGGATCTGATCGCCCTGGCTGAAGCGTTCGGAAAGAGCAATCCCGGGTATCCAGATGGTATTGAAGCAATTATGGGCAAGTCTATGGACGACTTCGATGTTTCCACTCTGATGTTGTGGCCGCACACCTGTTTCTGCTCCGACGGCGCTTCGGGCGGGCACCCGCGCGGGCATGGCGCATTCACGCGCGTACTCGGGAGGTACGTCAGGGAACAGAAACTCATGCCGCTGGAAACAGCTGTCTACAAAATGACCGGACTAACAGCGGATCAGATCGGATTGCCGGAAAGAGGCGTTATTGTGCCGGGAAATTACGCTGATCTGGTACTTTTCGATCCTGAAACGGTGATTGACAACGCCAGCGTGCAGGATGGAAAGGCACTATCCGACGGTATAGACAAGGTTTGGGTAAATGGCAGAATCGTTTTTGAAAATAAAAAATCAACGGGTGAGTTACCCGGGGTTTTAATCAGAAGAAAGAAATGACTGATAACAAAGCCATAGTTCTCACAAACGGACTTTTTCACATCAATGACGCCAAAACAGCACACGGGCTGGTACGCGGCACAGAACGCTTCACCATAGCAGGTATAGTTGACTCCCCGGAGAATGCCGGCAGGGATGCCGGTGAACTCCTCGACGGCAAGCGCCGGAATATTCCCGTGTTCGGTTCGCTGGAGTCTGCCATTCAGTCGGTGCCCGATGCCCGGTACCTGATTATAGGTATAGCCACAGTGGGCGGCGTGCTGCCTCCCGATATGCGCGAGATGGTCAGAACCGGAATCAGAAGCGGGTTGTCAGTTGTAAATGGACTGCACGAGTATCTGTCGGAAAATACTGAACTGGCAGCATTGGCCAGGGAACATGGTGTCGAACTCATTGACGTGCGAAAACCCCGCAACCGTGCCGATCTTCACTTCTGGACTGGTGAAATATGGCGTGTTTCTGCTCCGGTTATCGCCGTCATGGGAACTGACTGTGCCCTGGGCAAGCGAACCACTGCCCGACTGATCAGAGAGTGCTGCGAGTTGGCCGGTTTGAATGCCCGGATGATATACACCGGCCAGACAGGCTGGTTGCAGGGCGGTGAATACGGGTTTATCTTCGACTCCACGCTGAACGATTTCGTCTCCGGCGAACTGGAACACGCCATTGTTACCTGCTGGAAGGAGACACAGGCAGATTTCATACTCCTGGAGGGACAGGCATCGCTCCGCAACCCGAGCGGACCCTGTGGTTCCGAATTTCTGGTTTCCGGAAATGCGAAGTCGGTCGTACTCGTACACGCGCCCGCGAGGGTTTATTACGACAATGATGCGCATTGGGGTCGGATCCCTGATGTGGGTACCGAGATCAATCTCATCGCGTGTTATGGTTCAAAGGTTATTGCACTGGCGCTCAACACGGAAGGTTGTACACCTGATGAGGCTGTGCGCTACAGGGATGAATATGAGGCCCGCTTCAATATACCTGTACTCTTGCCCCTCGAGGAGGGCGTGGACAAAATACTGCCCGTCCTGAAATCGCTGAAGCCATGAAAATACGCGAGATAAGGTCATCTTACATGAGGATACCACTGAAAAAGCCCTATACTATCTCCTCCGAAACATTTTCTGACGTGGAGCTTGTATTTGTGGAAATTGAACTTGAAAACGGAGTAACCGGCTATGGCTCCGGCAGTCCGGCCGAGGAGGTAGTTGGCGAGAACGCATGTATGTCGTTTCAACATCTGCAGTCGGAGCAGGTACAGCAGCTTGCAGGCCGCGATATCCGGCATTTCCAGCAGATTATACACGAAGTCAGGCGTGCCTTTCCCGGATTTCCCGGCACACAGGCGGCGCTTGACCTGGCGCTGCACGATGCGTTCTGCCGGTACCTCGGCGTGTCAATCGTATCCTTTTACGGGCAATGTGTGGAACCGCTGCCCACGTCTGTCACTATCGGAATCATGCCCGTGGATGAGGCCCTGAAAGAAGCAAAAGAGTTTGTCCGGATGGGTTTCAGGGCGTTGAAAATCAAGACTGGCAGCGGCGATACAGAGGAAGATATAGCATTGTTGCGACTCCTTCGCGAGGCTGCAGGGAAAGATATCAGCCTCCGGATAGATCCCAATCAGGGTTATACCACGCAGCAACTGATACAAGTTTACGAGCATTGTGATATTGAGCTTATCGAACAGCCTCTGCCAGTGGGAAATGAGCAGTCGCTGAGAATGCTGCCATCCCGACTTCGCGATATACTGGTTGCTGATGAGTCGCTGACAGATCCGGCCACTGCGCTGTCATTTACACAGGATCCGCGTCCATTCGGAGTATTCAATATCAAACTGATGAAATGTGGCGGCATCATGGCTGCCCGGGAGATTGCTGCTATTGCCGCACATGCGGGTATCAGCCTGTTCTGGGGCTGCAACGATGAAAGCTCGCTGAGTATCACTGCCGCCCTTCATGCGGCTTACAGTTGCCCGAATACCCGCTACCTCGATCTCGATGGCAGTTTCGATCTGGCTGAAGATTTGTTTTCCGGAGGCTTCGAGCTGAAGGAGGGGAAAATGCTGATAACAGAAAGTCACTGATGATTAAAAGCAAATCAGGCGCCGATTTCAGCCAGAATCCTGTGTGCGAGTCTGAGCGCTTCAACCCCGTCCTGCAGTGAGACTACCGGAGTTGTATCGGCAGCAATGGCGTGATGGAAGGTTCTCAGCTCTTCCACAATGGCATTGACCGGAGCCGTTTCGGGCATCCTCATTTCCAGCCATTTTTTGCCACGTGGAGTATCAAACTCCATGAGCTGATCGGCTGGTGGCAGGTTGTCGGCAGCCTGATCATACAGCCGTATAATCTGTGCATTTTTCTCGCTGAAATCGAGGCTGAGGTAGTGGTCTTCCTGGAAAAGACGCATTTTTCGCATACTTTTCATGGAAATCCGGCTGGATGTCAGGTTCGCTACACACCCGTTTTCAAATTCAATACGGGCGTTGGCTATGTCAGGTGTGTGACTCAGTACGGCCACGCCGCTGGCACTCACTTTTTCAACAGGTGATTTTACAAGATGCAGTATCAGATCGAGATCGTGAATCATCAGATCGAGCACAACGGATACATCCGTGCCTCTGGGCTGAAAAGCTGCCAGTCGGTGACCCTCAATAAACATGGGGTTCAGCGTCATACCCTTCAGTCCGGTGAAAGCCGGGTTGAAGCGCTCTACGTGTCCCACCTGTACTTTCAGTCCGGTGTCGGTGGCTATTTTCAGCAGTTCATCAGCTTCTCCGACGGTGTGGGTGACCGGTTTTTCGATAAAAACATGCTTGCCGGCGCGAAGAGCCTCAGCCGCCAGCGCAAAGTGAAAGGGCGTCGGTGTGACGATATCCACGGCATCCACTTCGCCGAGCAGTTCCCCGTACGTATTGAAGCGCCTGATACCGAACTGTGAGACGGCGGAAGCGGCATTCTGATCATCGGGATCAAAAAAGCCGGCGAAATCCCAAAGGCTGCTGCAATCTTCCGATAAAATACACCGGATATGAATTTTTCCGAGGTGTCCGGCACCCAAAACTCCGATTTTCATTATCTGGACAGATTAATCTCTGAAATACATCAGAATACCTCCGAAGAGCGTGATAAGCATCAATAAAACCGAAGCCATGCGTATAGAGTTGCGCATGTGTTTGATAAACGTCTCGATTTCGTTCTGAAACTGCGGGTATCTCGGCAGTATTTCCTCTTCCAGTTTTTTCCTGTTGAAAATGTGTGCAGCACCGAATTCGACCTTGTTGCGCACCAGTATCCCGTAAACCCTGAACACTTTGGCTCTGAAGTACAGGTTCACAAACAGCATGGCCACGAAAAGCCCGATAACGATGGTGATGAGTAATGTGTACATTATTATCAAGTTCAGCGCTTTTTCCGGCGCTTGTAATTTTCAAGAACAAAAGAACCCAGTCCGGAGAGTGACGAGTAAAATGCCTTGCCTCCGTTGGTCCGGGTGAAGGCTTCCACAAAGCGTACCAGATAAGGATCCCTGGCAATCATAAAGGTGGTGATGGGGATATTGAGTTTTTTGCACTGCATGGACAGGTTCAGGCACCGGTTTACGATTTTCCTGTCGAGTCCGAAGGAGTTTTTGTAGTACTTCTTTCCGATTTTCAGGCAGGTTGGTTTCCCGTCTGTGATCATGAATATCTGCCGGTTCTGGTTGCGTCGTTTTTTCAGGATATCCATGGCCAGCTCCAGCCCTGCAACGGTATTGGTATGATAGGGGCCTACTTCCAGGTAGGGAATTTCGCGCAGTTCGATGGGCCATGCGTCATCGCCGAACACGATGATATCGAGGGTGTCTTTCGGGAATCGGGTACGAATAAATTCTGCCAGGGCCATGGCTACCTTTTTGGCCGGAGTTATTCGGTCTTCTCCGTACAGGATCATGGAATGCGAGATATCAATCATCAGTACCGAAGACATCTGACTCTGGTAGTATGTTTCGTGTACCTCCAGATCGTCCTGAGTGAGCTTGAACTCGTCAATGCCGTGGTTGATATAGGCATTGTGCAGGGAATTGGTAACCGCCAGGTTGTCCAGACTGTCGCCGAATTCATAGGGTTTGATATCGGCCGTCTGTTCATCTCCGCGGCCGATCACTGTAGTGTTGTGTTTGCCGCTTTTGGCTTTTTTCAGGTCGCCGAAAATATCGTCCAGGCTTTTTTGTCTGAGGCTGATTTCGAGTTTGGCGGTAGCGCCCTGCCCTCCTTCGCTGTCATCATCGCGCAGGTATCCTCGGTCGCGGAGCTCCTGAATAAAATCGCCCAGGCCGTAATCGGGCGTAGTGAGTTTATACTGCCTGTCGAGGTCGTTGAGCCAGGAGAGAGCCTGTGCCACATTCCCGGAGGAATAGAGCATCAGTTCCTGAAAAAGTTTGAAGAGGCGATCAAAAACGCTTTCGTTCGGATCGGGTTTGTAGTCGGAGAAACGGAAACCTGTCATGGGTTAAAACCAGCTTTTGGAAGAGCTTTTCTTTGAGGTGCCACCCAGGCCCAGCACGCCGAGCAGTCCGCGGGTGAGTTCGCGTGCTACTGTGCGGCCGATTTGCCGGGCGAGCGGGTCGTTGGCAAGCGTTTCGAGCATGCCGGGCTCTTCTTTCTCCTTACGGACAGTTGAACCGCCTTTTTGTTGCGACTCTGGCTGATTTTCTTGTGCTTCAGCTATTTTCCGGGTCAAAATCTCGTAGGCGCTCTCTCTGTCCACTTCCTGATTGTACTTTCGTGCAATGGCAGAGTGTCCGATGATAGAGTCAATTTCCGAGGGGGTGAGTACATCCATCCGGCTCTCGGGCGCCCGCATGAGCGTGTGTGCGAGAGGGGTAGGAATACCTTTTTCATTCAGTACACTCACAATGGCCTCGCCGATACCCAGCGAGGTGAGCAGGTCTTCGGTTTCGTAGTATTTGGTAATGGGGTAGTTTTCTGCTGCCAGCTTGATTGCTTTCCTGTCTTTGGCCGTGAAGGCGCGGAGCGAGTGCTGCACCTTGAGTCCGAGTTGCGCGAGAATGCTTTCGGGAATATCTGCAGGGTTTTGTGTAATGAAATAGATACCCACCCCTTTGGAGCGAATGAGTTTTATAATCGCTTCCAGTTGCTGCATGAGTGCCGGGGTAGCCTCCTGGAATACGAGGTGCGCCTCGTCAATAAAGATGCACAGTTTGGGTTGTTCCATATCGCCTTCTTCCGGGAAGGAGGCGTAAATTTCGGCCAGCATCTGGAGCATAAAGGTGCTGAACAGTTTCGGGCGATCCTGAATGTCTGTCAGGCGCACGATATTGATGACCCCGCGCCCGTTTTCATCTATCCTGACCAGGTCGCTTACGGCAAAAGACGTCTCTCCGAAGAAAAGATCGGCGCCCTGTTGTTCCATTTCCACCACTTTTCTGAGAATTGTTCCGGCGGTGGCAGAAGAGAACTGACCAAATTCGGCTTCGATTTCCGCTTTGCCTTCATTACCCAGATACTGAAGCACCTTTTTGAAGTCCTTGAGGTCGAGCAGGGGAAGTCCCTTGTCGTCGCAATATTTGAATACAACAGCGATGACGCCGCCCTGCGTGTCATTCAGCCCCAGAATGCGGCTGAACAGTACCGGGCCGAACTCGCTGATCGTAGCGCGCAGGCGTGCGCCCATTTCACCTGAAAGCGTCAGGAACTCCACCGTATTACCCGTTGGTTTCCAGTTGATGCCGATTTTTGCGGCTCTTTCAATGATTTTGGGGTTTTCGGTGCCGGGCATGGCTACGCCCGAGAGATCGCCCTTGATATCCATGAGCAGGCTGGGCACGCCACTCCCTGCCAGTTGCTCGGCAATAGCCTGCAGGGTCTTGGTTTTACCGGTACCGGTGGCGCCGGCGATGAGCCCGTGCCGGTTCATGGTGCGCAGAGGTACTTTGATTTGCAGTCCGTGTACTGCTTCTGCCTCTATCATGGCGCCTCCAAGCACAATGGAGGAGCCTGAAAAGTTGTATCCTGACTGTATTTCGGCGGTGAATTCATCTTTTCTGGACATGGCAATGCTTTATTTTTATGGCGACAAAGATAATGGCATGTTCGGAAATTTACCGATGATAAACTTCCAAATAACGGCGTGCGATTACCGGTTCTGCATATTCCGCGAGTACTTTTTCTCGGGCATTCCGACCGAGAACGGCCCGTTTTTCATCATCTGCCAGCACCTGCCTGATATCGAGGGCCATCTGACGGCTGTCTTTTACAGGAGAAACCACCCCTGTAACCCCATTTTCTATCATTTCGGGAATACCCCCCACATCGAAACCGACTGCAGGTGTACCACAGGCCATGCTCTCCATGATGGTATTGGGCAAATTTTCTTCCAGCGAGGGTATGACGAAAACATCACAGGCTGCATAAAAAGCCGACATTTCCGCTGCATTTTGAATCAGTCCGGGCTGAACAAGCGGCAGTTTCACGTCTTTGAAATCGGCGGGATCGCTTTTCCCCACCACCACCACCGCCGTATTGGCGAGGTCTTGCAACTCATTCAGTGCTTCCAGGAAATATGCGAACCCCTTGAACGGGTTTTTTACGTTCATGGCTGCGAACAGGATAATGCGGGTGTCGGGTGCGAGTCCGAACCGCTCCCTAAAAGCCATTTTTTCAGCTGTACTGGCCGGTTTGAACAGATCCGTATCAATCGGGTTGGGGATGTCGGTGATGGAATAATTGCCGAGCAGACTGCTTGCGCGTGCTTGTCCGGCCAGCCATTTGCTGCATGTGACAATTTCCATCCCGGCAGGGTAGAGGCGTTTTTTCCTCCGCCATACCTGATTGGACAGATCACTTTCGGAGGGGAATCGCAGGTAGGGGCATTTTCCGCAAGAGTTGCTGAAACGCCCGCAGCCCCTGTCGTGATGGCAGCCACCGGTGAAAGCCCACATATCGTGCAGCGTCCACACAATCTTTTTACCAGATTGGCCGAGCGCTTCGAGGTTGCGCAGAGACAGGAACCCCTGATTCCACCAGTGCAGGTGAATTATATCGGCCTCCTGAACGAGCGGGTGCCTGCTAATGTCGGTACCGAAATTGGCTAACGAGAACGAAAACCGAACCGATTTGTCGCGTTCCCACGGGAGAAAAGTCAGTCTTTCGGCGATAAAGCCGAATCTGCCGCCTGCGTCTTTTTGCGTCAGCAGACCGGCATTTACACCTGATTTCTGCAGGGCAGCCTGGAGCCTGTGGCAGGCTGTACCTGCGCCACCGTGGGGATAAGTTGTGACGAGCAGCACATTTGGCTGCCCTGATTCAGCTGAATTGCTCATATTTGCGGCGAAAATAACCACATTTCCACATATCATGCAAACACCCGTTCTCCTTTTGTTCTTCAATCGCCCCGGCCATGCCGCGGCTGTGATGAATCGGGTGCGCGATGCCCGACCTGCCCGCGTGTATGCGCACGTGGATGGCCCGCGCGCAGGAAGGGCAGAAGAAGAGGCACTTGTCGAGGCTTGTCGCGATCTGGTGCGGGGTATTGACTGGCCCTGCGAGGTGAATACCTTGTTCAGGGAGCAGAATATGGGGCTTCGGGATGGGGTAGGGGATGCGCTGAACTGGTTTTTTTCAAAAGAGGAATTCGGTATCGTGCTGGAAGACGATTGTTTGCCCGAACCTTCTTTTTTCCCTTATTGTGAGGAATTGCTGCACAGGTACCGCGATGATGAGCGTATCATGCACATCACCGGTTCCAATGTGGCAGAAGAATATACAAACCATTCAGTAGACAGCTATTTCTTCTCCCGTTTCAGTTTGGTATGGGGTTGGGCCTCCTGGCGCCGGGCGTGGGAAAAAATGTCGCCCGGTTTGGGCGGCCTGAATGAGTTCGAGGAGTCTGGCAGTATGCGTACGCTTATACCCGGGTACATGGCCCGGACCTATATGATGGACAAATTCCGGGTTACCAGCCGGAGAGAAAACAACTCATGGGCGTACGCGTGGTTTTACTCTATCCTGAAAAACGACGGACTCTGTATTATTCCGAAAATAAATCTGGTGGAAAACGTGGGAGTGGGCGATGCAGATGCCACCAACACCAGAACCAGGCTGCAGCATCAGTTGGTGAGAGCCGGTTCGATGACATTTCCATTGCATCATCCGGCTGATTCGTCGGTGGATGAAGCGCGGGAAAGACAAATTTTTTACCATACCCAAAAACAAAAATGGCGATTATTCATTTGGTACATATTGCGTCTGACTGGTCTGCGCTGAACCTCTGTAAATAATCATGAACTACATCATCTACGATCTG
>JBDLWO010000124.1:0-3827 GCA_039804245.1 Bacteroidota bacterium
CACCTGCGGTGGACAGCACCAGTCCGATCAGCCAGCCATTCTTCAGACGTGCCGGGATGTGTGTGCCAGCCGAAAAAAGCCATAGCGCCAGCAGAGGCATGAGAGCCGGTTTGGTACACCATATCAGCGTTTTTTGCTGTGTGAGTACTGCCAGCAAATTAATGGCAGAGAAAATGAAGAAAACGGTCAGCCACTTGTTTTTCATAAAGCAGATATTGTTCCGGAGGAGTACAGAAGAAATCAGATACTGTTGCCGGCAATATGACGCACCCAGTTTTGGATCATGGTGAATCCGTATTCTGTGAGAATAGATTCGGGGTGATACTGTACGCCGAGCAAGGGCAAAGATGCGTGATTCAGTGCCATTATTTCATTTTCTTCGGTTCTTGCAATACACTCAAGGGGAGTTCTGTCGAGCGACTCGAGCAGAAGCGAGTGATAGCGCATGGCCTGAAACGGATTGGGAATACCTTCAAACAGCCAGTGGTTGTTGTGTAACACCGGGCTTGTTTTCCCGTGCATGGGCACGCGGGCTTTAACGAGGGGCGCGCCGAAGTACTCACCCATTGCCTGATGGCCGAGGCATATTCCGAGAATGGGGACGGTCTGATGGAACATATCAATTACCTCCATCATACAGCCGGCGTTTGCCGGCCTTTTGGGGCCCGGAGACAGGACGATGCCCTGAATATCGAGATCTGCGAGATCTGCGGGGTGAAATACATCATTTCGCATGACGGTGCATTTCACCCCCGTTTGCAGCAGGTAATCGTACAGATTGAACGTAAAAGAGTCGTAGTTATCGAGCAGGAATACGTGCATCATACCCTGATCAGGCGTCAATGCGGGCGTATTTGGCGTTAGCCTCGATGAAGGCGCGGCGAGGAGGCACCTCATCGCCCATCAGCATGGCAAACATCCGGTCGGCTTCTGCGCCGTCTTCAATGGTAGCTACCTTCAGGATACGGTTTTTAGGATCCATGGTAGTTTCCCAGAGTTGTTCGGCGTTCATTTCACCGAGACCCTTGTATCGCTGTACCTTGACCGAGTCATCTTCTTCACGTCCTCCGGAGAAATCAAACTGAGCCTCTTTTCGCTGCTTGTCGTTCCAGCAATAGCGCTGGTTCTTTCCTTTTTTGACGAGATAAAGCGGTGGCTGAGCGATGTAGATATGACCCTTTTCGATCAGCTCGCGCATATAGCGGAAGAAGAATGTCAGGATAAGCGTGGTAATGTGAGACCCGTCAATGTCGGCATCACACATGATAACAATCTTGTGATAGCGCAGCTTTTCCGTATTGAGTACGCGTTGACCTTCGTCATTTTCATGGATGCTGACGCCGAGTGCTGTGAACATATTCTTGATCTCTTCATTTTCATAGATCTTGTGCTCCAGTGCTTTTTCGACATTGAGAATCTTGCCGCGCAGGGGGAGAATAGCCTGAGAGTGGCGGTCTCGGCCCTGTTTGGCCGTTCCGCCGGCCGAGTCACCCTCGACGAGAAATATCTCACTTTCGGCCGGATTTCGGCTGGCGCAGTCGGCGAGCTTGCCGGGAAGTCCGCTGCCGGTAAGAGCGCCTTTTCGCTGCACCATCTCTCGCGCCTTTCTGGCTGCGTTTCTGGCGGTTGCGGCCAGCACCACTTTTTCAATAATACGTTTGGACTGATTCGGGTTTTCTTCAAGGAATTGCTTGAGCGCATCACCCACGCATCGGGAGACGATTCCGGTTACCTCCGAGTTGCCGAGCTCGCCTTTTGTTTGGCCTTTGAACTGTGGTTCCGGCACTTTCACGGAAACAATGGCGGTGAGGCCTTCCATGAAATCCTCACCGGAGATAGGGAAGTTGAGTTTTTTGAAGAAACCGCCATCTTCGCCATATTTCTTGAATTCGCGGGTAAGCGCCCTTCGGAATCCGCTCACGTGTGTACCGCCGTCGCGGGTACTGATATTATTGACGAAAGAGACTACATTTTCCGAGTAGGAAGTATTGTAGGTCATAGCCACCTCTACATCTACGCCTTCTTCATTGGCTGTGATATATATAGGTGTTTCAATGAGGCGTTGTTTGGCTTCATCAATCCAGAGTACGAATTCCCGCAGGCCGCCTTCGGAAAAAAAGTGTTCCTTTTTAAATCCGTCGTCATCCTTTTCGCGTTCGTCGGTGAGGGTGAGGCGGAGGCCTTTGTTGAGGAAAGAGAGTTCGCGGAGGCGGTGCGCCAGTACATCGAACTTGTATTCGTCAGTTTCGAATATTTCGGGGTCGGGGAGGAAAGAGATGATAGTACCCCGGTAGTCGGTGTCGCCGATTACACGCACATCGTACTGTGGTTTACCCTGTTTATATTCCTGTTCGAAAACCTTTCCTTCGCGGTGCACCTCTGCTCGTACGTGAATGGAGAGTGCATTTACGCAGGATACACCCACTCCGTGCAGGCCACCCGACACTTTGTAGGTGTTTTTGTCGAATTTGCCACCTGCGTGCAGCACCGTCATGACTACCTCAAGGGCTGATTTTTGCAATTTTTCATGCATGCCGGTTGGTATACCCCGGCCATTATCCTTTACCGTGATAGAGTTGTCGGGGTGAATAGTTACCCATATATCTGAACAGTGGCCTGCGAGGTGTTCGTCAATAGAGTTGTCCACGACCTCCCAAACCAGGTGGTGCAGGCCCTTGGTATCGGTACTTCCGATATACATGCCCGGGCGTTTGCGCACAGCTTCGAGGCCTTCGAGTGCTGTGATACTGCTGGCGCCGTAATCACTTGCCGGGGCGATGCCATTTTTTTGTTCTTCGAGCGGGTTTTTATCTTCGTTCATAATCTTCGGAGAACCCGTTTTGCCGGGTTGTCGGTTTATGTGATGCTTGAGAATAGAGGCAGGAGCGTCCTGATTGGGGAGGCGTTCCTGTTTTGGGGGAACAAAGATACCACAAATAAGGCAAACCAATGGAAAATGGTGCGCTTTGATTGTCTGTTATCATTGCAGCAGGCGACCTTCGTCACTGTCAGGCTGAAGAATTGCTGATACGTTTGTACCAAACAAATCTGATTATGAAAAAGCAAATTGGAATCTGGATTGACCTGCGTCACGCGTGGCTGATAGATGCTTCGGCCGGCATAGTAAAGAAAATCAAATCTGACATAGAGGAAAGCGCTGCTACCGGTGGTTCACGCTCCAGGGTGCCTTATGGTCCACAGGGGGGAGATATGAGCCGATCGGCACAGGAGCGTCGTCATCATGAGGAAGATCACTACTTTGAGGCAGTTATCAGCGCTATTCCCGGCGACACTGCCGAATTTGTTGTGTTCGGGCCATCGGAGGCCAAGTACGGAGTTCAGAATGCAGTTGAGGAGATCAAACATTTCGGTCCGCGTTTGCTCGGGGTAGAAACTGCCGACAAGATGACAGAGCCTCAGATGGAGGCCTGGGTTCGTGAGTACTTCAAAAGGCAGGCAAAATGAAAAAAATATTATTTGGCGGGTCAGGTCTGTTTGATGGTTGTGTAACGGCTATTTTTTAATGAGCGGTCAAAAACAAAAGTGATTGTACGCCGGAGGTGATACGGTTGTCTTTTCAGCAGGCTTCTGTTCAAATTTTTTTTAAAAAAGGTTTGGTTAATCGGAACTGCTGATATTACCTTTGCAGCCCCAAACAAACAGGAAGTGATTATTACAAAGTTCTTCAAGGAGAACTTTCGAAATAAAAGAGTTCATTGACATACTGGCAGAGAGAAAGAGAAGAGATGATGAAGCAGATAGCGTAAAGGCGAAGAGAAGGGCTATATGCCTGAGAATAGGAAGCGAATAAGGGCGTGCGGGGGATG
>JBDLWO010000125.1:0-14115 GCA_039804245.1 Bacteroidota bacterium
AGCAGGCTTTCTATCAGGATCAGGTTGAAAATGATGAGAGCAGACTTTTCCCATTCAGTTCCGAGTACTTGTTGAAGAATTTCGATCATAGCGGATCAGTGTGGTCATTAAGGAATGATTGAAACATCGGTTTACTACAAAAGTTGTCGGTATCGGTGTTTCATGCGACCAACGATGATAAATGAACTACGGGTGTATGATAACACTCGTCGGAAGATCAGGAGGGCGGGTTACTGTTCAGCATCCCGGAGCATGGAATCGGAGTCCCGAAGCAACGTTTCAAGTTTCTGGCGGATAATTTCCCTTCTGCGTGCTCTGTCGGCCTCATCAGCCTGAGTGTTCTTTTCTTTTTTGACGGATGATTTGCCTGTGGCGGGTGGTGGGGACACAGATTTCTCCGCTTGTTCGATTGCGTCGAGTTCAGATTGCAGGGCAGTCTTTCGGGCTTCCAGCTCGTCGAGGCGCTGAACAATTTTGCTGTCAACATGCTGCGTATGCTGCCTGAAAGTTTTGTAGGTGTCGCCGAGTTGTTCGAGCACACGATCGTATTTGCCGGCGTCGAATTTTGCTTTTTCCGAGATAACTACCCCTGAAACAGATTCTACAACACCGCGAAGTTGGCCGAAAACCATTCTGGATTGCTCCTGTTCCTCATCGGTACCCAAGAAATAGTTATAGACAAGAATGGCCGCCAAAGCCATCAGCGCGACTTTAAAGAGAGAACGGAACATGATTTAAAGTTATTTTAAAGTGTAAAGGTATATCAATATACGTAACTTCGCCACTTCTTTGGCAATAAACTGGTAGTCAATCGGACATGTCATTATTAGGCACAATAATTCGTAAAGGCGCCAGACTCGGTGCGTTGGTTGATACACCCCGCCACTCTCCCCTGGAGCTGCAGGTTCAGCAGTTGACAGATTTGCTGAAAGAGGCACGATACACGGCTTTCGGGCTTGAGTACAACTTTCAGGATCTGATAATGGCTGACGATCCGGTCCAGGCGTTCAAAAAAGCAGTTCCTGCCACTGATTACAATGGAATTTATGAGCGTTGGTGGTCAAAATCGCATCTGGAGGATGCTCCTGATGTGTGCTGGCCCGGCGTAACCCCCTATTATGCGCTCTCAAGTGGTACCAGTCAGGCTTCTTCCAAGTATATACCTGTAACAGAAGATTTACTGAGGGGGATGAAGAAGGCGACCCGCCGGTTGTTTTTTGACCTGACCAACTTCGGGATACCGGCCAATAACTACACCCGTCAGGTAATGGTAATCGGCTCCACGACCCAGTTACAGCGGCAGGGTAATCACTGGCAGGGAGATCTTTCCGGTATTCTGGGCCTGAATCGTCCGTTCGTTATGGAGCGATTTTACCGGCCAGGCCGGCATATTTCCGATATTCCGGAGTGGGGGGAGCGTATTGAGAAAATTGCAGAGGAAGCACCGGGCTGGGATGTGGCCATTGCTGTGAGTAATCCCATGTGGCTTCAGCTGGTACTGGAGCGTATCATTGAGAAGCACAAGCTGAGTCATATTCACGAGATATGGCCTCATTATTCGCTTACATTGCACGGGGGGGTTATGCTCACTCCATACATACCGTCTATCAATGGTTTATTGGGTCGGGAGATGAAGTATGTTGACAATTACAATGCTTCGGAGGGTTTCTTTGCCTATCAGCATCATCCCGGGAACCCGTCCATGAAACTGATAGCCGATTGTGGGATTTTCTTTGAGTTTGTACCGTTTGATGAGGATAATTTTGATGACAATGGCGATTTGAAGAGTGATCAGCCGCGAACGCTTCAACTGGATGAGATCAGGGAGGGTGTACATTATGCGCTGCTGATCAGTTCTGCGGCAGGGGCCTGGAGGTATTTGCTTGGCGATACCATACAGTTCACCAATGTAGAGAATACGGAACTGCGTATCACAGGTCGCACCAAACATTTTCTGTCGGCGTGCGGGGAGCACGTATCGGTTGACAACCTGACGGCTGCGGTAAAAGCCGTGGATGATCAGTTGAATGCAGGGGTGGGAGAGTTTACCGTCTCGGCTGTGCGGGAAGGGTCCTACTGGGCGCACCACTGGTATGTTTCGCTTGAAAACAAGTCGGTGACCCCGGAGGAGTTTATCAGGGTGGCTGATGCCGAGTTATGCCGTCTGAACGATGACTATGCGGTGGAGCGGCGCTATGCTCTCCGAAACGTGCGGGCCACCTTTATACAGAATGAACTTTTTATTGACTGGCTGTCGAATCGGGGAAAAATGAACGGCCAGGCCAAAATACCCCGGGTAATGAAAGGTGCTCAACTGGAGGATTTTGAGCATTTTATATCCAGTCAACCTGCAAGTTGATATATGTCAGAACTGTTTCATGCCTTTGTGGCCAAATTTCCGCCAGTCTCCATGCCCGTTACGCTTGGCGAAGACTCGCATCACGTTTTCGGTACAGAAAATGAACCCTTTACCGACAAATTGATTCAGGCATTCATACTGCCGCTGGAGGATGCTGATCCCGATGAATTTACGGAATATATTCCCTGCTTTGCCATAGATAATACAGAAACGTTTATTGCGCTGGTATGGTGGAAAGCCTCACTGATGAACTATGAGTACGTGCTGTCCACCTATACCCTCAAGGGCGAGATTATTTCCAGAGAGGTAATCGCCCGGACGGCGGTGCAGGACGACAAGGTTCATCGTTCGGTGGCGATGATCAATGAGGAGTACGAGATTACCATCGCAGAAGGAGACTCTCCCGATGGAGATCAGTATTTCGATCCGACCAGTTCCAGAACCAAATTCATGGAAATACTCGTAAACGGCGTTATCGTGTCGGGTTAGGTATGAGAAGTTGCCTGTACCCTTGCTCGCTGCTGGTTTTCAGGCATCCTCTCACTGTGTTCACTTGCCGTATCAGTTCCACTTGAGCGTCATGACCATTCGGTCAAGATCCTCCCTTACAAAGGCGGCTACCGGTGCAAGCGAGTCGGGGCGTGCCTCGGTGTTGAAATAGAGCGCGCCTCTGACAAAGTGCTTTGTCGAGTCGGTCAGAAAGAACTGATAAGTAGAAGCAGCTGGGCCTTCCACATTAAATACGACACCATACACCTTGTCTTCAGGGCGGTCAACCTGGAATTCTTCGATGTAGCTGGCCTTTACATTGTGTTTATTGGTCATTTCAAAGGCATCTTTCACCAATTCATCGAAGTCAGCCCTGTTTCTGACGGGGTAATAGCTGCAATATATCCGGGCATTCAGAGGCCGGATATCAATGTTGAACCAGCAATCGCTCTTGGCCTTTTCGTTAAAAAATGTGGTATCGTGTTCGATGGTGGCGTAAACCGGCTGATCGAACGTGAACTGGCAGTATTTTTCATCAAATGATTTATATGCTTTTTCCGGATAAACGACCCTGGGGTAGGCGCGTTTTTTCGGAACGGGCGTGAAATCGTCGCATCCAAATGAGAGAATGGAAATCAGGATGGCTGCGGACAGGTAACTTGGATAGCGCATTGTTGAGTTGGTTGTTTCTGCAAAGGTCGGAAAAAACGCGATTACCGGAAATCACTGGAGAAATACGAAGCCGATTCCAAACGACCACCACAGTTTTCCATGGTATTCCCATTCATTCCCTATTTCGCTGGCATAATCCTTGCCGATCATCAGTCCAAGGCTGTATTGTTCCAGTTGAATAACCAACCCGGTACTCCAGGTAATTCCTGGTATCACTTCCGCGTCTGTTGAACGGTCAATAGTAGTTGTATTGTCGCTGATGTTGATGAAGGTAAGTCCTGCCGTTGCAGGTACAGTAACGGAGCATTTGCCTTCATTGAGCAGCAACGTACAGCCAACATACCCGCCAAGCGTGACGTCTGTGGTGAGTCTGAATGTGTTTCGGGCTCTGTCTTCCCTGATTTTAAACGGGAGCGTGATTTGTCCACCCGTAAAACGGGTATGTGTGCGAAGCCATCCCTGTTTATCCTGTACGGCTGCGGTTTTGGAATTTACACCGGTTGAATCTGACTGAGCCTGGGCAGTGCCTGAACGAGGGGCTACAAGGCTGGCGACAGACAGTAAAAAGGCGGGAATCTGCATGATTTAAAAGTTGGATGAAGTAGATTACCGGCATAGGCTGTTGACAGGAAAGTGGGTTGGTGAGTTGAATGGTTGGGAGAATATGGTTTACTCCGATTTGTTTCTGCAGTCTGTTTCAAAATAAACGCTGTATTGCACTTATATTTTCAGGTATGTAATTTTTAATTTTATGAAACTGCGAAACAGTGTCTTTTGACGATTCCTGCCGGGAGAATTTTGTTGCAGACGGGAATCCGTTATTCCTCCTGTAGTTGAAAAGTGTGTACTCTGAAAAAATATTTTGTATCCATGGAATTATTTGAGGACGCATGATGTTATGTGGTTTTATTTCACCTTGTAAAAAGCAAAAAGAAACATCATGGCAAATGCAGCGACAGAAAATGTGTACAATCTGATTATCCTGGATGAAAGTGGCTCGATGGAGAGTATCAAATCATCCATCATCAGCGGCTTCAATGAACTGGTTCAGAGTATTCGCCGTGCACAGACAGAATTCTCTACTCAAAGTCATTTCATCTCGCTGGTGACTTTCAGCGACGATAAAACCAATTTTCTGTTGTGGAACGAGCCTGTCAGCAAGCTGGAGTATATCAATGAAGACACTTACAGACCGAACTGCTCCACTCCGCTTTATGATGCTATCGGCAGGAGTGTAAGGCGTATGAAGGAAGTGTTGCCATCCCACACAAAAAGCGGGGTGCTGGTTACCATTCTTACCGATGGTGAGGAGAATTCGTCCAGGGAGTTTACCGGTCCGCAGATCAGGGAGATGATAGACTCACTGCGGACGAGCGACTGGACGTTCACCTACATTGGTGCCAATCATGATGTGGAGGCTGCTGCCCGGAAGATGGCTATCAAAAATACACTGAACTTTAAAGCCTCGGAAACAGGTGTGGAAGATATGTTTGGCAGGGAGATGAATGCGCGTATGGCCTATTACCAGAAGCGCTTTGAAGGCCTTGACGTAACCGGTGATTTCTACCAGCGGGAGGAGGAGGAGAATAAAAAGTAGGGTGTTGTATTATTCACCACTGTATCCGGTCGTTGCCACTGTACAAATTGAAGCCGGTTTCTTTGACAAATCCGCAGACTGTTATGCCATACGCTTCTGCCAGTTCAAGGGCAGCACTGCTTGGTGCTCCTATTGAACATACTATTTGTACACCGGCAGCCAGCGACTTCTGAACGAGTTCGTAGCCCAGCCGGCCACTGAAAACAACGATATGCCCCGAAAGCGGCAGTTTGCCTGCCCGCAGCAACGAGCCGGTCAGTTTGTCCATCGCATTGTGTCGTCCCACATCTTCACAACGCAGGATACACTGGCCGGAGGTATCCGTGAGTGCCACGGCATGTGCCCCGCCAGTCGAGTCAAATAACCCCTGGCCCGATCTGAGGGTCTCAGGCAGGTGGCAAATGACCGATGCCTGCACCCGCATATTCTTCGGAATGATGTTGGGTGCCTCGCCGCGGTCTTTAAATCGTCCGCACCAGCCACAGGCCGAGCTGATCGGAAACCGGCGTATATGTGACGACTCATCATATATCACGCCGGGCGACAGCTCGGCTACTACCATATCGGTGTGATCGCCGTAGCGGATACCCGACAGGTCTTTGAGACCTGAAATAATGCCTTCGGCAAACAGCCAGCCTGCTACCAGATTAAAATCGTCGCCGGGTGTGCGCATGGTGGAGGCCAGCGCGCTGTGTACCCGTGCGCCCGTGCGCCCGTGTCCGATAATGATCTCCAGTGGAGTTTCTGCAATGATTTCGTCGCGGATTTCCCGACATCCTGTACCCGTGTGGTATCGGATAATCTCCTTTCGGATAATTCCTGTTTCCGGTTTGTTCATAATTCATCTATTTTTGCGGCTCAACTCAAGCTGTGATGCACGAAACTCATTCCGAAAAAGGCCACAGGGCCATTGCATTCCATTCAGCACCGCAACCCTCGTTCAACAAGAATTTCGACCTGCTCATCCGGCAAATGCACCAGTACAAGGCATCCGGCTATGAGACGTATATATGCTCCGATAACCCCAAACAATTCGATCGCCTCACAGCCATCTTCAGGGAACTGAATGCCAAGGTAGAGTTTTTACCGGTACAAACGGCCATACACGAGGGCTTTGTTGACGATGATCTCAAAATCGCTGTCCTGACAGATCACCAGATATTCCAGCGATATCACCAGTATAAAATAAAACAGGGTTTTTCCAGAGAACAGGCCTTGAACACCCGACTGCTCCGTGAGCTGTCGCCTGGCGACTTTGTTACGCATATTGACCACGGAATCGGCAAATTCGCAGGCCTCCAGAAAATTGAAATCGGTGGACAAATGCAGGAAGCCGTCAGGCTCATATATAAAAATAATGATATCCTTTACGTCAGTATCCACTCGCTGCACAAGATAGCCAAGTACGTTGGACAGGAGGGAACACCCCCGCAATTGTCCAAAATTGGTTCGGATGCCTGGAAACAACTCAAAAACCGCACGAAAAAGAAAATCAAGGATATCGCTGCGGAACTCATAAAACTGTATGCCAGGCGTCGTACTGCTCCCGGCCATGCTTTCCCGATTGACGGATACCTGCAGAATGAGCTGGAAGCAAGTTTCATCTACGAAGACACTCCCGATCAGTCGAAAGCAACTGCCGATGTGAAGGCGGATATGGAAAAGGACTATCCCATGGATCGCCTTATTTGTGGCGACGTGGGGTTTGGCAAAACGGAGGTGGCCATCCGCGCAGCATTCAAGGCAGCCTGCGACGGCAAACAGGTGGCTGTACTGGTGCCCACCACGATTCTCGCCCTGCAGCACGCCCGTACTTTCTCTGAACGCTTGTCAGAATTTCCGATAACGGTGGACTATATAAATCGTTTTCGTACCGGAAAAGAGAAAAAAGAGGTTCTTGACAAGCTCAAAGCCGGAAAAGTAGATATCATTATAGGTACGCACGCAATCCTGAGCAAAGACGTACAATTCAGGGACCTCGGATTGCTGATCGTGGACGAAGAGCAAAAGTTCGGTGTGGCCAGCAAGGAAAAACTTCGCTCGCTCAAGGTGAATGTGGATACCCTTACGCTCACCGCAACGCCCATCCCCCGTACGCTGCAGTTTTCGCTCATGGCCGCCCGCGATCTGTCTGTTATCCGAACGCCTCCACCCAACAGGCAACCGATTCAGACGGAAGTGAGGGTGTTTAATGAAGACCTTATCCGGGATGCTGTTATGACGGAGGTCAACCGGGGCGGACAGGTGTTCTTTGTACACAACAGGGTACTCGATCTGCCCGGTATTGTAGAGGCCCTGAAACGGATTTGTCCGGAAACAGATGTAGCCATGGCACACGGGCAAATGGATCCCGAGCATCTGGAACAGGTACTGGTGGACTTTATTGACCGGAAGTTTGATGTGCTGGCCTGTACCAATATCATTGAAACCGGACTCGACATCCCGAATGCCAATACCATCATTATCAACCGGGCAGATATGTTCGGTCTGAGCGACCTGCACCAGCTTCGGGGAAGGGTAGGGCGCTCCAACCAGAAGGCCTACTGCTATCTTTTCGCTCCGCCGCTGTCGGTACTCACTCCAGAGGCACGCAAGCGCCTTAAAACTATTGAAGAGTTCAGCGATCTCGGATCGGGTTTCTCCGTAGCTATGCGAGACCTTGATATACGCGGAGCCGGCAACCTGCTCGGAGGTGAACAATCGGGCTTTATCGCAGATATTGGCTTCGAAACATACCAGAAGATTCTGGATGAGGCTATTCAGGAGCTGAAAGAAACTGATTTCAAGGATCTTTTCAAGGAGGAGCTGGCTCAGCGTGGCTCCTATGTACGCGATGTGACCATAGAAACCGATGTGGAGATGCTGATACCCGACGAGTATGTCAGCAATATTCAGGAGCGTCTCAATCTTTATACAGAACTGAATAATATCCGCGATGAAGATGGCATTTCAGCCTATGCCAAACGTCTTGAAGACAGGTTTGGCAAGACGCCCAGACAGGTGGGTTCGCTGTTCGACGGACTGCGCCTGCAGTGGTTATGCAAGAAAATCGGCTTTGAAAGGTTGATTCTCAAAGGAGGCAAACTGCGCTGCTATTTCATCAGCGATCCACAATCGTCCTTCTTCGAAACAGCTCAGTTTCAGTTGTTGCTGGCTTTCCTGCAAAAACACGGCCGTGTAATGGGCCTTTCGCTCAAACAGACCAACAAGGAGCTGATACTGGTACAGGATGAGCTCCGGGGCGGTTTGCCGGCTGTGAAACGCCTGCTCGAACAACTGACAGATGTTCTCGGCAAAGGAAGTATCTGACAAAATTTTCTGTTTTTATTTCAGTCATAATTCATACTTTGCGCGGCAAATTGTGCCATAGTGCAATGAATCTTCTATTTAAACTGCTGAATTAACATCTACATGCGCCTGTCATCACGTCTGAATTCCCTTTGCTTTCACTTATTGCCAATATTTCTGTTTGTTTCTGTTTGGAACATCAGCGCCCAGAACCTCGTTTCTGTAACTTATCTGGGCTCAAAATCCCAGGCGCAGGTACTGAGCCAGTTCAATAATCTGCCGTTCATTCAATACGGGGCGAAGTACTACCGAATTGCCTATACCACGCACGATGTACATGGTGTACAGGATACTGCTACCGGTCTGGTTGCCATTCCCGATAATCCGAATCGCAAATACCCCAGATTAGTATATCAGCACGGTACTTCCGGCTCGAGAACCGGGGTGCCTTCACTGAATTACGACGGAGGGGAGGGGCAGGTCGGTTTATTGTTTGCAGGTCTCGGTTATGTGGCTTTTCTGCCTGATTATCTGGGCCTGGGACTAACTTCCAGGGGATTCCATCCGTACGTACATGCTGCGAGTGAGGCCTGGGCGGCGATGGACATGCTCCGCGCGGGCGAGCAGTTCTGTCAGCAGCAACAGGTTTTTGTGAATTCCCAACTGTTCATCACCGGCTATTCTCAGGGTGGACATGGAGCTATGGCACTGCACAGAGCCATTGAGAAAGATCCCTCGAATGAATTTACCGTTACTGCAGCAGCGCCGCTTTCCGGGCCCTACAGTATTTCAGGTGTGATGCGCAACCTTATTCTGACCGACACGGTGTACTACTATCCGGCATACATTCCCAATACAGCACTTTCCTACCAGACAGCTTACGGAAATCTGTTCACTCAGGTCAATGAAATGTTCAGAGAGCCCTATGCAACTCTTATTCAGTCGTTTTATGAAGGGAATATCACCCTGTCCGATCTGAATGACGATTTGATTGATGCCCTGATTGCCAATGAAGGCGCCAGTCGCCCGTACCGGATGATGCAGCCTGATTATGTGAATGCAGTGCTCGCCAACCCGCAGCACCCGGTGAATCTGGCTCTGGCGGATAATGATACCTACAACAACTGGTTGCCGGAGGCGCCCATGCGCATATTATATTGTATGGCCGATGATCAGGTGCCATTTATGAACAGCATTGTTGCGCGGGATTCACTTGCTGCTGTTGGCGCCCCCGACTTTCAGGCGCAGGATGTACTTCCCACCGGCGACCACGGCGACTGCTATGTGCCGGCCATGACGGGTACGTTGTTTTTCTTCCTGGGTTTTCAGCAGATTGGAACACTGGATGCAGGTGAAGCGTCAGTAGTTCAAATGCTGGAGGTATCGCCCAATCCTGCTACGGATGTGTTTTCGGTCAGAATACCGGAAAGGGGGGTGCTGCGCGTGCTGGATACAGAGGGGCGTCTGATGTTTGAAAGATCAGTGGAGGCCGGGCTTGAAACGTTTCAGACCGGGATACTGGCCCCCGGAATGTATGCAGTGATATTGGGCAGCGGATCCCGCACCCATACAGGTCGTTTGCTCATCAGAGAGTGAGCGGGCAGCGTTCAGGAAAACAGCAGAAAAGTGGCGCAACCGGCGAAGTAGCCCACTAATGCCAGCCAGGATATGCGTTTCAGATACCAGAAAAAGTCAATTTTTTCCATACCCATGGCAGCGACGCCGGCGGCAGAGCCAATGATGAGTACGCTGCCTCCGGTTCCGGTGGCATAAGCCAGAAATTCCCAGAAGTAATGGTCGGCAGGGTATTGTTCCAGTGAGTACATGCCCTGAGCTGCCGCCACGAGTGGTACGTTATCCACTACGGCAGAGAGCAGGCCGATGAGTGTTACAATCACGGAGTCGTTACCTACAGAATGGCTCAGCCAGCTGGCCAGGCCACCGAGAATGCCTGTTGACTCGAGCGCGGAGATACTGACCAGAATACCCAGAAAAAACAGAATACTGGGGGTGTCAATTTTGCGGAGAGCATGCGCCACGGAGTAAAAATCCTTGTCCTGGTCATTTTTGCCCCTGTGAATGAGCTCTGTGAGTATCCACATGATACCCAGACCGAGAAGAATCGCCATGAACGGGGGGAGGTGCGTAATCGTTTTGAAAACCGGAACGAACAGCAGGGATCCGAGGCCGATGGAGAATACGGCTGCTCTTTGTCTTTGTGAAGTGTCTGAACTTACTTCTTCGCTGGCAGGAGGCTCAATTTTTCCCTTGAGTTGTCGGGAAATAATCAGCACAGGAACGAGCAGGCATATTACGGAAGGCAAAAATACCTTGAGCATGATATTGAGTGCGGTAATCTGGCCACCGATCCAGAGCATGGTGGTGGTTACATCGCCCATGGGTGACCAGGCGCCGCCTGCGTTGGCTGCAATTACCACCATACCGGCAAAAAAGAGCCTCATCTGCTGATCGCCAATAATTTTGCGCAGCATGGATACCATCACGATGGTGGTAGTCAGGTTATCCAGAATGGCAGAGAGGAAGAAAGTAATAATTGCCACCAGCCAGAGCAGCTTTACCGGATTTTGGGTCTGGATCCTGTCGGTAATTATTTTGAACCCATCGTGCACATCAATGAGTTCCACGATCGTCATGGCCCCCAGCAGAAAGAACAAAATCCCTGAAATTTCACCGAGATGTTCAGACAGGTGATGCGTTACAGCTTCCTTGTCGCCGGAGAGCATGATGTAGAATGTCCAGCAAACTACTGCTGATACCAGTGCACTTGCAGCCTTGTTGATTCTGATGGAATGTTCGAAAGCTATGGCTATGTAGCCGAGCACGAATGTAAGAACTATAGCTGTGGTCATAACCTCAACTGTTGAGGCTCATACGGAGTTTGCGTTCAACTTCTTCTACGGTATCTCTGAATCCGGCATCGGTATCGAGCATATCCTGTACGGCTTTGCATGAATAGATAACGGTGCTGTGATCGCGCCCGCCGAACAATTCGCCGATAGTTTTCAGCGACTTGTTGGTGTGTTTTTTGGACAAGAACATGGAAAGCTGGCGGGCGATCACATAATTCCGCTTTCGCGACTCGTGATGCATCTTTTCAATAGGCACGTTGAAGTGTTCGGCAACAATCTGCTGGATAAATTCCACGCTCAGCTCTTTGTTGATGGTGGTGACAAAGTTCCGAATTACTTCTTTGGCCAGATCCATATCAATATGGCGGCTTACCAGTGTGCTTTGAGCCAGCAGTGATACCCGGACTCCTTCGAGTTCACGTACGCTGTTCTTGATATTGTGGCATACAAATTCCAGCACATCTCTGGGGATCTCCACACCTTCTTCTTCCAGTTTGGAGCCGAGAATAGCCATGCGTGTTTCCAGATCAGGCATTTGCAGGTCGGCGGTAAGGCCCCACTTGAAGCGGGAAATCAGGCGGTCTTCCATACCCTCCAGATCCTTGGGAGCCCGGTCGGATGTGAGTATAATCTGCTTGCCATTCTGGTGCAGCTGATTGAAAATATGGAAGAAAATTTCCTGGGTTTTTTGTTTGCCCGACAGAAACTGTATATCGTCAATGATCAGTACGTCAATCATCTGGTAGAAGTTGACGAAGTCGTTGACGGAGTTATTCTTGATGGCCTGAATGATCTGGTTGGTGAACTTCTCGGCGGATACGTAAAGAACCGCCTTGCTTGGCATGTTGGCTACAATATCATTTCCAACGGCCTGTGCCAGGTGTGTTTTCCCGAGGCCGACATTCCCGAAAATAACCAGCGGATTAAAGGCGGTACCTCCGGGCCGGCGGGCGATAGCGAGACCGGCGCTTCGTGCCAGCCTGTTACAGTCTCCCTCAATAAAATTGTCAAAAGTATAGGAGGGGTTGAGTTGAGGATCAACCTTGATTCGTTTGATACCCGGGATGATAAAAGGGTTCTTGATCATCTGGGCGTCGAAAACACCGGGAACGGGTTCATTGTCTTTATCAGCAGACGGGCGATTATCGGTTTTGGCCCCATACGATGATCTTGCAGACTCCACACTGGCGGCGCCGCTTTCCATGATATGATATACAAGCCTGGCTTTCTCACCCAGTTCCTGTCGGATACTCTTTTTCAGGAGTGGAACGTAGTGCTCTTCCAGCCACTCGAAAAAGAACTTGTTGGGTACCTGAATAGTGAGTACCTCACCTTCCAGGCGAATAGGCTTGATAGGCTCAAACCATGTCTTGAAGCTCTGCGGACTTACATTTTTTTGGATGGTATGGAGACAACTGTCCCATACCATCTGGCTGTCTCTTGTCATAACCGGATGGGCTCATTTGGTAATTGGAAAATACCGATACCGAGTGCTTGTGCTGAAGGTGTTTCGGTGAACTGGGAGGACAAAGGTTTTAAAACTTGGTGAAACAAAGAAGCAGTTTCAGGTTTTTTTTTCAGGAAAAAAAATGAAATTTCAGAACAGCCTGTAAATCAATATATTTCAAAAAAATAAATCCCGGGCACCCTGTTCAGATTCTGACAATCCGCTTTTTATACCTCTTTTTCAGGATTTTTTTTAATTAAAAAGAGAAAATAATTTTTTTATTCCGAAAAAATAAAAAAATTGAAATTTTATTTTTAAACACAAAAGGGCCTTTTCTTCCTGTAATCCGGCTCTTTTCCACAGAGTATTGATTATCAGAAGTATTGAAAGAAAGCGGATTCGTGTCTGTTTCGGATACTGATTCCGCTGGCAGCCGAAAGAAAAGCAGACAGACACTTTTATTACAGGCAGCCAAAGGTCACTTTTTGTAATTTGTTTGTTATTGAGGGTTTTAAGAGGGGATCTTTATGGGTTGAAATACTCGTAATCCGTAAAAGCAGGAAAGAAGTGCTGGGGCCAGCATATTTCCGGTACTGAGCGGGTTTTGCTTCAGAATAGCTGTCCGGCTTCTGTACGAATGGCTATAATGGCTTTTTCGAGAATAGTCTGATCCTGTTCCTGCAGTACCTCAGCAATGGCTTTGAACAACAGCTCGGCATCAGCCCTTGGGTCGAGCTCCTCACCTGCTGTGGTGACGATGTTGAGGGTATCCTGTTTGGCCAGTCGCATGATTTTCCACAGTGTTTCCGATACGTACAGTTGTTGAGAGGTATTGTGGTCGAACTCCTGACTGATGGCTATCATCAGGGCAGCCCGCAGTTCAACAACGCTCATTCCGGGTGTGCGTACGCGCATAATGGTATTGAGTATGCCCGCCCTGTCGCAGAGCAGGGTCAGGCGTTCATAAGCCTGGAGCCGTATGGGCAGGGTAATCTTTTGCGCATCGTTGCGGAGGATGGCGCGGTCAACACGCTGCCGCTCGTCGAGCAGCAACTTCAACAGGTAATAGGCTGTCGCGAAAACGATAATCGCAGGCAGAACAATTTTCAGAAGATCGAGAAAAAACTCCATGGAAAGGGCTGTTTGTCAAAAGGGCGTCAAAGGTACGCGCTTCATTCCTGATCACCGAACTTTCCCTTTGAATTTCCGTTAACTTTATGTACTTTTGCACCACTAAACTTCAATGAATATGGACATAGTAATGGATGAAAAAAGCACCGCTGTTGCAGCTCCGGTGGCCATCACACAGGATGCTACCAGCCAGTTGCTGCAGATTCGCCGCGATGAGAATATCCCTGCCGACTATTGCCTCCGTATAGGTGTCAAGGGTGGT
>JBDLWO010000126.1:0-6790 GCA_039804245.1 Bacteroidota bacterium
TTCAGGATTTTCCATTCTGTTGTCGGATATATTATTTCATCGCGTTTCCCGTTTGCGCGCACACGCACGGGCATGTCGAATCCGTCCACACAGTTGATCCAGCGGTAACTGAGTACACCCTTTTCGACAGCATATTCCAGTGCCGGGATGTTGGCTCTGCGCAGGTACTGGTCGAATACTTTGGAGAGGTCCCGACCTGCGGCTTTGCTGATATACGCTTCTATTTGCCTGGTTTCAACGGTCTGGTGGTAGAAGTCTCTGTTCATGCCCCGCAGTATTTCCCGCCATTTTACATCGTCGCCAATAATCTGCCGGATGGTATGCAGTACGTTGGAGCCCTTGTGGTACATATCTCCGGGCCCTTCGGCGTTCACATTGTAGTCGGCAATGATCGGGCGGTCGTTTTCAATCTGTTTCCGGCAACCACGCAGATATTCGGCGCCAGCTTCTTTTCCGTAGTAAAACTCTACAAAAAGCCCTTCCGCATAGCTTGTGAACGATTCGTGCAACCACATGTCGGCAATATCCTTATAGGTGATGTTGTTGGCAAACCACTCATGCCCGGATTCGTGTACGATGATATAATCCCAGTTTTTACCCCAGCCGGTCCCGGACAGGTCGCTTCCCAGGTAACCGTTTTTGAATTTGTTGCCGTAAGTCACACTGCTCTGGTGTTCCATGCCGAGGTAGGGAACTTCTACCAGTTTGTACCCGTCTTCATAAAACGGATAGGGTCCGAACCAGTATTCAAATGCCCTGATGGTCTGTTTGGCCTGCAAAAACTGCGATTTGGCTTTTTCCAGATTGTCGGGAAGAACGTAGTAGTCGAGTGTGAGTACACCCTTTTCTCCGTTCAGGGTATCCGAAAAGTGGGTGTATTGGGCGATATTCACATTCACTCCGTAGTTGTTGATGGGATTTGAAACAAACCACTCCCATGTTTTGGTACTGTCGGGGTTTTCCTTTGCCCCTCTGAGTCTTCCATTGGAAACATCCATCAGATTCCCGGGTGTAGTTACGGAAATACTCATGGAATCGGGTTCGTCGTACATGTGATCTTTGCAGGGCCACCAGGCACTGGCGCCGAGCCCCTGGCAGGAAGTGGCTACAAAAGGCATCCCGTATTTGTCTTTACTCCAGGAAAAGCCGCCATCCCAGGGCGCCCGTTTGGCTTTTCTGGGAGTACCTGAGTAGTAAACGGTGACAGCCTCGCCCGCACCCGGGCGCTGCTGCTTTTCGAGTTGAACAAAACAGGCGAAACGCCCGGCCTTTTTGAAGGCAAGCGTTTTGCCGTCCTGTTTGATGCTGTCTATTTTCAGCGGAGGCTGCAGGTCAACCTGAAGTTCCTGACCAGTCTGCAGTACTTTATAGTGAATCGTGTTGAAGCCGGATATTCTTTCATTGTCAGGCTCGACTTTCAAATTCAGTTGGTAATACGTCAGATCCCACCATGACCGCTGGGGCGTGATGGAGCCTCGCAGGGTGTCGTCGGGTGTATAGGTTGTTTGAGCCTGGCAAAGGGTGGCTGCAAGCAGCGCAGCAGAGAATATGAACAGTTTCATTTCAGACAAGCGTATTAAAACTTGAACCCAAGTGTGAGCAGTACATCACTGACAGCGTTGCTGGTGGAGGCGACCGGGGCACCGGAATAAGGCGCAATGGCTCCCTTGCCAACATAACGTCTCCAGCCAAGATCGAGATAGAATGACTGCAGGCGGACACCGGCGCCGGCAGAAATGGCCGTATTGAATCCGGTTTCTCCTTCCAGTGGTTTGCCGTACATATTCAGTCCGCCACGCAGTCTGAAGTCGTCTATGGCTACTTCACCACCCAACCGCAGGTTGACAGTTTGTTGGTAGATTTTTCCGATTTCCCGGTTCACATCTCGTTCGGCTGCCTGATTGGCCTGACTGGGCACGTCAGCTGTGAAATTATAGTTGCTGTTGGAGTAGTCAACCACTTCCACATCGGCGCTCAGAAATCCCGTCTTGCCCACAACGGCGGCCGCGCTTGCGGAAGCGCGCCACGGCGTGCTGAGCCGGTAATCGGTGATGCCATCGGTCTCGGGTGAGTAGGGTGTGCCTCCGTAGGGGTCTCCGTTCACGGTATATTCGTAGGCAAATGTGTTGGTGTAGGTATCAGTCAGACGGAGTGCTGTCGGGGTGTGGAATGCTGCTCCGAGGCGGAGCGTCTGACTGACCTTGTAGATGAGTCCGAGTTTCAGATTGACGCCCACGCCTTCTGTGCGCAGGTACTCTGTGTAGGTGAGCCGGTCGAAAAACGGCACAGCATCATCGCGGTCGGTTTCGATGTATTCGCCTTCGATACGGTAGTTGACGAAGGGTACGCCCACGGTGGCGCCCACCATGAGTTTCTCTTTGTAGTTGCCTCCGAATGACAGGATCATTTCATTCATTCTGCCGAAGGTGTTTACTGCCTGAGAACGGTTCAGGGCAGCATCTTCATTTCCGAGAAAGTCGTAAATCCACTCGCCGGTACTTGCATCCTGATAGATAGCGCTCGCATCGTAGGCCAGTTTGGTGTCGAAGGGATAAAAATCGTCGGCTGAGCCGCCGTTATTGATTGTCAGCACCGCATCGTTATACAGACCGTTCATGATGGTGCCCGCTGCATCGCCCTCGTAATAAATGGAGGAGGCGTAGTTGTTCTGCCGGTTGACACCCACCGCGAAGTTGAAGGTAGTCCACTTTTCGCCGGGCGTATCATTGAACAGCAGCCCGAAATTATCGAACGCGAAGGTACTCTTGCTGTCTTCGAGCGGCAGATTCCCCGGGAGTTCGGATTCTGTTCTGGCAAATCTGAGCGATGGCGTTACCACCAGTTCATCCGAACGGAAGAGTGCTATTCCGGCCGGATTCATACTGAGGGCTCCGAATTCGGCGCCCAGCGCACCAAAGGCGTTTCCAGTTCCCAGCGAACGGGCTGTTCCTCCGGGCTGCAGGTAGGAATATCGCAGCACATCGGCTGCAGTCTGGGAAAACAGGGGGAGGGCAGTGACGACCGAAATAGCCAGTGCCGGAAGTAATTTTTTCATGGTCAGGTTGATTGTTTCGGGCATCTGTAATATGCAGAGATGAGCATATCGTCATATCCTGATTCAGATGTGCCCGCCGGAAAGTTTCAGGAAAATGGCTTTTCAGAATTATATATACCGGCGGGCCATGCACGTAGCGACATGGCCCGCCGGATGATGTTTGTTCTTTGTTACTAATTTCTGCCGCCTGAGTTGCGGGTAGCTCCGCCACCGCCACCTGAGCTGCTGCGGGTGCTGCCACCTCCCGACGGGGCCGGGGTGCTGCTCCTTCCGGATGAACCGGAGTCAAAAGAACGCGGGGTGCTGGATGCCGGCCGACTTTCAGAAGAGCGGCCCGGAGTGTCGTTGCTGCGGCTCGGTGTGTAGGCGGGGCGCTCTTCGGCGCGGCGTACAGGCCTGGCTTCTTCACTGGATTCGCTGCGTGACTGGGCATTGTAACCGCCATTTTCACGACGCGCCGGACTCGGTGTTTCCGTGCGCGGTGTTGACGTACGTGGAGCAGAAGGGCGCGCATCATCACGCGGACGGCTCGGCGTGCGGGCATCGTCGTTGCGGCGTGATGGCTCTGTCTGGCGGGTAGCAGGCTCAGGGTTGCGGCGTGGTGCTGCTTCCGCCGGCTTGCGGTCTGCCGGCGACGCCGGATTGGTACGGGTGCCTTTTTCCATGGTACGGTCGTCCATGCCGGCAGGTCTGCGGCCCGAAGGGGTAGAGGGCGACTGGGCGCGCTCAGCGGCTGCATTGTTGTTTGCCGGAGCTATATCACCGGCAGTGCGGCCCCTGAGGGCTGGTTTTTCCACGATTGGCACGTCTTTCTGGTTGGTATTCAGGCGACCGCTTCCATCGGGGATGCGGGCATAACCCGGATTTACCGAAGAGCCGTGGCGGCGTACACCGGTGTAGGTCTGAGGAACGTAACCTCCACTGTTTCCGCCACCACCGGAGTTGTGGTGATTGTCGTTGTAGTAGTTGTTATTAACCCAGATCACGTTGTTGCTGAAATACGGATTGTAGCCGTTCCAGGTCCAGTACGGATCATAGTAGTAGTTGTTCATCGCCCAGGGGTTGTACCATGGATTGTTACCGGAGTAGCAGCTGCTCCAGCCCCAGGAATTGAATCCCCAGCCCCAGCCCCACGTGTTGTAGGTATTCCAGTTATTCCAGGAATTCCAGCGGCGCCAGCGACGCCAGGTCCAGTAGTCATTGTAGTTATAGACATAAATGGAAGCACCCGGAGAGAAGAACGGATCATAGTGGTACAGGTCCACATAAAACGGATCGTAATAATCAACTCCGTATGACGGGCGATGAAAACGGCGTATGCGGGACGAATATTCATAAGCGTAATCATCTTCCTCGTCGTAGTAGGCGTCGTCGTCATCTTCATAGCGACGGTTATCGCTGTAGTCGTCGTTGTAGTCTGCGCTGTTTTTCTTCGCAGCGGCATCGGTGGAGGGGTTGTAGTAAAGATCGTCCTGCGCGCTTGCCTGGAAAGAAGTGGCGAACAGCGTGACGAAAACCCAAAGCAGAGAACTGAATTTTCCTTTCATGGCGCGGAATGTTTTATTTGATGGCTTTCATTGGGCCTTTTCAGATTTACCTGTATTCATGCAACACTTACATGAGCGAGGAAGTCTGATTTCAGGGTCAAAAATATTACCTTTGCGCACTTTTTTTGGTTAATGTGCGATTAAAGCGAACTTTTGAGTGGTTAAAGTTGGTTAAAATCGTTTTGCAAGGCGCATTTTCCGTCAAAATTCAGATTTCTTTCTCATCATTCATATCATTTTTCATGGCAAAGGAAATTACACCCCGTTCGGAAGATTACTCCCAGTGGTATCTTGACATCGTTCAGAAAGCCCGTCTGGCCGACAATTCTCCTGTGCGCGGGTGCATGGTCATCAAGCCGCACGGCTTCGGCATCTGGGAACGTATGCGGGATGCGCTTGACGCAATGTTCAAGGAAACCGGTCACGTAAACGCTTATTTCCCGCTGTTTATCCCCAAGAGTTTTCTCAGTAAAGAGGCTGCTCACGTGGAGGGTTTTGCCAAGGAGTGCGCCGTCGTGACGCACTATCGCCTCAAAAATGACCCCAACGGCGGCGGTGTCATTGTTGATCCTGAAGCCAAACTCGAAGAGGAGCTCATCGTTCGCCCCACTTCCGAGACAATCATCTGGAATACATACCGCGACTGGATTCAGAGCTACCGGGACCTGCCTCTTCTCATCAACCAGTGGGCCAATGTTGTGCGCTGGGAAATGCGCACCCGTCCCTTTCTGCGTACTGCCGAGTTTCTCTGGCAGGAGGGGCACACCGCCCACGCCAGCAAGGAGGAGGCCGTGGAGGAAACGCTCATGATTCTCGATATTTACGCCCGCTTCGCCGAGGAGTGGATGGCCATGCCAGTGATCAAAGGTGTAAAAACAGCCAACGAACGCTTCGCCGGCGCCGACGATACCTACTGCATTGAAGCGCTCATGCAGGATGGCAAGGCGCTCCAGGCAGGCACCTCCCACTACCTCGGACAAAATTTCGCCAAAGCATTCGATGTGCAGTTCCTGAACCGGGAAAACCAGCAGGAATATGTGTATGCCACCTCATGGGGCGTATCTACCCGACTCATCGGCGGTTTGATCATGACGCATTCCGACGATGACGGACTGGTCATTCCACCGAAACTGGCGCCTGTACAGGTGGTTATTGTGCCCATCCCGAAACCCTCGCCCGAACTGACCGAGGCAGCTGAAAAGATTGCAGGTCAGCTGCGCGCAAAAGGCATTCGTGTGAAGGTGGACAACGACGACCAGAACCGCCCCGGCTTCAAATTCGCCGAGTATGAAATGATTGGTATTCCCGTGCGCCTCGGACTCGGACAGCGCGATATCGCAGCCAATCAGGTGGAAGTGGCCCGCCGCGATACCAAGGAAAAATCGAGCGTACCGCTCGACACCATTGCCGACCATGTGGCTGCCCTGCTCGACGATATTCAGCAGAATCTGCTTGAACGCGCCAGAAATTACCGCGACGAGCATATCACGAAAGCCGATACCTGGGCCGAATTCGTAGATATTCTCGAAAACAAAGGCGGCTTCGTATATGCGCACTGGGACGGAACCACCGAAACGGAAGTAGCCATCAAGGAGCAGACCAAGGCTACCATCCGCTGTATGCCGATCGGCTGGGACGAGGAGCCCGGCGCCTGCATCCTGACTGGCAAGCCCAGCGAGAAGAGGGTGCTGTTCGCAAAAGCATATTGAGGATTACACCAGATATACAGGGTGTCCGGATTCACACACGGGCGCGTACGGCTTCGTGCGCGCCCGTGTGGTTGATATACTTGTGTGCGCCGCAGTTTCCGCATTCCGTCGGAGTATCAGTTGATGATTTGTCAATTTTCAGGGACGAAAAAGTGTTAAAATTGACATTTTTTAGGGGCGAAAAATAAAGGTTTATTGGTAATAAACAGGTTCGAGAATAATGGAGTCAGATTCATTTACTGATTTCCAGCCACTGTTGGCACTTCAGTTTCAGGCTGCATGCGGGAATTAATAACAGGGGCGGTGGAAACGATGCAACTGATATAGTATTTGTTATTCAGGTTTGTTTCATAATTTTACAACTTCTGAACAAGGCAACATCTGCTGTATTTGGCTGATATGCGATCAGATTCAGTCCTGGACTTTATGAATGACCAACTTATTGAGAATTATATCAAACAATTCAGGGGGCTAAAAAG
>JBDLWO010000127.1:0-3746 GCA_039804245.1 Bacteroidota bacterium
ACCTTCCAGTCGCCGCTCGAGCACGATTTCGGGAGCAAGCAGTTTTCTTCCTTCTATAACAACACGGTCATTCAGGGCAATGTGGATGCAGAAGTGGAGCTCGACGCCCTGCTCGACATGATTTTCACGCGCCCTGAAGTAGCCGAGTTTGTATGCCGCAAAATTTACCGCTGGTTTGTTTATTACCATATTGATGACAACATCGAACAAACCATCATCAAACCCCTGGCACAGATTTTCCGCGACAGCAACTATGAAATCAGACCCGTGGTGGAGACGCTGCTCAAAAGCGAACATTTTTTCGCGGCTGCACAAACCGGCTGCTTCATCAAGACACCCGTGGATATCGTTGCGGGTGTCATACGCTCTTTCAACGTAACGGTGCCGGCAAGTACGCCGTGGGACGGACTCGTCATGCGCTATTACCTTTCTTCCTTCATGGCCGCCATGAGTATGCTGCCCGGCGACCCGCCCAATGTGGCCGGATGGCAGGCTTTCAGGCAGCACCCACAGTACTACCGTTTGTGGATTAACGGCGATACGGTGAGAAACCGCAACTCCTTCACCGACGTCATGGTAGCCAGCCTGCTCGCCACCGACCATGATGTCATGCGTATTGACCTTATGCAATTCGCCAGACAGTTCGCCAATCCGGCGGATCCGGTGGCGCTCGTGGATGATATCACCCGGCTGTTGCTGCCTCAGCCACTGTCAGCCTCCAAAAAGTTTCTGCTGAAATCCATACTGCTTTCCGGCCTGCCCGCCGATTTCTACTGGACCGCTGCCTGGAATGCCCATGTCGCCGATCCGGCGAATGCCATGCTCCGGGAGGTTGTCAATAACAGGCTTATCGGACTCCATTACTACATATTGAGGTTACCCGAGTTCCAGCTCTGCTGATATTGAGTAGTAAAATGCTGTTTTAACCACTGCTATCGGAAGAATTATGAAAAATCATACCCAACACAGCAACCTGAGCCGAAGAAAGTTCCTCAAAACCGCCGGACTGGCTGCCGCCATCACGCCTTTTGCATATAACGGACTGGCTATCAACCCGCTGTCAGAATCTTCCATTTTCAAAAAACTGGGAGGCGCCGTGCATATCAGTAACAAAATCATGGTATTCATTGAACTGAACGGCGGGAACGACGGTCTTAATACATTCATCCCGCTCGACCAGTACAACAGGCTGTCGGTTCACAGACCCCGCGTGCTTGTACCTGAAAATCAGGTATTGCCCCTGTCCGGCGTATCCGGCGCCGGCTTGCATCCTGCCATGACACGTATCAGGGAAATGTTCGACAATGGCATGGTGTCCATCGTGCAGAATGTGGGATACCCCGATCAGGATTACTCCCACTTCCGCTCCATGGATATATGGATGACAGGCGCCAACAGCAACGAGGTGCTCGGGAGTGGCTGGCTCGGTCGCATGCTCGACCAGGAACACCCGGGCTACCCCGACGGATATCCAAACACCAGTGCCCCCGACCCGCTGGCCATCAACATTGGTACCGTTTCTCCCATATCCCTCATGGGTAATGCCTTTCCGATGGGTATCTCTATCGGCAATGTAAATGAAGCATACAGCCTGATCAATGATTTCGCGGAGCCGGTACCAAACAGTCCGTACGGCGATGAACTGGCGTACATCAGAGCCGTCATGCAGAACACAAAAGTTTACTTCGATGTAATCAAAGAAGCTGCCGCTATCGGACAAAACCTGACCGGCCTCTACCCTGCCGAAGGAGAAAACACACTGGCCGATCAGTTGCGTATCGTCGGAAAACTGATTAACGGCGGACTGCAAACGCCCGTTTATATGGTGTCCATCAACGGATTTGATACCCACTCCGAACAGGTTGATCAGGATGACCCCACCGCCGGCCAGCACGCGGAACTGCTCGGAAAAATATCGGAAGCAGTGTATGCCTTCATGGACGATGTCAGGCTCATGGGCAAATCAGATGCTGTATGCGCCATGACCTACTCCGAATTTGGCCGAACTATTGGCGACAACCTCAGCCGCGGAACCGACCATGGCGCCGCAGCCCCGTTATTTGTATTCGGCAAAAGCGTTATTCCGGGTATTATCGGCGCCAATCCGGTGATTCCCGCCAGCCTGAATACTTCTGCCGACATAACCATGCAGCACGATTTCAGGCAGGTATATGCTTCGGTGATTCAGGACTGGTTCGACGTGAATAACCCGGGCGAGTTGCTCTATGACAATTACTCCACCCTGCCCATCTTCAAAATGTCTTCAGGGACAAAGGAGAGTCCGGGGCGCCCGGGCTGGCAAACAGGCAGCTATCCCAATCCGGTGCGTTCCACTGCCACCATCACGTTCACTGTTCCGGCCGCACAGGTCAGTATCCTGCTGCTCGACAGTCAGGGGCGGCAGATCAGAAAAATTGCGGAAGGCAACTATGCTGCAGGTACCCACCAGACAGTTTTTGAACGGGACGGACTGCCGGCCGGAAACTATTTCTATAACCTGCGGGTGAATGGCATGAGCGTCACCCGAAAATTGCTATTGCTGTAACATGACTAATACCAACGGACCAGTTCTTCTTTTCGACGGTGTATGCAACCTGTGCAACGCCTCTGTACAATGGGTACTATTGCGCGACAAACAGGCAATTTTCCGTTTTGCCCCGCTTCAGTCAGACATCGGCCGGCAACTTCTCACCAGACACGGCCTCGATCCGGATGATCTGAACAGTGTTGTACTCACAGATGGCGACCGGATATGGCTCAAATCGGATGTGCCACTGGAAATATTCCGCAGATTGGGCGGCTGGTGGGCCCTCCTGACAATCCTGCGGTTAATCCCGTCGGGCTTCAGAAATTATATATACGAATTTGTTGCCCGCAACAGATACAGGTGGTGGGGGCGGCGCGAACAATGTATGATGCCCCGCCGGGAATGGAAGGATCGGTTTATCGGCGGGTGAGTGACTTCACAAACATCATATTAAACTGGAACAATCATCAATCACCCGTATTCCGCGTTCAGCCAGAAAAACCGCGTGTGATGACATTCCTCAAAAATATCCCTTGCATCTTTGAAAAAAAGCGGTTAATTTTGAAGTAAATCATCCATTCAACGCTTCAAAATGACCCCCAATGACCAAAGGAAAACGCAGGCGGCAGCATGCCGTACACCATCCCCACGACAAATACGCCCGCACCATGCTTCAGGTGCGCGAGCTGGCGCTCGATCTGATACGCCATATCCTGCCTAATGAAACGACTGACAGGATAGATTTCGACTCACTCGTTCCGGGGAAAGAATCATTTGCTGACCCGAAAATGAAGTACCATTTTCTGGATGTATGTTACGTCGGCCAGATGAAAAACGGCACTGCTGTGCGCATCAGTATCCTTTTTGAGCACAAGAGCAGCGTGCCGGATGTACCTGTTCATTTTCAGTTGCTCAGATACATATCGCTGCTCAACTACGCAGAGATACGGCACAACAAGAAACCGTCGGTGGTGTTTCCGATCCTGTTGTACCACGGCAAAGAGCCCTGGAAAAATATTTCCATGAGAGAGTATTACAGTGAACTGACCCATGAAGAATACGCTTGTATTCCGAAGTTCGAATATCATGTAGTGGATGTAAGCAGCATGACAGAGATTGAACTGGATGAAATACCCTCTTCGCTGCTCGGAACGTTTCTGTACACACTGTTTCTGGGTGTCCGTCCGGAACTGGTATTGCAAAAGTTGAAAAAAACCGC
>JBDLWO010000128.1:0-17913 GCA_039804245.1 Bacteroidota bacterium
AAAATAAAAAATCGGTGTTTAGGCGCGTGGTGAAGCGCCTAAACACCGAAAAATCAAAAAAAATCACCGAACGGGGTAAGGGCAAAAATCACGGCCGCTTAAGGCTTTTTGCACAACCCCTACGATGCCCATTTCATCAAAATCATTCATAATTGTTCCTGACATCAAAACACGATTGACAGGGCGGTTTATCGTATTCCAACCCCCGTAGAGACGCGATTAATCGCGTCTCTACGGGGGACAAAACCAATACCAAATGGACAAATTCAAAAACAAATACCGCATCCCGTCTGCACGGGCACAATGGTGGGATTATGGCAACAATGCCGCTTATTTCATCACGATATGTACGAAAAACAGATATCATTTCTTCGGACAAATCGCTGACACGCGGCTCATCGCCTCTCCGGCAGGCGACACCGCAGCACAAATCTGGCACGAAATCCCCAACGTTTTTCCGTATGCACAACTCGGAGCATTCGTGGTTATGCCCAATCATATTCACGGTATCATTATTATTGAAAAAACAGTTTCAGGCGTAACCGTACCTTTACACCCGGCCACTCAACCCCAAACGGGCGGATTCGCCGGTAGTAAGAACCCTGTGCTGAATGAAAACCTGTCGCGCATAGTGAGGTGGTACAAGGGGCGGAGTTCGTTTGAAATCCGGAAGGTAAATCCCGTATTTCAATGGCAATCCCGTTTTCATGACCATATTATCAGGAATGACGCAACATATCGGCGAATTAATGATTATATTGAGACCAACCCCGCGAACTGGAACAAAGACAGATTCTCCCAACAACCAACGTTGCCATGAATATGAACCGTATTTCCAATTTCATCAACGGAGCAGATTGCCCGCCAGCCGGTAACCGGTATCTCGACAATTTCCATCCGGCCACGGGTACGGTGTCGGGCCAGATTCCCGACTCGGGGCCTGAGGATCTGGAATCGGCGGTTCAGGCCGCCCGGGCTGCCTTCCCGGCCTGGGCAGCCATGCACCCCGAACAGCGACATGATATTCTGCGCGCGGCAGCCGATGGCATTCTCGCCAGTCTGGACCAGCTCGCCGAAGCGGAAAGTACCGACAGCGGTAAAACCATCACCACCGCCCGCACGATTGATATTCCGCGGGCAGCCCTGAATTTCAGGTTTTTTGCCACAGCATTGCTTCATTTTTCATCCGAAAGTCACCAGTTGCCGGGTGTGCTGAGTTACACCCTGCGCCAGCCACTGGGTATTGTAGGCTGTATTTCACCCTGGAATCTGCCGCTGTATCTGTTCACCTGGAAGATTGCACCGGCGCTGGCTGCCGGCAACTGCGTCATCGGGAAACCCTCCGAGGTAACGCCGCTCACCGCCTGGATGCTGGGCGATATCTGTCGGAAAGCGGGTATGCCACCCGGCGTTCTCAATATCCTGCACGGCACCGGACCCGGTATCGGGGCCGCGATCGTGGCGCACCCGGAAATCAGGGCGATATCTTTCACGGGCAGTACGCGCGCGGGGGCGGAGATCGCCCGCGTGGCAGCACCCATGTTCAAGAAAATCAGTCTGGAGCTGGGCGGGAAGAACCCCAATCTCATTTTTTCCGACTGCGACTACGACCGCATGCTCGAAACCACCGTGCGTTCTTCTTTCAACAATCAGGGACAGATTTGTCTGTGCGGATCCAGGATATACGTGGAACGCAGTCTGTACGAACGCTTCAGGCGCGATTTCACCGAACGCGTGGCGGCGCTGCGGGTGGGCGACCCCGCCGACCCCGGCAGCCAGCTCGGCGCCGTGGTGTCGGAAATGCACTACAACAAAGTGTTGAGCTACATACAACTGGCCCGCGAAGAGGGCGGCCGGGTCCTGTGCGGAGGTGAGGCCCTGCACATGCCCGGAGCCTTGTCTGGTGGCTGGTATATTGCCCCCACCGTCATCGAAGGCCTTCCCACCGGCTGCCGAACCAATCAGGAAGAAATATTCGGTCCGGTAGTCACCATACAGCCTTTTGATACCGATGCAGAGGCCCTGGAAAATGCGAATGCGAGTCCGTACGGCCTCAGTGCCACGGTGTGGACGAACAGTCTCGACCGGGCCAATCGCCTGGCCTCGGGTCTGCAGGCGGGAATCATCTGGATCAACACCTGGATGCTCCGCGATTTGCGCACGCCGTTCGGGGGCGTCAAGAACTCGGGAGTGGGTCGCGAGGGAGGCTGGGAGGCTATGCGTTTTTTCACAGAACCCCGTAATGTGACCATACAGATGTAGTATATCTGTGAAAAAATGAGTCAGAGCGGCAGAAACATACCTGTGCGGAAATTCTTTGAACGAACTGGCAATCTTTATCCTCAAATCGCTGTTTATTGCGGGTATTATGTCGAAAATCGAAACTGATATTCTCGTGCTTGGGTCCGGTATTGCCGGGCTTTCCCTGGCGATCAAAACGGCGCGGCAGCTGCCCGACCGGAAAATCCTGATACTCACCAAAACAGTGGAAGGCGAGAGCAATACCCGGTATGCCCAGGGTGGCGTGGCGGCCGTGTGGGATCCGGAGAAGGACAATTTTGACAAACACATCGCCGATACCCTTGATGCCGGCGACGGACTGTGCAAGGAGGACATCGTCCGGATTGTGGTGGAAGAAGGGCCCCAGCGGGTGCGTGAAATCATTGAATGGGGCGCCCGGTTCGACAAGGAAAAGGATCACGACGCTTACAATCTGGCGCGGGAGGGCGGTCATTCCGAGCACCGCATCCTGCACTACAAGGATCTGACCGGCTGGGAGATACAGCGCGCGCTCATGCAGGAGGCTGAGCGCCACCCGAATATTCAGGTGCTGGAGCATTACTTTGCACTCGATTTTATCACACAGCACCATTTGGGGCGCATGGTGATCCGGGTAACACCTGATATTGAGTGTTACGGCTGCTATGCCTTCAACAAACAGACAAACGCCATAGACACCATCCTGAGCCGGGTTACGGTGTGCTGCACCGGCGGGGCCGGACAGGTATACAAGGCCACCACCAATCCCGTGATCGCTACCGGCGATGGGGTAGCCATGACGTACCGGGCCAAGGGGCGTGTGGAAAACATGGAGTTCATGCAGTTTCACCCCACCTCATTGTACAATCCTGCCGGGGAAAGTCCGTCATTTCTGGTTTCCGAGGCTGTACGTGGGCACGGGGGCATACTGAAAACCGCGGATGGGGAAGAGTTCATGCACCTGTATGATCCGCGTTTGTCGCTGGCGCCGCGCGATATAGTTACCCGCGCCATAGATTCAGAGATGAAAAAACGCGGAACCGACTGCATGTACCTGGATTGCCGTCATCTGGACATGAAAGATTTTGTGGAGCATTTCCCTACCATTTACGATAAATGTCTGAAAACGGGAATTGATCCGGCCAAAGACATGATACCCGTAGTACCGGCCTGTCATTATATGTGTGGTGGCATCATGGTGGATGCTGCAGGCAAGAGCAGTATCAACAGACTGTATGCTGCCGGAGAGTGCAGCAGTACAGGATTACATGGCGCCAACCGCCTGGCATCCAACTCACTGCTGGAGGCGTTAGTATTCGCGCACAGAATTTCCGACGATATCTGTCGGAATATTCAGGATTGGGATGTAAAAACAGGAGTTCCGGACTGGAATGCCGAGGGTACCACCGATCCGCAGGAGCTGGTACTCATCACACAGGGGATGAAAGAGCTGAAAGAGATCATGTCGTATTACGTGGGTATCGTGCGCTCCAACATCCGACTGAAGCGTGCGCTGGATCGTCTGCACCTGTTGTATCAGGAAACAGAGGAACTGTACCGCACCAGCACCATATCACCCCAGTTAATGGAGTTGAGAAACCTGCTTACTATTGCCTATCTGATCACGCGCTCGGCCACCCACAGGCGTGAAAGCCGGGGGTTACATTTTACGACAGACTATCCGGGACAGCAGGAGTTCAGGGAGTATTCCGTGCTTTAGGCTTTGGAGAATACGCTGAAAAACTTGAGCGGGATACGGCCCTCGAAGAAGGCCTTTCCGACGATAGCGCCTGCGCAGCCGAGGCCATGGAGCGTTTCGAGATCGGCTACATCGCTGATACCGCCGCTGGCAACCAGTTGTACGTTCGGGAATTCCACCAGAATTTCGCGGTAGAGTTCGACGGAGGGGCCATTCATTTCACCATCGCGTTCGATATCGGTGACAGATATCTGATTGATACCCAGTTTGGCGAGGTCGCGCAGGAAATCGAAGACACTGACATTGGTTTGTTCCGTCCAGCCCTGGATCGCGATATTTTTCCCGCGTACATCGGCTCCCACGAGGAAGCGTTCGGGGCCGAATTTCTCCACCCATGCCCTGAATTCATCAGGTGCGAGCAAGGCCATACTGCCTACGGAGAAGAGCATGGCGCCGGCGTCCCACACCTGTTTGAGTGAAGGAATGGAGCGAAGTCCGCCGCCGTAGTCAATCTGGAGGCGCGTACGTGCTGCCACTTCAGCGAGGATATGGAGATTGGCGGGGCGTCCGCTGCGGGCGCCGTCGAGATCCACCATATGCAGGCGGCGGATACCGGCAGCTTCCAGTTCACGGGCCAGTTCGAGGGGGGTGGCATCGTATTCTGTTTTCTGTTCGAAGTCGCCCTGGCGCAGTCGCACCAATTTGCCATCCAGCAAGTCGAAGGAAGGGATAATCTCCATGATTTTGATTGATTTGGTTGAAGCGATAAACGGTGATTGGAAGGAGTCACACAGACTGGCAGAGTTCGACCAGAACACCGTTACTGGATTTGGGATGCAGGAAGGCGACCAATTTGTTATCGGCGCCGCGTTTGGGTTCTTTGTTGAGCGGGACAAAACCTTCAGCTTCCAGCCTTTCCATTTCGGCGTGAATATCTGACACTTCGAAGGCGATGTGGTGGATACCTTCTCCGCGTTTTTCGATAAATCTGGCGATGGGGCTATCGGAGTCGGTGGCTTCGAGCAGTTCTATTTTGCTTTCACCGATCTGGAAGAAGGAAGTTGCCACTTTTTCGCTTTCTACAGTTTCTGTCTTGTAATGAGCCTCGCCGAGGAGGCGTGCGAACAGGTCGTTACTTTCCGCCATATTGCGGACAGCGATGCCAATATGATCTATTCTGATCACCGTACTTCCCTGATTGGTTGTTTGATGAGTACCTGCCTGACGAAAGCCATTTCCTTGATCGTTTCGATATGATCTTCGAGTTCCCTGTCGGAGGAGTAATAAAACTTCACGCCCACTTCAATCGGGTATTTTCCCCTTGTATAAACCGAGTAGCCTGCGCTTGACATTTTGGTTCGAAGAGCGACTACATTTTCCATATCGGAGAGTGTGGCCAGTGCCACAACGCAGAGGATGCCATTTTCCACCACATCACGTACCCTTTCCTCCCGCTCTTTCAGCGCTTTTTCAGCGCTTTTTTCGACGGTTTTTTCGATGGGTTCGGTGACGGGTGTGACCACGGGAGCAGGTGGTTTGAGTGTCGGCTCTGATTCAGATTCATTTACCGGTTGTTCGGTGCCCCTGACTTCGTCTGACCTGTCTTTAACGGAGCCCACTGGTGTTTCCACGACACCTTTTTTCTCATCCGGTTCTTTTTTGTTTTGCCAGTACCAGATGCCGGCCAGCAGGGAGCCAAGCAACAGAATCACCCCGAGAGCTACGCCTATGGGAGAGCTGCCCTGGCGTCGGCGGGTATATGCCTGTTCATATGCTGGTGGTTGTTGAGACGGAGTGGTTGTCGGGGAATTCAGGGCTGCTTCGTCAACACCTGTCTGAGTGGCCAGGTCAGGGCTGACTTCGCGGGCCCGGGTAATCGGTGAAAACTGGAGTGGCGGGAGTGCGTAAGAGGCGGGGTTGAAGTTGGTGGTATCGGGGAGAAACTGAATCTTCTGCACGTAATTTTTATAGAGGCGGCCCACACCCGGCAGCGTAACAATCTCACGCTGGTTGAGCAGAGTCTGCATCTTTTCCACGAATTCGGCCACTACACGCTGGGCGTCATACTGACTGATGCCGTGACTCATCGTGATATCACTGATCAGCAGGCCATCATCAACAGTCAGATTTTCATTGAATGCCAGCGTTTTGGATGCTGCGCTGACTGTACCTCCGGAGAAATCAGTTGTAGCGGGCGTACGGGTGGCAGTGAACCCCCCGAAACCCGGTATGACCAGTGATTCGTGAAGAAACAGAAGTTTCTCGATATGGGATGGGACGTCAATTTGCATACTCACCGGAGTTTTAAGGGTGATCCTACGTTAAACGATGAATGCGTTCCGGATTAAAACGGCAGGACAAAGCCATGTTTCGGGGAATTAAGAGACAAAGGTAAATCATTTGATTGGCACGCGCTCAAAATACTTCATAAAACTCAACACAACATATCAATAAAAGTTCGCCGGAAGGCTGTTTGCTTATATGGTGTAAATTTTACAATAAGTACTGTATATTTGTCGGGCGAAACTGGCCATGTTTCCCGGGTTATATGAGTGAAATTGAGAGCTTTTTCAAATCAGCCTTTTCCGTTGACAATGTTATCTTCGGTTTTGATGAAGGCGAATTGAACATCCTGCTTATTCAGCGGGGTGCGGCTCCGTACAAGGGCAAGTGGGCACTTCCGGGCGATCTGGTATATCCTAATGAGGATCTGGATACTGCAGCGGAGCGTGTGCTGGAGCAACTGACTGGCCTTCGCGGGGTGTATCTGGAGCAGGTGAAGACATTTGGTTCGGTGAACAGGCATCCTTTGGGGCGGGTAATCACCGTGGCTTATTTTTCGCTGGTAAAGGTGGGGAAGCACGCCATCAATCCTGCATCATTCGCGCAATCGGCCCGATGGCACAAGTTATCGGAGGTAAAAGACCTGGCATTTGACCATAATGAAATTCTGGACAGCTGCCTGAAGCGCCTGAAGCGGAAAGTGCGAACGGCACCGCTCGGATTTGAGTTATTGCCGCCCAAATTCACACTTTCAGAACTCCAGCAGTTGTACGATTCTGTTCTGGACCTTCCCAAAAAGCTCGACAAGCGCAATTTCCGCAAGAAAATTCTCTCTATGGGTTTTCTTGTAGAGAGCGACGAGTTACAGGAGGGCGTTGCACATCGCCCGGCCAAACTATACAGTTTCGACCGGGTGAAGTACGAAAAGTTTCTCAATGAAGGTTATGTATTCGACCTCTGAGTTTATTGTTTGATCAGTCTTGCGCTTTGTCTTTTTCTTCCCGATACAGCCTCAATAAAATATACACCGGAGGGCCATGTTTTTACATCGAGATACCCGGTTGACGCATCCAGCTTACCTTCTGCAGTTAATTGTCCGAGCGCATTGAAAGCGCGCCAGGAAGCATTGCTGTGACCCTGCCACTCGATACGTGCCCACTGTTGTACCGGATTGGGGCTGACCCTCAGTTCTGATTCAGATACCGGAGGCTCTGTGGCAGAAACAGAGCAATCTTCCAGAACAGTCTTATAGATTGTCAGTCCGCCGCGGGCATTCCCGAGAGCCATTTCCAGAATTCCGTCGCTGTCGAGATCTGCCAGTGCAGGATGACTGCGATTGCCAACATCCAGTCCCCCCCAGCGTGCATCAGTCAGGAAAAAAGTATCCTGCAGGTTTTGGGAAATGAAGTAGGCTTCCAGGTGACCGCTTTGGGTTCCGATGAGCAGCAGAGGGCCGTCGGTAGTTTGTATGATTGTCGGAGCGCAATAACCGGCGGCGTCGAAGGGTGTTCGTGCATCCACCTGGCCTACCCTGCCGATTTCGGGTACTGCGGAAAATACCGGAGCTGATGCTGTTCCTTTGTTTCTGAAGAAGTTGACATAACCGGTACGTTCACCGGCTACAATATCAAGGAGGCCATCCTGGTCCAGATCGTACAGTACTGGCGTGGAAACCGACCCTACTACATCCATTTGCGCCCACATCACACTCTGGTCGCGCTGCAGATTCATGGGCTGATCGGGTCCGGCCAGATTTCTGTAGTAGTAGAATCCGCCGATATTATTACCCACCAGCAGATCGAGGTCGCCATCGCTGTCCAGATCGCCAAAGGTGGGTGAAAAGTCATAATCGCCCGGCGTAAATTCAGACAGTCCCATCCAGTCGGTACTGCTCAGTTCAAATCTTGGTGCGGTGGGCGAGCCTGTATTCAGGAAGAGATACAGTCGGGCATTTACCGGCACACCCGGTGTATAATAGCCATAGTTGCCGATGACCAGATCGGTGAGACCGTCGGCATTTACGTCAGCGAAGGCCGGGTGAGCGACAGAACCGATATCAATCATGTCATCTGTCAGGAAAGCGCGCTCCTGCAGCTCAAAGTAGTGGCCTGCCGGAGCGGTATTTTTGTAAAACCACACATTTTTCCTGTCTTCTCCGATAGTAGGGTTATTGGGTGCTGCGATGAAATCCTTCCTGCCATCGTTATCAACATCGAGATAAAAACCCGCAGGAAAGACTGGCATATCCACGGGTATATTGTAGGAGGGGAAAGCAGTATCCTGACTGGTCATCCAGGCATGCGTGGAGGAGCCGCCATTGTGCAGATAGTTCAGGCAGGAGAATGAGACATCGCCGAGCACCACCTCCTTGTCACCATCTCCTTCGGCATCAAAAGTGACCACAGTGGAGCCCGGGTGCAGATTCCGATCATCAGCGGGCCCGCCAAAACAGGGTGCGCAACAGTCCGGTGTTGGGGCCAGATCGCAATAGCAGGCTTCCAGGCCGCTTTCATACACGCCGCCCCAGCATTGGGTAACCAGATGGAAGCGCATGTTGGCGAGTCCGAGGCCCAGTTCTACCGACTGGTTTTCGAGCAGCCAGATATGTCCGCCGGCTGCTGCCTCGAACGTAACGATATCAATATCGCCATCACCGTTGATATCATCGAAAGCAGGGATATCGCCCCTGTTCACAGGCAGGTTGTTCCAGAGTCCGGGCATATCGGGGTCGGGGTAATGAATATACAGCGGATCGCAAAGTGTGCAACCGGGAAAGGAGAACAGATAGGGGTTAAATTTCAGGACATTACCATCGTAATATCCTTTGTGCGCCTGAATATCCTGACGACTGGGCAGTACAGAGCCGGTAAAGATATCAGCGGCGCCGTCTTTGTCGAAATCGCGCATTACCACATAATCCACCATTTCAGGGAAAAAACAGGCATATTCGGGGGCAAATGTATAATCTGCCTCGTTGGGCGTGCCGTTATTGAGGAAGGTGAGCAGTATGTTGCCCACACGTTCGAATATCACGAGATCCTGCAGTCCGTCGCGGTTCAGATCGGCCTGAGAGAACTGCGGGGCGTTCAGTCCGCCGGCGAACGGGTATTTCAAATCGACACCATTGGCCTTTACCGGATACCACATACGCTCGAACATCTGTTGCTGTGCCAGCACCCGGAATGAGCAAAAGACACAAAAAAGGGCGATTAAAACAGCTGATTGCCTCATATTTTTCAGGTTGAAATGGTTTAGGGCAAAAATACATTCAAAAAGGGAATAAGCGGCTGTACAAGAAATGTATCGGACAGCTGCCGACAAAAAACCGCTGAAAAATTTGTAAAAACTATTTCTTTGCTGCGCAAAAATTCATCCATCAAAGAAATCTGTTTTACGGGGCAATGCTGATCGGATTCATCCTGCTTTATCTAACGGGCACACTTGCCATTGGCTGGTGGGCTTCCCGTAATGTAAAAACCGCCTCCGACTTTGTGGTAGCCGGGAAACACCTTCCTGTATATATGGTGGCCTGCGCCCTGTTTGCCACCTGGTTCGGCTCGGAAACAGTCATGGGCGCCTCCTCGGAATTTACCGAACACGGACTGCTTGGCGTGATTGAGGATCCGTTTGGTGCGGCTCTTTGTCTTATACTGGCCGGGCTACTCATTGCGCGGCCACTGTACAATATGAATATACTCACGTTCAACGATTTTTTTGAGATACGATTCGGGAGGCGGGTCGAGATAATATCCGCGTTTCTGATGGTACCCTCCTTTTTCAGCTGGATTACTGCACAGATTGTAGCACTGGCGATAGTCATGCAAAGCGTTACCGGACTGGAGTATTACTGGGGCGTACTGCTATGTACCTCGATGGTACTTACCTACACATACATCGGAGGCATGTGGTCTATATCGGTGACTGATTTTTTTCAGACGATAGCCATTATCATTGGTCTGACAGCTCTGGCTGCTGAAATGGTGACAGCTGTGGGTGGTTTCGGCAAAATGGCGGAGGCCGCGCCGGAAGGCTTTTTCCGGTTTTTCCCTGACACTGACAAACCCATCAATGTAGTGCACTGGTTTGCCGCCTGGATGACCATTGGTTTGGGGAGCGTTCCGCAGCAGGATGTATTCCAGCGGGTAATGTCGGCCAGAAATGTGCGGGCATCTATCATTTCGTGTTATATAGCAGGCGGTATGTACCTGAGCATCGCAGCGCTGCCACTCATCATCAGCTACTGCGGCAAGATGCTGTACCCGGAGCTGGCAGAGGGCGACACACAGATGATGATTCCCCGCATGGTACTGCAGCACAGTGGATTAGGCATACAGATACTTTTCTTTGGCGCACTGATTTCAGCGATTCTGAGTACCTGCAGTGGCGCCATGCTGGCGCCTGCCACCGTTATCGGAGAGAACCTGATACGGCCTGTGCGAAAAAATATGAGCGACGCGGAATTACTACAGGTGATGCGATTTTCGGTGATTGGAGTAGGCGTGATTTCCGGCTGTATGGCACTGATGCGCAATAACATCTATGAATTGGTGGGAGAGTCATCGGCCTTCAGCCTGGTTTCTCTGTTTGTTCCCCTTATCTCCGGATTGTACTGGAAAAGGGCCAGTTCGCTGGGCGCCACACTATCCATGCTGCTTGGCATCAGCGTATGGGCAGCAACCAACTTCACCCTGCCCGACCTGGCCGCCTCCGGCACACTGAAGGGTGCTGCACAGTTCTGGGCCGAATTTCCTCCGATGCTGTACGGACTCGCGGCCAGCGCAGGTGGTATGCTGGCCGGATCACTCATTCGCCCGGGCCGGCCTGCAATAACAACTGTATAACTTGTATAACGGTATAATTCACGTTCTTTGCAGGGCGAAAAAGCCGTCGCACTTGCACGGTTTACTCCTCGCCCCATTCTGGATATGAACAAAAAAAACCTGGCGCTCCTCGCCCTCGAAATCGTGTGGTGGCTCTTCACCGGAATCATCGTGTGGGCTATCCTGTCAAAAATTGACAAAGCCATGTATGTATGGCCGTTTCGAACGCTGAATATCATTTTCATCGTGACACTCATCACGCTCACGCGATACACCTTTCTGGTCGGCCATACCTTTCTGGCAAAACAGCAGATACTTAAAATTGTATTGTTGCTGCTGATGTTTCCGGTTACTTTCCTGCTTATTGACAAACTCAACGGATTTATGTCTTACATCGAGGAACAGACCTGGGAGCCGATTACAGGGCACCTGCCTCCTTTTGAAAAAATGGATATGGAACATTTCATCTGGAATGAAATGCTGTTTTTTGGTGTGGGCAGTATCATTGCCGCGCCTGTATTTGCAGTCCGGATGCTGATTTCTGTGTGGCGTACACGCAATAGCGGAACTGCCTGACCTGTTACCCTTCAACAGCCTTGCTTTATGCGTATTCTCATTCCCATCGTCATATTCGTGGCCTTCATGGCCTCCTGCAGGAAAGAAAGTTTCACAACTGATCCGCAAGACAAGCTGGAGTTCAGTACCGATACCCTTCGTTTCGATACTGTATTTACGCAGGTCGGATCGGCTACCCGCTACTTCAAGATATATAACCGGCACAGCAGGAGCATCCGTATCTCTTCCCTGAAGCTGGAAAAGGGCGGCCAGTCGCGTTTCAACCTGAATGTAGATGGCGTTTCAGGCGACAGCTTCACCGATCTGGAGATTGCCCCCAACGACAGCATGTATGTTTTTGCCGAGGTCACCATCAATCCGAATGATCAGAGCAGTCCATTCATTCTCGATGAAAATCTTGTTTTGGAGACTAACGGCAATACACAGCTCGTCGTACTTGAAGCCTGGGGTCAAAATGCCGTCTATCTTCCTTCCCGCTTCGGTGCGGGAGGCGTTGCCGGATTTGGTTGCGGTGGCGGAGAATGGGTGTGGGACGATCCGAGGCCCTATGTCATCTACGGAATTCTGGTGATTGATTCCTGCACGGTACGCATGCCTGCGGGAACGCGCGTGTATGTGCACGGGGGCCTGGGCAAGATCAGCACGGATACCGCCATTTACCGGTACAGCGATGGCTACATGGCCTTCCGGGGGGCGGGAAAGCTCATTATTGAGGGCACCTCCGACCGGCCCGTCATCATTGAGAGCGACCGCCCGGAACCTGAATTCGACGATGAGCCGGGGCAATGGACCGGGATCTGGCTACAGGAGAACACACGGGGGCATCAGGTGCAGCACTGCATCATCAGAAACTCCATCATCGGTATCCGGGTGGATTCAGCATCTGACCTGAGGCTGAAAAACACGCAGATTTACAATACCGCCGGCCCCGGACTTATCGGCATTCACGCAGAAATAACATCTGAAAACTGTCTGTTTTACAGTAATGCCGGGTATTGTATCCAGCTGGAATACGGAGGAAATTACAATTTTACCTACTGTACGGCCACCAGTTACGGAGTTAACGGCGATGCACTGAGGATGGGCAATGCCCTTTGTCTCGATCCTCTCTGTGAGCAATATGCAGCCTTTCCCCTGAAGGCGCGATTCAGGAACTGCATCTTTTTCGGCAGCCGGGCCGACCAGATCAGTCTTTTTGACAGGCTTGACGACCCCGGACAGTTTGACTATCAGTTCAGCAACTGTATCGTTCGCGTGCGCGATCTGCTCAAGGAGAATGCCTATCCCGATTTTATGGAACACTGTCAGCCCTGCATTAACGCAGACATCAGGGATACCATCTTCGTGGATCCCGACAAGCGAATATTCAGGCCCGACACACTCCACTCCATTGCCAATCGCTACGCTATGCCTGTGCCCGGTATCAGTACCGATCTGGAAGGAAAGATACGCGATGCTGTCATGCCAGATACCGGGTGTTTTGAGAATGAGTTTTAAGGGGGTATGATGGGGTATTGGGTTGCCTCATGAAATAACTTGACAGACTTCGGTAGAAATTGTGAAAAAATTTCGAGCCATGAAGTCCATCCTGCCATTTCCGGCCACAACTATACCCAATACCCTATACCCCTTTTATGCCCTTCAGACAAGCGGTGCGGCGGCCAGCACCTCCGGTTTTACCTGATCGGCGAATTTCGCGAAGTTGTTGTTGAATTCCTGTGCCAGCGCTCTGGCTTTGGCATCGTATTCGGCACCATTGTTCCAGGTGTCGCGCGGATTGAGCAGATTCGTTGGCACGCCCGGGCAAGACACTGGCATATCCAGTCCGAAAATGGGATGTCTTGTGAAGTTTACCCTGGTGAGTTCTCCGTTGAGCACCGCAGTGATCATGGCGCGGGTGTACGACAATTTGATACGGCTGCCAGTGCCATAGGGTCCACCACTCCACCCCGTATTGATGAGCCACACGTTGGCCTTGCTTTTGCGAAGTTTTTTACCGAGCAGGTCGGCATATCTGGCCGGGTGCAGCGGCAGGAAGGGTGCGCCGAAACAGGCGGAAAAAGTTGATTTGGGCTCTTTGACTCCCACCTCCGTACCGGCAACGCGTGCGGTATATCCGCTGATAAAATAGTACATTGCCTGTTCGGGTGTCAGGCGGGAGACAGGCGGCAGGATACCATAGGCATCGCAGGTCAGGAAGAAGATATTTTCAGGATCACCGTCGGCACGGCTGGGGGAGAGTACGTTGTCTATGTGATGAATCGGGTAAGACACACGTGTGTTTTCAGTCACGCTGCGGTCGGAATAATCCACGTTACGCGTGCCCGGATAGAATTTCACATTTTCGAGAATAGCGCCATGTCGGATAGCCCTGTATATATCGGGTTCTTTTTCCGGTGTCAGATCAATTGTTTTGGCGTAACAGCCGCCTTCAAAGTTAAATACTTCATTATCACCCCATGCGTGTTCGTCATCGCCGATCAGCATACGATCGGGATCAGCAGACAGCGTGGTTTTACCCGTTCCCGACAAACCGAAGAAGAGGGCAATATCACCGTCTTTACCCACGTTGGCAGAGCAGTGCATGGGAAGAGAATCTGCTGTACGTGTTGGCAGAACGAAGTTGATGACCGAAAAAATGCCCTTTTTTATTTCGCCGGTGTAGCCGGTGCCACCGATGAGAAGTCGGCGCTTTTTCACATTGACGATGGCGAAATTGTGTTGCCGGGTTCCGTCCGTTTCAGGATTGGCTTTAAACCCGGGAGCGCAGAGTACCGTCCAGCGTGGGTCGAAGTCGTTCAGCACATCCGCATCGGGCCGGAGGAACATATTATTGGCGAACTGATTACTCCAGGGGTATTCTGTGATAACGCGCAGGCGAAGGCGATAATCGGGATTTTTGCTGGCGTTGGCAGCCAGGTCGCGCACATACAGGTCTTTTTTGTTGAGATAACGGCAGACCTTGCGCCAGAGTGCATCGAACTTCTGCGGGGAGAAGGGGATATTTACCTTTCCCCAAAGTACCTTGCTGGCAGTTTCACTGTCTTTGACGATGAACCGGTCTTCGGGAGAACGACCGGTGAATTCACCCGTCTGGATTACCAGGGCACCTGAGTCGGCGAGCTGACCCATACCCTTCTGAATAGCGTGTTCTGTCAGTTCTTCGGGTGACAGGTTCCAATAGGCCGTTTTGAAATTTTTGATGCCGAGTTCGGCGAGATTAGCTGTGGTGGGTACTAATCCGATTTCCTGCATGGTTGATTCAGTTTTAGTTGTCAGGACTGAGGTGAGGGCAAAAGTTGCTATTTGAGGCCGCAGAATTTTATGTTTTTGGTGGTGACAAAAACACGCGGCAAAGATACATTATTTGGAACAGGCGATTTTACATCGCTGTAATTTGGATATGTTTTAAGAAGCAACCCTAAAAGTCGCCTACATTAACACCGGTAAAGTAGCCCGACTTCCAAAGCAGCAGAATAATAATTCCCGCAGCTATACGGTAGTAACCGAATATACGAAATCCGTGCCGGGTGAGATAGCCGATGAATGCGCGGATGGCAATCATTGCTACAATAAACGCGACGACATTACCAAATGCGAGTAATCCCAGTTGCTGAGTAGTGAACGTTCCGCCCTCGTCTGTGATATAATCCCAAAGCGTTTTGCAGGTGGCGGCGAACATGGTGGGTACTGCCAGAAAAAAGGAAAACTCGGCTGCCGTTGTTGGGGAAAGCCCCTGGGTAAGACCGCCAATAATAGTGGCCGCCGAGCGACTGACTCCCGGAATCATGGAAAGCACCTGAAACAGGCCTATTCGCAGTGCACGGGGGAGCGTCACATCGTCCACGGAAGTTTCGCGAAGACTGCGGTTAGCGAAGAGTTTATCGAGCCAGAGAAAAATTATTCCACCAATAATCAGCGCCAGTGCTACCACTACAATATTTTCGAGCAAGGCATCAATCTGCTTTTTGAGAAGCAGGCCGAAAACAACTGCCGGAATAAAGGCTACCAGCAGCTTGACATAGAAGGAAAAACTCCGGAGAAAGCGGCGCCAGTACAGAACCAGCACCGAGAGAATAGCTCCGAACTGAATGGCTACGGTGAATACTTTGACAAACGGCGAGGAGGCAATACCCATTGCCGACGACCCGATAATGATATGGCCAGTAGAGGAAACCGGCAGAAACTCGGTAATTCCCTCAATAATGGCGAGGACAAGCGCCTGTAAATAGCTCATAATTAACCTGCCGCAGGGGCCTCATTCTTCCTGAAAATACCTATTACAACCGCTACAAAACCAGCTACCATACAGATGGGAGCCAGTGTAATACGGCGGAAGCTGTAGATAATTTCCGGTTGCCACTTGTTGGGATCAGGCATGGAGCCTCCGGCCATGAGGAACAGACCAACTACAATAAGAGCGAGTCCGATACCCATAAACATAAAATTGTTACGGCCGAAAATCAGTTCCCGGTTGGCTGGTGTATCGAATATGCTCTCTCTGGATTGTGCTGCTCGCGCGGGTGCCGGAGCCTGTTTTTTGGACTGTGATGCAGATGCTTGTTGTTTTGCCATTATTTTCAGATTTATTGACCCTGTCAGGGTTATTCAGTAAAGATCATCAATACGCATTTTGAGGAACCGGTTTACCACGAACCAGGTACTGAATCCGGAAATGAGCATTCCGAGAAATACGAGGGCCGTCATCACCATCAGGACGCCATTCGGATCACTGAGACCTTCGAGTTCAGGAACTACCGAATGAAGCCACATAACCATCAGGGAAAGTGAAAGAACCGCCAGCAGACCACTCAGCAGACCATTCAGTATTCCGCGGCGAATGTAAGGCTTCCCAATGAAAGACCAGGAGGCGCCTACCAGTTCCTGATTTTTAATCAGAAGCCTGTTTGAGTACAGGTCGAGACGAATGGTATTATGAATAAGGGCCACCGCAGCGAAGACGAGCAGAATACAGAGTACCAGCGTCGCCAGTCCGATGGAGCGCAGGTTGTTGCTCACATTTCCGGTATTGGCTGCCTCGAAGTAAAGATCGGCAACCAGTGTATCACTGCGAAGCGTTTCGCGCCACTCCGACAGCCTGGCTGTATCGAGATATTCTGCCTTCACATTGAACCTGATAACATCTCGCAGCAAATCGGGCATGTCTTCGAGCATACTTGAGTCACCAAGATCCTTTTTCATGGTAGCAGCAGCCTGCTCTTTGGTTATCAGTGTAACCGATTCAGGTTTGACAAACGGCTGTTGCTGAATACGCCGGATAAGCGTACTGACATCTGCCTGAGACTGTGCCGGCTTTAATTCCAGCCAGATATCTACCCTTTCCTTGAACAGGTTGACTAACTTGCGGCCGTGAAGTGTCATCAGTCCGAAAAAACCCAGCACGAACAGTACCAGCGCTACACTGATAACGGCATAGAAGTAAGCAGGTCTTTTACGCGACATGAATTTCAAAAAATTTATTGCAAAGGTAAACGAGTAATCGGGTGATTTGCCGTTTATTATCTGTGAATTCCCCTGTTTTTTCAATTTCGCAATGACAAAGCATAATTTCCCGCTATTTTCAGTCCTGACAAGCTTCATATTGACAGCTACATTGTTCCAGAACCAGGGTAAAATATATCTCTCAAACCCGTCTTTTGAGGATAAGCCGAGGGCGTCAGCCTCTCCTGTCGGTTGGTACTCCGGTGTCCCCGGAAGCACCCCTGATATCCTTCCGGGAGCCTGGGGACTCAATCTGCCCGCACAGGATGGAAAAACCTGTCTGGGGCTGGTTACGCGTAGTGACAACTCTGCTGAAAGTATTTCACAGGAATTGCCAGCGGTCCTGAAGAGTGGAGAATGCTACAAATTTGAAATCTGGTTGGCCCACGCAGAACAGTACGTAGGCTTCAATAAACCCTGCAGAATACGTGTGTGGGGCAGTGGAAGTAAAACGGATAAAGGACAATTGCTGACGAGCTCTCCGCTTGTCAGTCATTCCGACTGGCGACTGTACAAGTTGCGTTTTACGACCTCTTCTGAAATCAGGTTCATCACGCTTGAAGCGTGGTATGGCCCCGGAGTTACCTTTCAATACAATGGAAACATATTACTCGACAATTGCTCTCCCATAGAACTTTGCGAGCGGGCATAAAACAACAAGGGCCGCCCCGGCATTCCGGAACGACCCTGTTCTCGTCATAATACTAATTTCTTCTAGTTTTTCGTCTGGATCATCTTGCGGGACGCCGTGTCGTCGCCCGCAGTGAGTGTGTA
>JBDLWO010000129.1:0-21813 GCA_039804245.1 Bacteroidota bacterium
GACATATATAAAAGGTACGAACATACTCACGTTATGGAACCTGCAGCCCGGCAACTATCTGCTTGAAATTCAAATAGCTGACGTATTGGGGAATTATCAGGACTTATCTACTCTCAGAGTCCCGGTCATGATCAGGGCAGCCTGGTGGCAGACATGGTGGTTCCGGGCCTCCATAATACTGCTTGCCTTGGCAGTATTGGCCTTATACTGGTTCAGGCGGCAAAATAAAATCAGGGAAGAACTGAATCTGAAAAAAAAGCTGACAGAACTGGAGTTGGCCAATCTTCGTGCCCAGATGAACCCGCACTTCATTTTCAACAGTCTGAATACTGTTAAACTGCAGGTGGTGGGAGGAAACCCGAAAGTAGCCGAAGCCTATCTCGACAGGTTCAGCAAACTGATGAGAAGGGTGCTCGATTATTCTTCCAAAGATCTCATCTCGCTGGAAGACGAAATTGATTTTCTGAGAGAATATGTGGAAATGGAGCAAATCAGGTTCAGAAATTTCTTTATTTGCGAAATTGATACCCCCGAAGAAAGTCTGGGATGGAGTTTTATTCAGATCCCCCCGATGGTACTTCAGCCTTATGTGGAAAACGCTATCAGGCACGGGCTTCTTCCCCTGAAAAGCGGAAAGGGGAAGCTGACAATCTCCGTAAAACTTGAAGATGAAAGATGTACGCTCTCTATTCGCGATAACGGAATCGGCCGAGAGGCTGCAGCCGCATTCAAAGATTCGGAACTGCCATTTGCCCGCTCCAGGGGAATGCAGATAAGCCATGAACGACTCGCCAAAATTGCATCGCATACCCTCCCCGATATGATACTGGAGGTGCTGGACCTGTACGACGAAGACGGATCAGGGGCCGGTACTATGGTGCAGATTTCATTCACTTTTGAAAGCTGGTAAATCCGAATACTAATTTAAATGGCTAACTGCTCAGTCAGAAGTGCCAACTGATAAATGGCCTGAACTGGTTCGGAATTTTTATTACACTTTTGCAACAGCAGTTCGCAAAGGAGAAAAGACATTTGTCCTGTATGACGCCGGACAAAACCACTGAAACAAATATCACTCCCGAACCCGCCTGATGCCCACCGGCGACCAGGACGTAAAAAACGGAAACACCAAATGTAAACTGGTCCTTCAGCCAGATTATTATTCAGTTCTTACTAGTATAAACAGGTTATTAGCTAGTTTCCTGGAGTTACTTTTCCCTTTAGAGTAAATCAGGTTTATCTGCCCCCGTTTCTGAGCAAAACGGGGGCTTTTTCATCGCTGACCATGTGATGATCAGTCGGCTATCACTAAATTCAACTACTAAAAGGCAAATAAAAAGGTAATATTTGAACTGTTTGGGCAATTTTTTGTTCATTGTTTCGTAATTTGTGATATTTGTCTTCAAATCTGGAAAAACTTTCTGAAATGCGACTGATTTACTTCTTCATTGCTTTTTTGCTGATATCCTGCAGTTCACTGCCCGGTTCCGTTGACCTGGCAGAAGAAAGGGAGGTGCCCGCTACTCCGGTTGGCTGCGATACCTGTTTCTACCCGGTTGTTATGGTACACGGTTTTCTGGCTTCTGGCGATACCTGGACGAAATTTCAGCAGTTATTTCACTCAAACGGATACAAAAGCAAGTTTATCCATGCATTTGACTGGAACAGCCTGAACCAGCTTGGTGGTAACACACCTCAGTTGCTCGATCAGTTTATTGATCAGGTATTGCAGGAAACCGGTGCTTCCCAGGTGCGTCTGATCGGTCACAGCGCCGGTGGAGGTGTGTGCTACAATTATCTTTCTGATCCGGTGAGGGCTGCCAAAGTGGACGGGTATGTTCATATCGGTTCATCCGTGCAGGCAACTGCCGCCGGGCCAGGCGGTGCCGAGCCGACCCTCAATATATGGAGTACTGAAGACGAGATTGTTCAGGGAGGCAATATATCAGGGGCACAGAATGTACAACTCAGCGGTAAAGATCACTATCAGGTAGCCACCAGCGAGGAATCCTTCACTGCCGTATGGCAATTTTTTCACAATACACTGCCTCCCACAACCGAAATAAAAGTACAGGGGCCACTGGTCTGTGTTGCCGGGAAAGTTCTCTATTTCGGAGAAAATACGCCTTTGGTTGGTGCAACAGTACAGATATGGGAAACAGATCCTGCAACCGGCGAGCGGGTAAAAACTACTCCGGATTTTACCTTCACAACGGATGCTTCCGGCAAATGGGGCCCGGAAAATATCAAGGCCAGTACTACTTTTGAGTTTGTAGCCATACCGGCCTCCCCTTCACAGCGCACCATTCACTACTTCAGAGAACCGATTACGCACCTGAACAGTTTTGTCTATCTGCGTACTATACCGCCCCCTCCCTCGCTGGCAGGAATACTGCTGGCAGGATTGCCCAACACCCAGGGCCAGACTGTGCTGAACGTGTTTTCAGGCAGCCAGGCAGTAGTGAATGGTCGCGATACGCTCACGGTCAGCAACTCGGTTCTGTCAACTCCGCAGTATGCGAGTCCTTCCAAAACAGCCATTACCTATTTCCTGTACGACGACGGTGACGGCGTAACCGAACTGACTCCTGTAGGAGCTTTCGGCGGTTTTTCATTCCTGAACGGAGTGGATATGTTTTTCCCGACAAATACTTCCCAGACAATCCCGCTTGTTATGAACCAAAGGGTACTGAACGTGAGGAATATTAAATCCTCGGAGGGCATTGTGGTCGGTGTATTTGACTGATGAACATACTTTCTTCGTTAAGGCTCCTATTGTGGCTCTTCAGGCTGCCCGACCTGTCCAAAGCAAGGCCGTCGAACAGAAAAGTCATCGTTGTAACCATCAACAGACTTCGTGTTGCTATTGGCTGGATGATGCTGGCCGTGGTAATTGGCATGACAGGATATCGCCTGATTGAAGGATCTTCCTGGTTTGACTCCTATTACATGAGCCTTATCACCCTGTCCACAGTAGGATTTGGTGAGGTCATTCCGCTGAGTCACGCGGGCAGGGTATTCACGTCCTTTCTCGTACTTTTCAATCTGGGCCTGTTCACTTTTTCAGTTTCAACCATCTTCAGTATCTTCGCCGACGCTGAAGTACGCCGTATATTTATGGAGTTCAATATGATGGATCGTATCAACAAACTGAGCGGACACACAATCATCTGCGGTTTTGGCCGCCACGGAGTAGAGGTATGTAATGAACTGCAGAAGCAGAAAACCCCATTTGTAATTATCGAAACGGACTCCCGACGGATTCACTGGCTTGAACAGGAGTCGGACTATCTGTTCGTAGAAGGTGACGCTACTGAGGACTTTATACTGAAAATTGCAGGAATTCAGAAGGCAGGCACGCTTATTCTGACGCTACCAGAAATGGCCAATAATCTGTCCGGCGTGATTACTGCCCGGAATATGAATCCCGGGATCAAAATAATAGCCCGCGCTACCAAACCGGCTGACGAACTCAAGTTGTATCGCGCGGGTGCAGACCATGTGGTACTCCCTGAAAGAATAGGCGGCTTCTTCATGGCCAACCTCGCAAAAAGGCCCGACCTGATAGAATACATCAGCTTGCTGGCCAATATGCAGCCTCACGACCTCATTCTGGAGGAAATTCCGGTGAAGGAAATCAGGAAAGACTTCAGGGGATTGAGTATCGAAGAAGTCTGTTTCAATGCACAGGAACTGCCACCCATTGTAGCCATTCGATATCCCAACGGCCGATTCGAACTGCATCCCGCTACCCGGACTGTTCTGGACAGCGATTTGTGTATTCTGGTACTCGGCAGTCCCGATCAAATCAATTTATTCAGAGAAAACCGGCTATAAGAATTAATTTTTTTTTAATAAATATTAAAATAGCCCATTTATTCATTATTTTTTGTAAAGAAACTGCCTTTTTATCAGGCGACATGCGCTGTGGCCCGATTTTTGAATTACCTTTAACCGTTCCATAAACCGGTCTGGCTCCGGCTGCATGAATCATCGGTGGTTTAGAACTGCCGGAAGATGAATCAGTCCGATAATCCCCCTTTTGAATATCCCGAAGTACAGCCCGGTATTCAGTTTACTCCCATGTTCATCTTTTAACAACCGATTATGCTTAACAGGCTCATTTTCACACTTTCACTTTTTCTTGCGGGCGCTGCCGGAGTATCCGCTCAGGGTCTCTTCGCCTGCCAGGCTCCACCCGCGTTCGCCTACAGTTGCGCTGCAACCTGTATTACCTGCGATTTGAATGGAGCAACCGGGAATACGTCTATTGTGGCGCCACCCGGTTTCCACCCGGCTCTTTGCCACGGAGATCTTGTTGTCGAAAATCCCAACTGGTTCGGGTTTATCGCAGGCTCTTCCAATATCCTGTTTGCTATCACCCCCGGAACCTGTACAACGGGTACCGGACTGGAAGCGGCAATTCTGGATAACTGTACAACCACTATTGCATGTGCTCCCGGACCGGTTTTTCTGAATCCGAATGGCGCGTTTCTTATTCAGGCTGTCGGACTTGTTGTGGGCCGTCGTTACCAGTTGGTGGTGGATGGATACAATGGCTCCATGTGCTCCTACACTATTTCTGTGATAAGCGGATCAACGGTTGCTCCACCGCTGGGTGCTGTTGATCAGATCACCGGTAACCCGACTGTTTGCCCGCAGGGAACAGATACCTACTCCATACCACCGGTTGACAATGCCGTCTCCTACACATGGTCGGCTCCTGCAGGTGCAAAGATCAACGGAGGCAGTAATGTAGTAACACTGCCCGCTACAGGTAATAACAATGCTGTTGATATTACCTTCGGAAACGCCGGAGGTAATGTTTGTGTCTCTGTATCAAACGCCTGCTCGGCTCCGGTAACGAGGTGCTTCCCCGTATCCAACGTGCCTATTCCACCGACTGTTCTTCCAAATGAAACTGTTTGTTACGAGCAGATTCCTTACGAATGGCCCGAAGAGCCACACACTATACTGGCGGCCCCCGGGGTTTACACGCTCACTTCAACTCCCTACGACTCCTATATCGGTTGTGACAGTGTGGTAAGACAGACGCTCCGTGTTCTCCCTTTGAATCAGGTCACGCTGCCCGTAAAATATCTTTGCAAGGATGAGTGTTATGAAATTAATGGTCTCATTTATTGCGAAACCGGACAGTTTCAGGAAACGCTCATTTCACAGTATGGCTGCGACAGTCTGGTCAATTTCACGCTCGTCAGAATTCCGGCCAAAGCGGTTGTGCAACAGCCAGATACTATCACCTGCGCCGTGACGTCTGTTCCTCTTTCCGGTGTGGGATCCACAACGGGTAACACTGTTTCCTACCAATGGATCAATCCTGACGGACAGGTCATCAGTAATGCCATTACTGCCGTGGCAGACCGGCCCGGTCAATACGCTTTGATTGTACAGAACTTCATCGGTGGCGTCGCCTGCCGTGACACTTCTGTCGTCGAAGTTCCGGGTAACCTGACTCCACCTCTCGCAGAGGCCGGTCCGGACAAGGTGCTTACCTGCATCGTTACGGAAGTGCAACTCGACGGATCAGGATCTACCGGCTCCAACTATTCCTATTTCTGGAGAACGCTTATCGGCGGTAATATTGTCTCGGGCGCCACCACTCTGACGCCCATCGTAAACGCTCCCGGCACTTATTCGCTGCGCGTTACTGATCTGCACAACGGCTGTACCAGTGTTTCCAATGCTGTCGTACGCCCCCGCGTGACACCACCATCAGTCAATCTGACCGGCGGTGCGTATACATGTACCAATCCGGATCTGACAATAAGGCTCATCACGGATGCCGACAGTCCGTCTTTTGTCTGGAATGGCCCTAACGGATATACATCAACATCCCAGAACCCCACGGTAAATGTAGCTGGTACGTACAACGTCACGATTACCAACGGAGAGACAGGTTGTACCAATACCGGCAGCGTACAGGTGATTAATGATGCCAATCCTCCCGCAATAGCTGTGACAGGCGGCGATATTACCTGCAACCGAAATATAGCAACAATCAGCGTCAGCTCACCTGTGTCAGGTGTCAGTTTTGCCTGGACAGGCCCTAATGGATTTTCTTCGTCACTGCCCAGTCCGACCACTACCCAGCTGGGTGATTACTATGTAACTGTATCTGCCCCCAATGGTTGCTCTGCCAGCTCGGTTACACAGGTCGTGCTGAATACAACACCACCAGGTACTACACTTGGAGTCACAACACATCTGAACTGCAATAACTCCTCTATCAATCTGCTTTCCACCAGCATCGGTAATCCTGTTGTACTCTCACATCAGTGGACACTCCCGGGAGGCAGCACAACTTCTACTGGCAATCAGGCTTACCTGCCGGTTACTGTTCCGGGAGATTACAGTGTTTTTGTGATAAATACATCAACCGGATGCTCCAGCACAGCCAATTTTACGGTTTACCAGTACGGACCTGTCACGGCTGAAGCGACAGGCCTGACAGATGCCCGCTGCTATGATTCTCAGGATGGAAGTATCACCGTGGTACCCGGAGGTGGCAATGGTGTTTACTCTTATCAGTGGAACAGTGGCTCAGCTTCCAGTGTTAATAACAATCTTGGCTTTGGTACGTATATTGTCACCGTAACGGATGGTGAAGGTTGTTCGGCAACTGCTTCAGCGACGGTAGGTTCGCCTGCAGCCATTGATCCGAATACCTCCGGAACCGATCAGCTGATTGCCGGCGCTGCCGATGGTACTGCCACCGCAGCTCCCTCTGGTGGCGTACCCGGCTACACATTTGACTGGAGTAACAGCGATACAACTTCAACACTCACCGGCCTGCTTCCGGGGGCATATACCGTAACAGTTACCGATGCCGCCGGATGTACCGCCTTCGAAACCGTGAACGTCAATGGCGTAAACTGTACGCTCGAAACCGAAATTATTGTTACCGGAATCAGTTGTAACGGGCTTGATAATGGTGAAGCAACTCTGGATATTCAGGGTGGAGAAACACCCATTTTAGTTCTCTGGAGTACAGGTGCTTCAACCGAATCCATCAATTCTCTTCCTGTCGGGCAGTACTCTGTGACAGTAACAGACAGTCTGAATTGCCGGGAAGTCCAGACATTCCTTGTGTCAGAGCCAGCCAGACTTCAGGCCAATGCCTCAGGCACTGCAACAACCGGCTCAAATATTTTCGATGGCTCGGCTGCTGCCAATCCCACCGGAGGAACAGGCGTATATTCTTTCAACTGGAGTAACGGTTCTACTGAACAGTCTGTCTCTGGTCTGGCCCCCGACCTTTACACAGTCACCGTAGTGGATGAAAATGGCTGCGAAGATATTCAGGTGGTAGAAGTGGCAGCAGGCCTCTGTAACCTGACTGCAGATCTCCTGATTACGAATCCACAGTGTCCCAATTCATCCGATGGCTCCGCTACTGTGCTCATCAGCGGCTCAGGCGGTCAGTATGCTTATCTCTGGAGCAATGGATCCACGATTGCTTCTGCAGGCAATCTTCCGGCAGGTACTCATTCTGTATCTGTAACGGATGAAACAGGATGTCTGGCTGTAGTTAATGTTGAGTTGACAAATCCACCGTTACTGCTTGTTCTGGAGGCTTCCAATACCCCTACCTCCTGTGCCAATGCTCCCGAGGGAGCAGCAGCCGTAACCGTCATTGGCGGTACCGGAACACCTTCTGTTCTGTGGAGTGACGGACAGAGCGGACTGACTGCCACAGGACTGCAGGCTGGTGTTTACGTCGCTGTGGCTACGGATGACAATGGTTGTACAGCAATGACGTCTGTCTCGGTCACTTCAACTGACCAGATACCGCCGGTTTTGGTGGCCAGCGATGCCGTTGTCGCTATTGGTCCGGAAGGTAACGTATTCCTGACTCAGCAGAACCTGAATGTACAGATAACCGACAACTGCGGATTCGGATCATTTTCTACATCGCCCAACGAATTCAATTGTGCACAACTCGGCGATCACCAGGTTGTTGTTACAGCTACCGACAACTCGGGAAATATCACCCGGGACACGATTACGGTAAAAATCATTGACAACAGCGCTCCTTCACTGATCTGCCCGCAAAGCCTGGCACTGTGTTTTGAAAACCGTCAGGTGGTATATCAGGCGCCTACAGCTTCTGATAACTGTCTGAACCTGGGTGGCAGCTTCAACCTGGTGGCCGGCCTCCCGATTGGCTCGGTATTCCCGGTTGGATCCACCACGAACACTTATTCATACACTGACGCCAACGGAAATTCCGGCACATGCTCTTTTGAAGTCACCATCTTCCCGGAGATCATCGTGAATGTTGATACTGTTATCAATGACTTCAATTTCCAGACGACAGGCGCCGTTCTGATTGATGTAAACGGAGGATTGCCCCCGCTGACCTATTCGTGGCTTCTCAATGGACAGGAGGTTTCAACAGCGCAGGATCTTTCAGGAGTACCAGCCGGAGCATATACGCTGGTTATTACGGATGACAACGACTGTACGCTGACACGAACCTTCACGGTCAGTAATACTTCAGCTACCGATAATCCTGTTTTGGCAGATGAGATTCGTATTTTCCCAAATCCGACTGACGGATGGGTCACCATTGTACTTCCGGCTGAGCTGTCCGATCAGGATTCAGACGTTCAGGTATTTGACATGACTGGGAGAAGAGTGTTGTCACAGCATTCGGAAGCAGGAGCTCAGCTCAGGATTTCACTGGCCGACTTCACAGATGGACTTTACAATGTGATGATCAGTTCGGGCAGTGTCAGAACATCGAGGATTGTTGTTTTGTTAAAATAGAGTTTCCCATTTTCTGATTAAAAATAAGGCGCGGGCAGTTACGCCCGCGCCTTTTTCTCATCCGCAAGTCAAATAGACTATTTCGGCTTGGCTGTCCACTCGAATTTCCAGTCGTAAATAACGCATCCAAATACGCTCAGATCAATAGTCTGCTTCGATTTGATGGCCGTGTTGGAAAATTCAGAGATTTTGTAAACTTCAACAAGTACGTCGTTCGGATCGAAAATACTTGGTGATTTCATCGTCAGCTCTGTCTCGTCTGCATTCAGTGTCCAGGTGTCACCCACCCGGAAACCATCGAACTGGCATGAACCGGCGCCACCAGTGATTGGGCCGTACTCCAGTTTGAATGTACCGTCTGCATTGAATACAAAATAATTGTCTTTCTCGCAATCAACGATTTGCTCTGACTCCGGGTCGCTGTCGAGGCACTTGCCCAGTTTGGATTTCCACAGCCAGTTGTAAGTGGTGAGCAGGTAGCGCACACTTACTTCCGTAGTGATGATGAAATCGGCTGTTGTTACCTTGCCTTCATTGTCTTCCGCCTCAAATTTGAAACGAACGGGGGCAGCAAGACCTTCATCAGTCAGCACATAGTTGAGTGTGTGATCGGAGTGATTGTACGTTTCCGTTCCATTGGTGCCGAAAGTGGCATCCACTGTAACGCCTTTGTACTTGGTGATACGGAGTGCGCGCAGACCAGCCTCAGCAGTGATCGTGGCAGTAGTGGTAGCTGTGGTGCCAATCTTGCCCGAGTAGGTGGAAGCAGACAGTGTGATTACCGGAGCTGCTTTTTCCTCTTTTTTGCAAGCTGTAAACCAGAGCGCTGTTGACATCGCCACGCCGGCGAGCAGAAACGAAAGTGAACTCTTGAGTTTCATGTTAGAAAATTAATGCGTTAAAAAATGACTTTGTTGTTTGTTTCCGGGGATTCATTTATTTCAATGTTGATTCGAAAATGCTCATTTTGTCATTCATAAGGCCGGTTAACAGTAGCTGTTTCCCCTGCCCGGTATCGAGTAATGCCAGACAGCACCCTGTACCTTTTGTGTAATATCCGGTAATACTTGCGGACTCCGGTGCGAAACCTCCCTTTCCGTCGCCGGTGAGTATAAGCCCCCGCAAGGCATCCTGCACACCCCATGCAGGTGCGGGCGCACGTGAGTTGCCTGTGATAACCAGGTCGGGCAAACCGTCATTGTTGAAATCTCCGGTAATGAAATCTCTCAATGGGGCTGTCTGGGCCGGGTAGGGGAGCGGAATGGATCTGAATTTACCCTTTTCATTTAAAAAGCATACAGATTGTGTGGTTTCACAGACTCCTCTCCAGGCTTTTTTCACTTTTTCGTCCCCGAAGATATCCTGTATGGTCGCTGCGGCATAGGTCGCATTGCGTGGGTAGCGGGAACCAATGCCACTCATCTGGTTCATCAATTCCTGACGCTGGGCTATGGGTGTTTCACCATTCTCTGTGGTGCAGATAACAGGATCCGGACTGCCATTCCCGTCAAAATCTGCTGCATAGAGAATAAGTGGTCGCTCTTCTGATACCTGATAACGCAAATTCAGCCCGCAGTTGCCTGCCAGTATATCAGGGAAACCGTCGAGATTTACGTCGCAGATTTCCAATGCCCGCCACCAACCCCTGGTACCCGGAAGCATTTTCTTTTCAAATCTCGCGCCGTCATTCTGATAAACCGAAACCGGCATCCATTCCCCGGCCAGTACCAGATCGGGGCGCCCGTTATTGTCAGTATCTGCCCAGCCTGCACCCGTAATTATTCCCGGTTTTTCAAGTGATGAGCTCCATTCCGCGGTGATATCGGTGAATTTTCCGCGATCATTTCTCAACAAATAACTTCTGGTGGCCATCGGATAACGATAGGGCTCGGCAAAACCGCCCACAAACAGGTCCTGATCTCCGTCCAGATCAATATCGGCAACTGCTACACAGGATTTCGGGTTGTTCATTTCCGGAAGTGCCGGCATTTCTCTGACCATTATTCCTTTTCCGGTATTCAGGTACAGGCGATCCTGATATATCGAATCCTTACCCGGCCATTCATTGCCACCGAATACCAGGTACAGATCATCAAGTCCATCGCCGTTGGCATCAAAAATGCAGGCAGCTGTACACTTGCCTGCAGGTGGCTGTTTTTCAAGTTGACGGGAAACAAATCCACCTTCCGGTTCTTGAAGGTAAATATATCCGGGTTGTCCCTTTCCTCCACCTGCAAAAAAATCGTCAAGTCCGTCGCCGTTCAGATCTCCCGTCGCAAGTACAGGGCCCTGTTCCGTCATCCGATGGGGTAGCAGCGGCTGGTACTGAAAATCACTGAATGGGTCATCATGGTGTGTGTACTCAATTCCCGTGCTTCGGCTTACCGCCGAAAACCATGTTTTTCCCGCTTTGTTTTCCGGCATAATACCTACAGTTTCAGCCTCATCGGGTCGAACAGAAATGGTCTGCCCACCAGCCACATGATACAATTTTTGTACTTTACCGTCTGGCAAGATGACTTCTACCGAGTCGGCAAACGAAGATTTCCCCAAACCGAAATGAATCACGTCTGTAACAGCCGACATGAAACCCCGCTCGCGGTGAACGGCGATTTCCTGCCTGTTCGTACCAGTGTATACCCGAACGCGGGATAACGTGATATTATTGTTGTTTTTTATGTTTAAAAAGTTGTTTTTCAGTTTTTCGTTGGCCAGGTTTTCATAAACAAAGGCTTTTTCATTCAGATTGTTTACCACCAAATCGAGGTCGCCATCGTTATCCAGATCGCTGTATGCGGCGCCGTTGGAGCAGGAGGGGTGTGTGATACCCCATTGGTATGATACTGGCTCAAACGTGAGATCGCCCTTGTTCCTGAATACACGGTTGGGCAGTTTACGCGCCTTTTGTTTTCTGATTTCGGGCATCATCTGCCGGTCGGTTTCCTCTCGGCTCCTGAACATGAACAGGTTGTTGGTATAATCAATAAAATCCTTGTCGCCAATATCACGGTAGTATCCGTTGCTGATGAACAGGTCTTTCCATCCGTCGTTATCGAAGTCGGCGAGCAGTGGCCCCCAACTCCAGTCGGTGGCTGATATACCGGCCATTTGCCCTGTCTCGGAAAAGGTTGTTTCACCCGGAGATCGTCCGTCGGTCGCCAGTTGAAGGGTATTGCGCATGTATTGCGGTGCATACCCTGCCTGTTCTATCAGTTCGGATTTGCTCCAGGTCAGGTCGCCGATCATTTTTTTTCGACTTTCGGTGGTTTCAGGGAGCATATCCACAACCACCAGATCCGGACGACTGTCGTTATTGATATCCGCCAGGTCGCAACCCATGCCGTTGTACGACTGGTGACTCATGAAGGAATCAATGAGATTGACAAACCCTTTTCCTTGCTGGTTTATCCACAACAAGTCGTTGTAAATGAAATCATTGGAAACGTAAACATCATCCCATCCGTCTGCATTGATATCTCCGATAGCCAGACCGAGTCCGTATCCTTCCGTGTTGATACCGAACTCGCGCGATTGTTCGGAGAAGTAGCCCTTCCCGTCATTCACATAGAAATGATCATTACTGGCGCCCTCTCCGTGTGTTTTTTTCTCTCCCGGTGTATTTACTGACTCCCGCTGGTTTGCATGGTTCATTACATACAGGTCTTCATCTCCATCCTTGTCGAAGTCGAAAAAGGCTGCCTGTGTGGAGTAGCTGGTATCGGCCACGCCCCGGGACACTGCCTCATCGTTGAAGTAAGGTATTCCGTCTCTGAGTCCCTGCTGTATGAAGAGTTTGTTTTTCCGTCTGTCAGGCTCGTGATAACCGGCAGCGCAGACGTACAAATCGGATTTCCCGTCCTGGTTCACATCTGCGATGGTCACTCCCGTACACCAGTCGCTGGTCTCCAGTCCCGCCTCGAGGGTTACATCCCTGAAGTGGAGCCCTCCCTCGTTGATGTAAAGTCTGCAGGATGTTTCGTTACCTGTGAAAAAGATGTCATCCAGTCCGTCGCCGTTCAGATCGGCCAGTGCGACTCCTCCACCATTGTAGTAATAAACGTAACTGAGTATATTGAGGCTGTCACCTTCAGATACGGTATTCGCAAAATGTACCCCTGTCTGTTCCGCCTCCAGCAGGCGAAACAGCTTGTCAGGCTGACTGCAGGAGCAGATCAGCGAGCAGAAGCACCATATAACGAGCCGTGTATCCATTGGTTATCAGTTCTCGTCGGACATGGAGGGTGGGGCGTCATTTTCCCCGCTTCCCCATTTTTCATTGGGTTGTGGCCCCATAACAATGCTCAGTTTGCCACCTGCTACCAGTTCCCGGTGATAAAACCAGGGTTTGTTGAGTGGTTTTCCGTTCAGGGTGGCTGATTGTATGTATCTGTTTTCCATTGAATTGTTAACCGTTTCAATGGTAAAGGTACCGCCGGGGTAATAGTCTGGATCGAGTTTAATCACTACCTCATCAAAAATCGGACTGCCGAGTTCATATACAGGATCTACATCGCATCCGCCTCTCATTTCGAATAGTCCCATGGCGCTCATCACATACCAGCCTCCCATCTGTCCCTGATCTTCATCTCCGGGCCATCCGTCGAGCGGACCACTTCCGTAAAACACATCCATAATTTCGCGGGCCCATTTTTGGGTAAGCCAGGGCTTGCCGGAGTAGTTGAAAAGGTATGCCGCCTGCATATTGGGCTGGTTGCCGTGGTTGATGGGGAGTACGCCCATGGCGAGCAGGCTGTTTTCGTCGGTGTATTCAGAATTGAACTTCCACTTCCTTGAGGTCACGAAACCTTCATCCAGTCGGCGATTGAATTCGTCTTTACCCATCAGTTTGATGAGGCCCTTCAGGTCGTGCGGTACAAACCAGCTGTATTGCCAGGCATTACCTTCTACCCAACCTTGTCCGAGGAAAGTGGAGCAGCAGTATTTCTCAAAGGGCTGTTTGAAATTGCCGTCGGCCTGCCGCATATTCATGTAACCCACTTCAGCATCCCATATATTGAGATAATTGTGTGCCCGCCGCTTGAAGTACCAGTAGTCGTCTTTTTTACCCAGTGCTTTGGCCATCTGTGATACCGCCCAGTCGTCGAAAGCGTATTCGAGGGTGTTGGAAACCGGGCCATAGTCGTGTGGTACATATCCGAATTTCAGGTACTGATCGAGCCAGCGGTTACCCGCAAATCCGCCGCCGGGATGTGCAATTCCCTGTTCGGTCTGGTTGTGATACATGGCTCGCCAGGCATGTTCGGGATCATAGTAGCGGTGAATTCCCTTCTGGTAGCTGCTCACTATGAGCTCAATTTCATGGGAGGCTACCATGATACCGGAATATTCGAGTCCCTCCGGCCCTTTGCACAGCCACCCCCCCTTGTCGTAGAACTCGAGTAATGATGCTGTCCATTTATCTGCAATGTCGGGAGTAACAAGTGTCCAGACCTGATTCAGATTCCAGAAAGTATTCCAGAATGCATCGCCTCCGTACATGGGCAGATCGGGATTTTTGAGCTGCTGTACCTTTTCGTACATATCAACATACTTGCCATTCACATCGCTGTAGATGGTTCTGCCGACATATACCCGGTACAGGTTTGTATAGAATTTTTTCAGATCTGTTTCATCACGACCTTTCACCAGAATAGCGCTGAGCAACTCGTTCCAGTCCTGTCGAGCCTGTTTGTGGACAGAATCAAAGTTCCAGCCAAAGGGTTCAGTAATTTCTTTGTCTAGGTTCAATCTGGCCTGTTCGATACTGACAAATGAAATGCCGGTTTGAACCAGAATTTGTTCATCCTGCTTTGTCTGGAACTCCACGAAGGCGCCAAAGTCGCTGTGATCCCAGCCTGAATGCAACTTCTGAACATCACGCTGTATGCCGTTTCTGTTCCAGCCATTGAGCACTCTGAAGGGTTTGTTGAAACGAATGACAAAGAAGAGCTGGTATTCATTCCAGCCTGCCCCCCGGTGGCTTTGCTGGTTGGTATAGCCCTGAATTTCTGTATCGCTAACCTTTGTGATATGGGCATCGGTGAGTTCAGTACCGTATTCCGATTCAATCTGCAGGTCAATGATTACCCTTGCGTTATCTGATTTGGGGAAGGTATAACGCTGGAATCCTGCCCGGGTGGTAGTGGTCAATTCTGCCTTTATTCTGGTATCTTCGAGAAAAACAGAATAGTAGCCGGGTGTTGCCACTTCTTTTTCATGTTTGATTCTTGAACGGTACCCGCCATCCGGATCATTCTCATCACCCGGCACGATCTGCAACGGACCCGTTGTCGGCATCATGAGCAGTCCGTCCATTGTCCAGGAGTGGATATGGCTGAATCCTGCTATATTTTCTATATTGTACTCATAGCCGGCCTTCCAGCCTTGTCGCTGGTTGTCGGGACTGAGTTTGACCATGCCGAAAGGCATGGAGGCGCCCGGAAACTGCATCCACCGGCTGTCGTGATTGCCTATCATGCAGTCAACATAGTCAACGGGTTGCTTTTGCGCGTGCGCCTGTACGCCTGCGAGCAGGAGTGAGAGTGCGAGGATTTGTCGGAGGACAGGTTTCATGTCTTGAAATGGTTTTACCAGGATTTTTCAATTTCTTCCAGGGTGCGCCCCTTGGTTTCAGGTGTCTGTTTCAGCACGAACAAGAAAGCCAGTACCGACATGGCACAGAAAATGAAGAATGTATTGGCGGCTCCTGCCTGCTCCAGCAGTACGGGAAACAGCTGAGTGACAATGTAAACGGCTACCCACAGTGCAAAAGTGGCAACTGACATGGCCACACCCCGCATTTTTATGGGGAATATCTCTGAAATGATAACCCAGGTGACGGGTCCGTATGAAGCGGCGAAACTGGCAATATACAGCAGAATAAAGAGCAGAAGTCCGTAGCCTGTCCAGCCGTAACTGAAGGCCATACCAACAAGCAGCAGACTGACACCCATTCCGGCGCCCCCCCAGAGCAACAGGGTTTTACGACCCCACTTGTCCACCCACTGAATGGCAACAAATGTGAACAGCACATTGATAATACCCACAATAACAGTCTGCTGGAAAGCGGCATCAGTACCCGCGCCCACAGCTTTGAATATTTCAGGGGCATAATACATAATGGCATTGATTCCCTGTACCTGTGAGAATACCGACAGGACAATACCCACGAATATCGCTTTTTTGAAACGACCGGTAAACAACTCCCTCAGTGTGCCCTGCTCTTCGTGCAGTGTTTCCCTGACTTCATTCAGAATTTCACCTGCGCGACCGGCACCATTGATTTTTGACAGGATATCAAGGGCTTCAGACTCCCGACCTGCCCGGCACAGCCAGCGCGGACTTTCCGGAACGGTGAGCAAAGAAAGCAGGAATAGAAGAGCCGGAGGTATGCCGGATGCCATCATGTAGCGCCATCCATAAGCTACATTCCACGCTTCATCGCCTGATGCCTGAATGAGGGTGTTGACGAAGAAAATGACCAGAATACCGATTACAATAGCCAGCTGGTAATAGGAAACCAGTTTCCCGCGTATGGAAGCTGGAGCCAGTTCGGTGATATAGAGCGGGGAGACCATGGAAGCTGCCCCGATTCCGAGTCCGCCGATGAACCTGAATACAGCGAATTGTGTGAGACTTTCGGGCACAGCAGCTCCGATAGCAGAAATCAGAAACAGAATCGCAGTGAGAATAAGCACCTTCTTTCTTCCAAATCTGTCGCTGGCCCAACCTGCAAACATGGCGCCGAAAATACAGCCAATAATGGCACTGGAAGCTGCCCATCCTGTCATGACGGCTGACAGTTCAAACCGGGTCTTCAGATAACCGATTGCTCCTGATATGACAGCGGTGTCGTACCCGAAGAGTAATCCACCGAGTGCCGCTACGGCGGTCAGCTGATAAACGGTACGCATGTTGGTTGTGTCCTGACTGCTCATGTTGTTATGCAGATTTGATAGTTAACAGATATTTCAGGGTTTTACGAAGGCCTTGATAGTGGCACAAGGCATACCCAATCCTTCTCCCCATGGTCTGATGGTGTACTCACCCACGGCTGCGGGTACTATAAACGTTTCGGCGTAGTGCACAACAAAAGGCTCAAAGGCACCTGCCGGACTCTCCACGATAACTTCGCGTCCTTCCACCAGGTTCAGTACGTTCAGGTTGCCGTTGGTGTTGTGAAATACTTTTTTTGAAAACCAGTGCCGGTGTGTTTCGATGAATTGGGTCTCATAAAGACCAGTTCTTTCGACGGCCCATCCATCGCCTGCGGCAATAGATTCGGTCCTGTCCAGCAGGTGTTTTTCAACCCACTGTTCCTTTCTGTTCCAGTTGATATTTTTCTCTCCGTGGCCGATGTTGATAGCTCTCGGCAACCCGTCGAGCCCCAGGCGCCCCCAGTCCCATAACTTGAATGTGAAGATATACGGGGTGGCGCTGATCTCCAGTACCATACTGTTTTTACCAGAGCAGTGCACTGTACCAGCCGGAATACTTACATGATCGTGTTTTCTCACAGGCCATCGTGCTACATGTTGGTCTGCATCGAATGGTGCGCCTCCCTGTTGCGCCTCTTCCAGTTCCCGTATCATTTGATCCGGGGTATTATCTTCCCTTAATCCAAGATATACACAGGCGTCATCACCTGTGGCAAGCATATAATAGCTCTCATCCTGGGTATAGTTCATGCCGAAATGTTCACGGATATATTCATTGGTAGGGTGCACCTGCAGACTGAGGTTACCACCGCCCATGGTGTCCAGAAAATCAAAACGAATGGGAAACTCGGCACCGAACCGGGTATTTACATTTTCACCGAGCAATTTTTCAGGCTCTGAAAAGACCAGATTGATAGAGGGTATTTCCACTTCAGTTCCATCGAAATCGAAAAGAAGACTGTTTTCTTCCGGTACGCAGTCGAAACACCATGCGTAATTCACCTGTGAACGATCCAGGTCGCAAACTTCCTTCATCCACTGACCGCCCCACGGACCCGGATCGAAGAACGGAACTACCCGGAATGGCCGCCCCGATGTGTGTTCCAGCGCTGCCCTGAATGCCGCTGCAGTAATCATTCGCGGTGAGCCGGGCTTGTTGGTATCCAGCAGAAAGTCTGTACGGGACAACAGTTTTCGCTTGTGTCTGTCGGCTACTCTCCAGTCAACGAAATAGGCCCTTTTATACATTCTGGAAAACTCCAGTCCACGGTTGTCCGCCCCGAGATTCGAGACTTCCTGCCTGCGCATGCGCAACTGAATTTCCCAGCGGGCCATGTCGGCATAAACCAGCAAATCCGGATTTTCGTACAGCAGGGTAGCTCCGGTTCCGTAAACGACTGTCAATCCCTCCATGTTGCTGAGGTCTTTCCTGAGAGTCTCCAGTTTTCCCTGATCAAAGAAACGGTCAATTGTCAGTCGGGTCATGTAGCCAAAGATCCGGTCATCGGTTACATCGGGGTAGGTGAGTGTATCAATCTCTTCCGTACTCATCCAGGCATCGGATGCCATTATCAGATTGTCCGGATTCAGTTTTTCGCGGATGGCACTCAGAATTTCGGAGTCATGTACACCCGGATAGGTTTCAAGAACAATGATACAGTTTTTGTTTTCTGAAACACGTTGCTTCAATTTCAAAGCAATATCATTCCACCCGGCCTGGCAGTGGCTGGCAAAACCATTTACCTTTACTTTCGGATATTTGTCGTAATTGGGTTTCAAAGCTGTAATTTTAAAGATTAAAAGCCGGTTTTGGACGCCAGGTAACCTGCGCCAAGTACGCCGGCCCAGTCGGGTTGCCGGGCTGCCACCATTCTTGCCGGATGGTCAGGCAGCCACGATGCGTGGTCAATTTTATGCTGTATGTAAGGCAGTATCACCTCTGCGCTGTGCATGACACCTCCGCCTATTATTACTTTTTCAGGGTCGAAAGCGAAAATGAGATTGAGTATTCCGTTGAACCAGACATCCATGCACCGGTTTCTGACAGAGAGCGCAAATGGATCGCCAGAGGCAGCCAGCCTGAATACAGCCTCGAAATCGGGTTGTTCGTTACCGCTTTCAAAGGCAGTACCTGCATATCCGGGGTGATTTTTCAGGATATCCGGCAGCGCCCAGGAAGAGGATTCACTCTCCAGACAACCGGTATTTCCACAGTTGCACCGAACCCCGTCAAACCGAATAATCTGATGTCCGCCAATATTCCCGGCCAGGTAATTGGTTCCCTTGATCAACCTGCCATTCATCATGGCAGCCGAACCAACGCCAGTGCCAATGGTAATCATAACCAGGTTGTCGGCACCTTGTCCGGCGCCGTACTGCCATTCTCCCACCAAAGCTGCCCGGGCATCATTTTCCATTGCGAGAGGTGCATTCCACCTGCTGCGGGCCCAACCCTTCAGATCGAGGTCATTGGCATCGTTGTATTTGACATATTTATACAACAACCTCATGTTGTCGCTGTCCACAATCGTAGGGAAAGCCATACCAACCCCCTGCAGTGAATCATAACCGCCCTCCTGCAGCATCGTGTCAATCTGACGTTCGATATCAGGCAGTACGGCAGCGAAATGTTCACTGGAAGGAACAACAATGCTGGCAGTAGAAACCAGCTTTCCTTCATCTATTACTCCGAATTTGATCCGGGTGCCACCCAGATCCATGGCAACTACTGGCATATAATACAGTTTTAATATCCCTGGTTCTGTGGCAGAAGGTTCTGGTTCAGGTCAATCTCGGTTTGCGGAACCGGGAACAGGTAGTGAAACGCCTGTGGCTGCACTGCCGGTTTGGTAACAGGCACCAGAGCTTCCAGCTTTCCAAAGCGGGTAAGATCGAACCAGCGGTGACCCTCTGCGGCGAACTCCCAGCGCCGTTCGTTGAGCAGGGCGTCTCTGAACGACTGGTATGTTAACCCCTGCAAATCGGGCAAAATGGGCAGTTCGGCAGTACCGTTGAATCGCGCGCGCCTGCGTACCTGATTGACAGCATCGTAGGCCTCGCCGGTGGGTCCGTTATTCAACTCATTGAGCGCCTCGGCTTTCATCAGGAGGATGTCGGCATATCGAAGGTAAGGAAAATCGTGCTCCGTGTTACCGGCCAGCGGCTCATTTACTTTATCCCAGTATTTCTGGAAGTGTGGCTCCACCGTGGTGGTGGTACCATCCTGGTTGTTGATTCTGGTAAGCAGTGTAACCTCGCGGCGTCTGTCCTGTGGATGGTAGCTGTCGTAGAGCGCCTGTGTTGCCACTTGCCAGCCCTGCGCATTGACACCCGAAATCTGTCCTTTGAGCTCTCTGGGCAGTAATCTCACATTGAATTGTCCGGCCTCCCAGAATGAAATGCTGTTATTCGCAGTTCCGAATCCGATACCAAACAGGGTTTCCTTGCCGTTTTCATTCGGTATCCGGAACGCCTCGGCATAATCCTGATACAGTCCGTACTTGCCTGAACTGATTACTTTGTTACACTGGTCCAGACATTTCTGCCACTCCCGGTTGTACAGATATACCTTGGCCAACATCCCCGAGGCAGCACCGCGTGTAGCCCTGCCAAGTCCGTTTCCGGCTGAATAGCTTTCCGGCAGATTTTGCTCTGCAAAGGTCAAATCATCAATAATCTGGGCATAAACCTGTGCTTTGGGGGCTCTTGGAGGCCTGAGTTCGCTATTCTGTGCAATTACCAGCGGAACATCACCAAACCATCTGGTCAGGTCGAAGTACAGAATCGCACGAAGAAATCGCGCCTCACCGATGCGCTGATTCTTGTAGGTATCTGTTGCCTGAATATTGGGTATTCCCTCCATGGCAAAATTGGCATTGTTGATACCCTTGTAAGCCAGCACCCAGAAATCGTACAGGGAGGCGTTCACCGGCTTGTGCGTGAAGGAATTCAACTCATTCAGATCAACAGCCGGTAACCGGTTGTCCATCTCATCGGAACACAGTCCCATGGTAACCCAGTAGGTACTGAAATAAACACCCCCGAATGTGGGCGCCGAACTGGTGGCATTCAGAATGCCATATATAGAGTTGACAGCTGCAGTGGCATCGTTTTCTGTCTGAAAAAAGTTGTCAACGAATACCTGATCTCTGGGATTTTCGTCGAGCAGATGCCGGCAAGCCAGAAAACTGGCAGCAAGCAGCAAGAGTGCAGTTATATATCTCATGTTTTTCCTGATTGAAAATTTGAACTCAGAATGAAATCTGTACGCCACCGACGAATGAACGGGCGATCGGGTAACCTCCATAGTCAATGCCCTGAAGCAGGTGGCTCTGACCAAAGGCGTTTACCTCGGGATCGTACCCCCTGTATTTCGTGAGTGTATAGAGATTATTGGCGCTTCCATAAACCCGGAATTTTCCGAATTTTATCTTTTTCAACATCTTGTCCGACAGGTTGTACCCGATTGTCACGTTTTTGATCCGAAGGAATGATGCGTCTTCTACCTGGGCATCGCTGAATACATTGCGCTCTGACGGATTTACCTTTGTATATTCATTATTCGGGTTCTCAGGTGTCCAGCGATTATCGTAATACTCGCGCAGTACGTTTGTCTCTCCATTCAGTGAGCCAATTTCAAACAGATACGCATTCACTACTTCCGCTCCCTGTACGCCCTGCAGGAATATGGAAAGATCAAAGTTTTTCCAGCTCAGGCTGTTTGTCATACCCCAGATGAAAGCGGGGGTAGCATTACCTATCACCGAGCGGTCGGCCTCGTCTATGACTCCATCGGGCTGACCTGTGAGTACACCCTGTGCATTTCTTCCGTTGAGATCCCTGTATTTCCGGTCGCCGGCCTTTGGATTCTGTCCCTTGAGGTGCGGACTGTTTTGCGCTTCTTCATCCGACTGGAAAATACCGTCTGAAGTAAGACCAAAGAAGGTGCCAATGGGTTGACCTACCCGAAGGATACTCCAGCCACTGGGAACGGTGAGTACACCGGGAACAGGGATATCGGTATTCTGGGCGAGCTCAGTAATTTCATTCCTGTTGATGGAGAAGTTCAGGTTGGTTTCCCACTTGA
>JBDLWO010000130.1:0-5402 GCA_039804245.1 Bacteroidota bacterium
AACGGTATTACGGGTATGATCAGTTTGACTTGCATTTATAACGAATAAATTTCAATTCAAGTTCCTGCACACATCAGATTTGTCAAAAACAGGCGTGTGGAATATGTAAAACTCCACACGCCTGTGATAAAACTTACTTGCACCCCATCTCTATCCGGCTCAGCGGATCGTTATTCGGAAAACAATTACCCGACATGGTAAAATCGGGTTTATAACGCAGCAGATTCTAATATGTTCGTCCTGTAAATTTATTCGAATCAAATAGCAATCTGTTTGACATGATGTATGGCAGAAACGGGTTTTACGTACTTTTGACCAAATTTGAAAACCTATGATTCTGTACAATGTCACTGTAACACTGGATCTGGCCATTCACGATGACTGGGCCAAATGGATGCAGGAACAGCATATTCCCGATGTAATGAGTACGAAAATGTTCCTGTCTTACCGGATGAGCCGTCTTTTGAGCCACGAACACGATGATGCTGAAATTTATACCATCCAGTATCTGGCCAAAGATATGGCTCACCTGATACGCTACAATGAGGAGTTCGCCCCCGAACTGCAAAAGCAGCACAGGGAACGCTACGAAGGTAAATTCGTGGCATTCAGAACGGTAATGGAGGTGATTGACCACAACGAATTCAGGCATTGAGAACGATATCTGCTCATAATAAAGTTCTGAAAGGCACCATCAGCCTCGACGGCTCCAAGAGTATCAGCAACCGGGCACTCATCGCACTCGCACTTGGTTCCGGCACGTTCTCTGCTGATATGCTGACACGACTTTCTTCATCAAAAGACACAGCCACACTCCTTCGGCTGATTTCCAGGCCTGCTGACAGTCAAATTTACGACGCTGGCGACGCCGGCACTACTTTCCGTTTTATGGCTGCCTGTCTCGCTGTTCAGCCCGGCACAAAAATACTGACCGGCTCCGACCGGATGAAGGAACGCCCCATAGAACCACTCGTCAGCGCACTGCGTTTACTCGGTGCACACATAGATTATACAGAGAAAGAGGGATTTCCCCCGCTTGAAATAGGCCATTTCACCGACAGTGGCGTCAGGGAAATCAGCGTAAAAGCAGATGTGAGCAGCCAGTTTATTTCGGCCCTGTTACTCATAGCACCTTATCTGCCCGCCGGACTTACACTCCGTCCTGAAGGGAAGCTGGTTTCGGCTCCCTACGTGGACATGACAATCAGTATCATGCAGCATTTCGGAGCCGGGGTAATCCGCACACCGGGAGCAATCGTCGTGCACCCTGGCAAATACCGGCTTCGCCCGCTCACCATAGAAGCCGACTGGTCAGCGGCATCCTACTGGTATGCTATGGCTGTTTTCGCGGAAAATGTTGACCTCAAGCTCGAGGGCCTCTTCCGGGAAAGCTGGCAGGGAGATGCTGTAATCACAGATATGATGACCCGGTTCGGCATTACGACCACGTATGAAGCCGATGGAATCAGGCTGCAAAAAAATGGCAGTCCACCCCGCCCGTTCTTTGAATGGGATTTCTCCAACTGCCCCGATCTCGCGCAAACGCTCGCGGTCGTGTGCGCAGGTACGGGCACACAGGGGCTTTTCTCCGGACTGGAAACACTGCATATCAAGGAAACCGACCGGGTGCAAGCTCTCAGGACAGAACTCGGCAAAATCGGCGTTTCGTTCCTGAAAATGCCCGCCCGCATGAATAAACAGGGAATAACTTATTATATGCTCGAAGGGAAGGCGTCGCTGGACAACACTCCTCTTTTCGCCACTTATGGCGACCACCGGATGGCCATGGCCTTTGCCACACTCGGCACGCTCGCGACCGTTGAAATCGAAAATCCGGAAGTGGTGAACAAGTCTTATCCGGGCTTTTGGGGGGATTGGGAGCTGGTGGTATTTTAACGGCAATTATGTACCTTTGAGGTCTGATTTTATACCATGCTAAACCGAAATCTCCTCTGGACCGGCCTGTTCCTCGGCCTCATACTGCCAGCCCTGCTGTATGTCATCCTCCTGAATCTTTTTTCCCTGCTGGAAATAAAGGGCGCCGCCAGCTCCACCGGTCTGTCGCAAAATTTCCGGGAGCGCACACTCGCCATTGTCGCACTCGCTGCCAACCTGTGGCTCATGAACATGTACCGCCGCCGCCGCTGGGAACTGGCCATGCGGGGCGTCGTAGTGGCAACCACCGTGCTCGCACTGGTCTGGTTATATACCTTTGGGACAAAACTTTTCTGAAAATTCCGACCGTAAAATAATTGTCGGGCCAAAAACAGAAAGTGACAATTAAAAATGCGTAGCTTTACGCATCCATAAATCCTTCATTTCCTCGATGCACGGGTACAAATCTGTTGTTTCATGAAGAAAATCGGAATTCTCCACGGCAAGGAAGTCTCATTCCCGGAGGCTTTTGTAGCGCGCATCAACGCCAAAAATGTCAAGGGCATTCACGCAGAACCTGTTCTCGTGGATGAACTGATGCAGGGCAACCCAACTCCTTATGCCGTCATGATTGACCGCATAAGTCAGGACGTGCCTTTCTACCGCGCCTATCTGAAAAATGCCGCGCTCAACGGTACCGCCGTGCTGAACAACCCGTTCTGGTGGAGTGCCGATGAAAAGTTCTTCAATAACTGCCTTTCTACCAAAATTGGCGTGCCCGTTCCCAAAACGGTACTGCTGCCATCCAAGGAAATGCCCCCTGATACCAGCGGACAGAGTTTCCGGAATCTGAAGTATCCGCTCAACTGGGAACGAATGGTCGAATATCTCGGCGGATTCCCGCTCTTCATGAAGCCTCACGCCGGGGGCGGCTGGAAGAATGTGTATAAAATTCACAATTTTGACGAATTCTTCAACGCCTACAACGAAACAAATACGCTCGTCATGCTTCTCCAGGAGGCCATCGAGTTTGATGCCTACTTCCGTTGCTACTGCCTGGGCGGAAAATATGTCCGTATCATGGACTACGAACCCCGCAACCCGCATCATCTCAGGTATGTAGCCGACCACAAAGTGTCAGCAGAACTTCGACAGCAAATGCACGATCTGGTGCTGCGTATCAATCACTACCTCGGCTACGATTTCAACACGGTGGAGTTCGCCATTCGCGACGGTATCCCGTATGCCATTGACTTCTGTAACCCTGCCCCCGACGCAGATGTGAATTCGGTGGGAGAAGAGAACTTTGAGTGGGTAGTTGAAAATGCAGCCAATATGGCCATTGAGCGCGCACATGCGCACAAGGATGGCGGAAACAATCTGACCTGGGGACAATATGTCCAGGACTCGGTCTCAGGTAAAATGTCATCAGAATCAGTGCAGGAATCAGCCAAAAAAGTTTCTAATCCACGCGGTAAAAAGAAATAAATCACTTGCCGCGTACCTTGCCTTGGGAAAGACCAGGTTTTCCCCCCAGCCCGCAGGCTTAAGCCGTCTGCGGGTTTTTTTACCTGAAAAAATCTCTGAAAAAATCAAGTAGCTGCTTCCCTCCGCGCCTGGAAGTCAATATCCTGGAACCATCCGTCAAATCTACCGCACTCTCAATCGGATCATAGCGCGATATGTACCGGCTGTTCACCAGATGACGCTTCGATATGGGAACAAATGCGTACCGATCAACGAGTAAATCAGCATAAAACCCGAGATTTTTTACAGACACAACAGGTTTTTCTTCCACTGTGTAAACCCGCGTTACGTTGTTATCGCCCTCGAGATATATTATTTCTTCCATTCCAATGTAGCGAACCGCTCCTTTGGCCAAAAATACGGGCAGGCGCTCCGGCTTCGGAGGCGTCGCGATACTCAGCTCAGATTTCAGCAAACTTTTCAACTCCTCTATTCTTTTTCGCTGATTCCTGCGGTGAAGGTCTTCATTCGCCCTGGCAATAGCCGCGGTGAGCTCAGTCGGATTAACCGGTTTCAACAGGAAATCAACAGCCGATTTCCGCATGGCCCTGATAACATAATCGTATGTGCCAAATGCCGTCAGAAATATCAGCGATGTACGCTCGAGCGCATCCTGATCAACAATGTCGAGCAACTCAAACACGCTGCCGTCGCGCAGCTCGATATCAAGGATACACAAATCTGCCTCCACATTATTGATAAGCCTGACGCCGTCAGTAACGCTTTCAGACTCGCCCACTACCACGGCTTCCGGAAAATGTCGGACCAACAGGCTTTTCAGCATTTCTCTTACCTGTGGATTGTCCTCTATAAGAATGACTCGCATACTATCTTTTTTATGGTGATTTCTGCAATGGTGCCGCCCGTTTCCCTTTGTCTGACAGATACGCTGGCCGGATAGCCAAGCTTGCCAAGCAGGTGCAGGCGTTTTTCAAGTAGTTCCGAACCTCTGGACCGGTATCGGAGGGTACCACTTCGTACGCTGTTGGCAATGCCAACTCCATCATCGGTTACCGAAACTATGATATTACCGCCTTCCTCCCGGAAGACCACCTCTATGGAGCAACACTTGTTCATTACAGGCCTGACACCGTGTATGACGGCGTTCTCTGCAAGCGGCTGTACCAGCAGAGGTGGAATGGAAACGAGATCGGGAGAAGTGGTGAGCCCGATTTTTACATCGAAAGAAAAGGGCGGATTTTGTTGCATGGCCTCCAGACCAAGGTAATTGCGCAGGAAATCAGCTTCCTTGCCAACTGAAATAACAGGAAACGGAGCCTTTGCATTTTCCGATGACGAAATGGAGATTTCCAGGGTATCGCGAATCAGTCTGGAAATACGCACCAGATGATCCGAGGCCTCTTCCCGACTTCTGTTCACCACAGAATTCTGTAGTGAACTCAACAAATTGAAGAGAATATGCGGATTCAATTGAGCCTGTACAGTACCAAGCCGAGTCTGATCCAGTTGATTCAACAGTACTTTTTCTCTCTGCCGCCGTCTGTGCCAGGCCAGTACCGACAATACAAGTGCCATCAAAACAAACAAAAGTAATATTTTGAACACACCCCTTTGAGCCAGCGGGAGAGATGCTTCGGCCGACAAGGCTGTAACAGGCCATTTATGTTCCGGCAATCCGGGCGCTTTCACTCTGAATTGCAGATAGTTACTTCCGTGCAACAATCCGGAAATATGAATATTTTTCAGGTCTGCCGTTTTGATCCATATCCCGCCATTACACCGGTACTCAACAGTATAGGCACCAGCCACCGGATTAATCAGGCTCAGGTCAACATCAAGGGCATCCGAATATATTTTCACAACCGGAAATGTATCGGTGACAGCTACTCTGCTGCCATTTATTTTGTCCGTACGCAGCCGGCTCTCAAAAATCGCCAGATTATTCAGATTGCCAATAGCAATCCGCTGAACACCTGTTCCGGCAGGCACCCACAGGTAGCTTCCGTCAAAACAACTGCCATTATCGGAGGCGCCAAGCA
>JBDLWO010000131.1:0-4381 GCA_039804245.1 Bacteroidota bacterium
CGCTCAAACAGGTTCATGAAAGTAGCCCCGACCTTGAAGTCCTTGCTGAAATCGTAGTCGAACCGCGCACCCACCATAGACCGGCTCTGGAACCCGAAAAAGGTATTATCCTCAAAACTCACATTCACACTTTGCCCGGACTGCAGGATAGCGTCGTTGAGAATACGAACCTTGCCTATATTGTAGTCAACAGAATAGTCAACGCCCTCGCGCAGTTGCTGGCCGCCGGCAGTTACCCTCACCGAACCCTGCGGCAGGTTGAAGGTTCCGAGCGAAATTTCGGAACTGGTGCTTGACTTGTAGGAGCCGCGCAGGGTATAGCGATTGAGCTGCTGGAATTCCCTGGCTCTGAAAATTGTGGAGTCGTAGAGTTGCGGGTACGTATATTTGATAGCCACAGTGGTATCCGCTCCGGCCGTCATGATTTTATTGGTCAGGAACTTGCCAAATGGCTCCAGTACCGGGAACATGATCCTGCCCGACCGCAAATTGATGGTAAGTCCCGGCACAAAGTCAAAAATACCGTCGGCCCCGGGATCGCCCTGCAGATTCAGGTTGTCGAGATTGAAAACCTGGAGCAACGGACGTGCCCTGAGGTCTGTGGGAACATCGTCGCCGGCAAGAAAACGGCGCTGGCCCTTTCCCGGGTCTTCATAATAGATATCAAAACGGAATTCCTGCGGATCCACGTTGGCCGTGCCCACCGCATACACGTTTTTCATCATCAGATCCCAGATCGGGAACCGGACGTTAGCGGTGGTACTCTTCAGCATTTTGACGAAAAGCACATTCGTCTTCAGGGTATCAATAGAGTTTTTGCGGGCGACATCGCTGGAGAATTCACCTATTTTATAAGGCTTGCCGTTGTAGGTATATTCCAGCGCAACACCCAGTACCTGGTCTGGCTGTACGTTCAGGTTGACAGAAAGGAAACCCAGTTGCGGATCGAAGTTGAATTCCGTCGGACTGAGCTGGCGGGCATTTACCTTTTCAAAATCCCGAATCTGCTTCATCTGGAAGTCCGCAGGATTGGTCAGAATATTCACCACCTTGTCGCTGAATCGGAGCGTTGGATCAAACTCCAGCCTGTCCAGGATACCGCTGTAAAGTTTGTTGTTTTCATTGGCAGGAAGACCCCTGTTTTTTATATCCACGGCCACCGGGGTATTCAGCTTCCACTGGCTGGCACAGGAGTCCGGTTCTGCCAGCTCCGCCAGGGCTACGATATCACGTGTATTGACCGTTTCCTGCTTGTCGTTGGTAATCCAGACCTCCATTCGGGTGATATTGAACAGCGATTGAGGCACGGGCAGGCACTTCATCGCAGGCTCAAACTCATTTCTGTTCCAGTGGCTGATGAAGAAGTGACGGTTTTCGTCGTACTCATCAATAGGTTTCACAAACTGCTGTACCTGGGCGCCACCCTGCACTTTCAGGGTAGATTGCTTGGAGCGCTGCTGACTGGCTACGAGAGTAGTGCGCAAATGGCCGAATTTCATTTCGGTTTTCAGACCAAACAGGTTCTGAACACCCTTGATCAGACTGGAGCGTGTATTGAAGGATACGTTACCCGCCTCAATATTCTGCAGGATTTCGTCCTCGGAGAAACCCTTGGTATCGTATTTCAACTTCATCTGGTTGTCGAAGTCGAACGTGGCCTGCGTATTGTAATTGAAGTTCAGGTTCAGTTTTTCACCGATTTTACCCTGGGCACTCATGTTGATGTCCATGTCAAAATCGAAGTTCCCCGTGGTTTGCTGACGCAGCGTCAGAATGGGGTTCTTGATTTTCTGGTAGTCGAAACCGAAAGTCAGGTTGATATTTCCCTGCGGTTTGATGTCCACGTTGGTACCGCCGAAAAGCCGGTCTATCAGACTGTTCTTGATGTCGAACTGCGCTACCGGGTCGCCGCCGTCGCCACCCTTCCTGTTCGGATCCATTACGCCCTGCAAACGGTCGAAATACGCCTGTTGCTGCTGGCGGTCGCGCCAGTTCAGGTACTCCTCAAACGTCATGTACGTGGGTGTACGGTAGTATTCATCGCCGATCTTTTCAATCAGCATATAGGAATTGGAAACAGGGTCGTACTCCACTGTTTGGGTGATTGCCTTCGGGTCTTTCAGGTCAACCGGATTACTTCCGCTGTTCAGAAAATCGCCAAAACGATCCTTCAGTGGAGGGAAAGTGTCTGCCACGACTGATCGGATACCAAAAGACTCCGTCGGACGGTACTGAAGCGCCACGGGGCGTATTTCATCCGGAAACAGAATGGTAAGCGCATCCTCTTGCCATGATCCGGCGGTAGAAAAAGCGTACAGGGCGCTGATAGCCAACAGGGCGAACGTCGCGGGAAGGCTGTTCTTCTTCATCATTTTCAAAAAAAGCAGGTAATAACCAGGATTGTATGATTAAACTGAAGTGGGTAAATGACGTGCCACAACAAAAAAAGGTTGCCTGAATTTGATTTTTTTAAACCCGCTCCGGCACTTTTTGCGCTAATTTTGCCCCATGCAACGTACAGACGTAAATACGCTTGGTGAATTCGGCCTGATTGAACATCTGACCAGGGCATTCCCGCTCCGAAACGCCTCCAGCCTGAAAGGTGTGGGCGATGACGCCGCTGTCATAGAAAATGGTGATTTTTGTACGGTAGTCAGTACAGACATGCTGGTTGAAGGTATTCATTTCGATCTGGCCTATACTCCGCTCAAACATCTCGGTTACAAATCGGTCGTGGTGAATCTGTCGGATATATATGCCATGAACGCCTTTCCGAAACAGATCACTGTCTCCATTGCCATCTCAAACAGGTACTCGGTGGAAGCACTTGATGAACTGTATGAAGGCATCAGGGCAGCCTGCGAGTACTACGGCGTTGATCTGGTAGGCGGCGACACGACCTCCTCTCCCAGGGGCATGATTATCAGTATCACTGCAATCGGACAGGGTGAAAAGGAAAAATTAACCTATCGCTCGGGGGCCCGCAAGGGCGACCTGATTTGTATCACCGGCGACCTCGGAGCGGCCTACCTGGGCCTGCAACTGCTGGAGCGCGAGAAACGTATATGGCAGGAAAATCCCGATGTGCAACCCGATCTGGAAAATCAGCAGTATGTCGTAGGCCGGCAACTGAAACCGGAAGCACGCCGCGATGTGATCGAAACTTTCCTGCAGATTGGGCTGAAGCCAACCTCCATGATTGATATCTCCGATGGCCTGGCCTCGGAAATTTTTCATATATGCCGTGAAAGCGGGGTGGGAGCGCTGATTGAGGAAAGCGGAGTGCCCATGCACCCGGAATCAGAACTGCTGGCACTGAAATTCAAACTCGACCCAATTACCTGTGCCCTCAGCGGTGGAGAAGACTATGAACTGCTCTTCACCATCAAACCCGAGGATGCCGACAAAATCAGATTTTTACCCGAAATCTATATTGCAGGCGAAATTCTGGATGCCTCTGCCGGCGTCAAACTCAGCACCAAAGGTGGCAACCTGCACGACCTGAAAGCGCAGGGCTGGGTACATTTCTGATTGATCCGATAATCATATTGTCTTGAAAGAACTGATCAAAAAGGCGCTCAAGTCGCTTCCGTTCGACTTCACGCTCAACCAGCGTTACGACCGCCTTACACGAAAGGTAATACGAAAGGTATGCCGGCCCGACAGCCACTGCGTCGACGTAGGTTGTCATAAAGGTGAAATACTCGACCTGCTCCTCGCCGCTGCGCCTCTGGGTGTGCACTACGGCTTCGAACCCGTACCCGACCTGTTTGACAAGTTGAAACAGAAGTACAACTCCGATCATCGCTGTCGTATTCTTGATATAGCCCTCTCTGACAGCAAGGGTAGCGCCAGTTTCAATTACGTGGTATCCAATCCGTCGTACAGCGGACTGCAAAAGCGCAACTACGACCGATCAGATGAACAGGACACGCTGATTACAGTTCAAACCGAACGCCTGGATGATGTGCTGCCAGACAACTTCCGGGTGGATTTTATAAAAATTGACGTGGAAGGTGGGGAGTTGCTCGTTATGAAAGGCGCCACCGGTATTATGAAAAAGTACAGACCAGTTATTATATTTGAACACGGATTGGGCGCCAGCGATATATATGGCTCCACGCCGGAGCAGGTATTCGACCTGCTGCAGGAATGCGGACTTTCGGTATCGCTGCTCGACCGCTTTCTGCAAGGGAAATCTCCCCTGGACAGAACCGCTTTCTCCGGACAATACCACAACAGGGAAAACTATTACTTCATAGCTTACCCATAGCTCCGGTATTTACAGTTTTTTGAGTATTACCTCAGCGATATCTTTGGCTTTTTCGAGATTATCGTGCGGCTTGTCGTAGTATTCAAGAGAAATATTCACCACAAGCTG
>JBDLWO010000132.1:0-10766 GCA_039804245.1 Bacteroidota bacterium
CCCGGATGATATCGAGAGTTACACGCTCATTGGAATATCCGCGCTTGTGATCGTAAAGTGACCAAAGCATCCAGACGGCTTCGACTGGTTCAAACTCTGCTGCCTGACGAATTGCATCAGACTGTGAACCACCTGAACCGGGCTGATCATCGCAACCTGACAGGACAAGCACTATGAGAAACAGCATACGTTGTAACATCCTGATATATTTTGGATAAACCTGATGCAAGCCAAAATTGGCAATGAATTTACTGTTACGCAAATCTTGTATTTTTCATCCGATAAAAAAATAGTTTCGGAAAATAAAAATCTTTTATAGCATTGCAGCAGAATGTACTGTTCTGTAAAAAATGCGATCATGACTGACTCACTCCTTGAGCGCCGGAAAAAAGTTGTACCCAACGCGATCGGTGTATTTAATCCTGCCACGGCCATCGCTGCCAAAGGCGCCATTGTCACCGACAGTAATGGCCGGAAGTTGATAGATTTTGCCGGAGGTATTGGCGTACTGAATGCGGGCCACTCCCCGAAACCTGTGGTTGATGCCATCAAAAAACAGGCTGAAACGCTGATTCATACCTGTTTCAACGTAGCCATGTATGAAAAATATATCGAACTGGCCGAAAAACTGGCTGAAATTTTCCCGCACGGCGAGAATGGTACAAAGGTGATGATTACCAATTCCGGTGCCGAAGCGGTGGAGAATGCTGTCAAAATAGCACGTCAGGCAACAGGCAAGAGCGGTATTCTCTGCTTTACAGGCGCATTTCACGGGCGCTCGATGATGGCTATGACGCTGACCGCCAAAACGGGTAACAAACTCGGATGCGGCCCCTTCGCTGGAGAAGTGTATCGCCTCGATTATCCGAATTACTTCCGGTACGGGAAGCGATTCAGGTCTGAAAATGATTATGTTGACTATGAAATTCAAAAACTGAAGGATTTTTTCCTGACGCATGCAGATGCTGGCAACATGGCAGCGGTCATACTCGAACTCGTGCAGGGCGAAGGCGGCTTTCATGTTTGTCCGCCCGACTACCTGAAGGCTGTGCAACAAATCTGCTCCGAAAAAAAAATGCTCCTGATTATTGACGAGGTACAGAGCGGATTTGGCCGTACGGGCAAATGGGCGGCTTACGAGCATTATGGCATTACTCCCGATATTTCAACATGGGCCAAATCTATGGGATCGGGTATGCCAATCGGCTGCGTAATCGGTCGCGCGGAAGTGATGGATGCTGCTCAGGCCGGAACGCTGGGGGGCACTTATCCGGGCAATCCTGTTTGTTGTGCCGCCTCGCTGGCTACTATCAACTACATGGAAAAGATCAATATCAACGCGCTGGGAGAGAAAGTAGGCAAGGCAGTGCGCAGGCGTTTTGAACAAATGCAGAAGAAAATGCCGCTGGCGATCGGCCATGTTCGCGGCCTCGGCGCTATGCTCGCCTTCGAACTGGTTCAGAATGGCGATCCCGCTGTGCCGGATACAGCGCTGACCAAAGATCTTGTGAACGCCTGTCACGAAAAGGGACTCATCATCATCAGCGCGGGCACTTACGCCAATGTCATACGGGTTTTGTCGCCATTAGTGATCAGGGAAAGCGAACTGAAAGCCGGGCTTGACATTCTGGAAACAGAATTGTACCGACTTTATAAAACCAGGTACGATGTATAACAAGAATTACATCAATGGCGCTTGGGTGGAGGCAGAAGACGGCAATACCTGGCAGGTAATCAATCCGGCAACCGAAGCAATTGCAGATGTCATTCCGTTTGGCAATGCTTCAGACGCCGGAAGAGCCGTTGACGCCGCTGCAGGATCGCAAAAGTCCTGGGCAAACACCAATCCTTACCAGCGGGCCGATATCCTGAAGCAGGTAGCCCATCTCATGCGCACGCGGGCGACCGAACTGGCCGCTATCACGGTGGCCGAGTCCGGAAAACCGGTTGCGGAGGCTCGGGGAGAGTGGATTGTAGCTGCCCAGTTCTTCGAGTGGTTTGCCGAGGAGGGCAAGCGCTCACACGGACGCACCATTACCAGCAGCCGCAGCAACAAGCGGATGACGGTCATACACCAGCCCATTGGCGTGGTGGGTATCATCACAGCCTGGAATTTCCCGATCTGGAATATTGCCCGGGTATGGGCAGCATCACTGGCCGCCGGCTGTACATTTGTGGCCAAGCCTTCCGAATACACCCCGCTTACTGCCATGGCACTGGCGGGTATTCTGGAAGAGGCCGGTCTACCGGCAGGTGTAGCCAATCTGGTGGCGGGCGATGCCGCTGCCATTGGGGATGTATTGATGAAACGCCCGGAAGTGCGTAAAGTACATTTCGTAGGCAGCACCAGAGTGGGAAAAATACTGATGAATGCGGCGTCATTGACACACACCAGACTGTCGCTCGAGCTGGGAGGAAATGCCCCTTGCGTCATCTTCCCCGACGTGAACGTGGAATCGTTAGCCAAGGCTGCCGCTGTTGCCAAAACGCGAAATTGCGGACAGGTATGCGTGTCGCCCCAGCGATTTATTGTGCACAGAAACGTGTATGATCAATTCTGCGAACTTGCAGCTGGTCATTTGATGGAACTGAAAGTTGGAAACGGTGCTGATCCGGCTACGCAGGTCGGGCCGCTCATCAACGCCCGGCAGCGCGACAACGTATCCGGTATTGTAGAGGCTGGTACAGCAGCCGGCGGCGCCCTGCTTTGCGGAGGCAAGATTCCTGAAGGTTTTGAAAAAGGCTATTTTTATGAGCCAACATTAGTCAGAGACGTAACAGCAGGTAATCCGCTGTTCAGGCAGGAAATATTTGGTCCGGTGATGAGCGTCACACCCTTTGATACGGCTGAAGAAGCCATTTCGCTGGCCAACGATACCGAGTACGGGCTGGCATCATACCTGTGGACCAACGATCTGAACACCAGCATTCACGTATCTGAAGCACTGGAGTTTGGAATAGTGGGTATTAATGAATGGGCCGCTCACGCTGTTGAAGCGCCTTTCGGCGGCTGGAAATACAGTGGATCCGGTTATGAATGTGGTGAGGAGGGACTGCACGAGTACCTGGAAAAGAAATTGATTGCCATCGGAAACCTGTGATGGACTCTGTCTGAAAGTCATAAAAAAACTTGTTCATGGGCATATATGCACTTATTCCCCCTCTGGTTGTGGTCATACTCGGTATCCTGACGCGCCGGGCTTTCGAACCGCTTCTGGTTGGATGTCTTGTCGGATTTCTGATGATCAGTCCATCCGAATTTCCGGGCAATTTTGTTGAGGCAATGACCAAAACCCTTCAGAATGAGGACATGGTATGGATAATTCTTGTGTGCGGCTTGTACGGCTCCATGATTCACCTGATTATCCAGTCAGGCAGTGTAATGGCCTTTGGCGATTACCTCCTTCGGTATGTAAAAAGCCGCCGCAGCTCCCTTTTTGTATCCTGGCTGATGGGCGTTATCATATTCATTGACGACTACATGAGTGCCCTTGCCACCGGAGTTACCATGCGCAAAATCACAGATAACTACAATGTATCCCGTGAGATGCTGGCTTTCATGGTCAGCGCCACCGCCGCACCTGTTTGTCTGCTGATACCCATGAGCACCTGGTCCATTTACTGCGGCAGCCTGCTGGAGAGCAACCATATTGTGGAGAAGGGACAAGCCTTTCAGGGATTTGTGAATACCATACCTTATATGTTCTATCCGTGGGCAATCTCTATCCTGGCATTACTGGTCGGAATGGGGGTGTTTCCGGTGGTTGGCAGATTGAAAACGGCGGAAATAGCAGCTAAAAATGGTACAACCGCACCGGTTTATTCAGGAAACGATCATATTAATCCCGGAAAATCGGGTCCCATACATTTCATATTACCGCTTGGAATTCTCATAATCGCCACCCTCCTGCTCAACAAGGACGCATTGAAAGGTGTTCTGGTGGGTGTATCATTCACGTTTTTCTATTACTGGCTTACCGGAGTAATGCGTTTTGAAAGCATTTCAGAGGGTGTTTTCGATGGATTCAAGACCATGATTGTTGCACTGGCCATCCTGACCATGTCGTACATACTGAAAAGAGTGGGCGACGAGATGGGCCTGACGCCCTATGTTATCGAGAGTGTGAAGCCTGTTTTATCGAAAAATCTGTTGCCCATGATTGTATTTCTGGCATTGAGCTTTATTTCCTACACAACAGCCTCATCGTGGGGACTTTATGCCGTTGCCCTGCCGATAGTGGTACCTTTGGCGCAGGCCGTTGGAGCCGATGTCTGGCTTTCTGCAGCTGCAGTTTTTTCATCCGGCGCATTCGGCTCGCAGGCCAGTTTTTTCTCGGATGTAACAGTTCTTACATCCAACAGTACGGAATGTTCCAATGTTCGTCTGTCATTTGCACAGTTTCCGTACAGTCTCATGGCAGTTGCTATCGCCGCAGTGCTTTTCCTGTTTTGCGGTTTCTGTTTCTAACATCATCAAACAATCCGGAAATAAACCGGAGGACACAAAGACACCATGTATTATCGGGAACTACCCAACGGTTATGTCATTCAGAACTCTTTGCCTGAACACGCAGAAGAGCTGGGAGAGTTACAGGAGATTGTCTTCCCCACCCTGTCGCCTGACGAGCGGATGCAGGCCAGGCACTACCGAAAGCACATTGAACTGTTTCCGGAAGGACAGTTCGTGGTGCTCGACGGAGACAGGATTATCGGCATGAGCAGCACAATCCGCCACTCGATGCCGGAGGGTGACCATACTTTTCTGGAAATATCGGATAACCTGTGGCTGACCACCCATGAGAAGGACGGCGACTGGCTCTATGGCATGGATATGGGCGTCCATCAGGATTATCGCGGCCGGGGTATAGCGAAAGCCATGTACCGGGCTCGGCAGGAGTTATGCCGGATTTTAGGCCTGAAAGGCCAGATAACAGTCGGAATGCCCAATGGTTATCTGGACTATGCCGACAAAATGAGCCTCGACGAATATTACGCTGAAATAAAGAAGGGGGGTATTTTTGATCCAACAGTGAGTATGCAACAGAAACTGGGATTCGAACTCGTGGGCCTGATTCACCATTACCTCGATGATCCACAGTGCGGAAACGGCGGAGTCATGATGATACTTCCAGTTGACAAGGATGTGAACTGAATTTTTAGTACCGGTTTTCAATTATTCAAACAATTCTGCCATGACAGATATAAAAAAGACCATTGACCTCAGAACTCCCGTTCCGGGCCCCAAAAGCCGGGATATACTGGCACGCAGGGTAGCAGCGCTGCCGGCAGGCGCCGCCCGCTCCACCGATGTGGTAGTCGAATCTGCACACGGAGCTGTTGTGAAAGACATGGATGGCAACACCCTGCTCGATTTTGCCGGCGGGATTGGTCTGGCCAACGTGGGGCACTCACCTGCCGCGGTGGTCAATGCAGCCAAAAAGCAGATAGACCGGTTTATACATACCTGCGCCATTGTAACCACTTACGAGCCGGTGGTAGAACTGGCTGAACTGCTGCATCAGGTTACACCAGGTGACTTTCCCAAAAAGACGCTGTTTTCCAATTCCGGGTCGGAAGCAGTGGAAAATGCGGTAAATATTGCCCGTTACTACACACAGCGACCGGCCATCATCGTATTTGAGGGCGGCTATCACGGGCGCACGCACCTGACACTGAGCCTGACGAGCAAGTACAACCTGTTCAAAAAAGGATTCGGATCCATGGCCAGTGATATTTACCGGCTGCCGGTACCCAACATGTACCGGGTACCGGAGGGTATGACTGCCATACAATTCCTGAACTATTCAATAGCACAGCTGGACCACGCACTGATTGCCCAGGTTGATCCGTCAGCTGTAGCCGCTATTCTGATTGAGCCGGTACAGGGAGAGGCGGGGTTCGTCCCGATTCCGCCTGAATTCTTGAGGAAGCTGCGGGAGATATGCGACAAACACAATATAGTGCTGATATTTGATGAAATACAGTCGGGAATGGGCCGCACTGGCAAAGTATTCGCCTGTGAACACTCCGGAGTGGTACCGGATATGATCACCACCGCCAAATCACTGGGGGCTGGATTTCCGATAGCGGCAGTTGTCGGAAAGGCAGAAATCATGGATGCTCCCCACCTGGGTGGCGTTGGCGGCACCTACAGCGGCAGTCCGGTAGCCTGCGCGGCAGCAATTGAGGCTGTGAAAATCATATCAAGTCCCGAATTTCTGGCGAAAGCAGAAAGCGTTGGCAATCAGATTCGAAGAACGCTGGAAAGCTGGAAAAAGCAATATCCGTTAGTGGGTGATGTGCGCGGCCTCGGAGCCATGAGGCTTGTTGAGTTTGTGAAAGACCGGAAAAGTCGCGAACCGGATCCTGATCTGACCCTTGAAATCATCCGGGATGCCGTTTCCAATGGTATTCTGCTCATCCGTGCCGGACTCTACTCCAACTGTATCAGGCTGCTGCCACCGTTGGTCATCACCAGAAGCCAACTGACAGAGGGTCTGGCTGTGCTGGAGGCTGCCATCAGAAGAGCGCACGAAAAAAGAGGTTTGATCTGACGCTGTTTCCTGCCCTGTATGACAAAGCGTATCTTCACCAACGGAATTATACTGACACAGACGGAACAGCAGCCGCGAGTGGAAGCACTGGGCACAGCAGGCGACAAAATAATCTGTACAGGCACGCTGGAGCAAGTGCGCAGGCACGCAGGAAGCGATGTCGAAGTAACTGATCTTCACGGACAAACACTGCTGCCTGCATTCAACGATGCACACATTCACATCTGGAAAGTGGGCGACCTGCTGACTTACCTCCTGGATTTGCGCGAAGTGAGCAGTCTGGAAGAAATGCAGGATAAAATCGCTGATTTCGCCCGAAAGAACCCTGAAAAAACCTGGATAATGGCCCGGGGATTCAATGAGGCAAATTTCACTGACCGGCGTATGCCCGATCGAGCTGATCTGGATAAAGTGGTCAGTGATCGTCCGTGCCATATTATACGTACCTGCGCGCATGTAGTTGTGCTGAACTCCAAAGCATTACAGATATGCGGTATCAACAGACATACGCCGATCCCGAACGGGGGAGAGATCAGGTTGAATGTTGATGGGGATCCATCCGGAATTCTCAGTGAAACAGCTATTGGTCTGGCCAGAAAATTTTTGCCGGAGTACACCCCTTCCATGTACAGGGAAATGATCTTCGCAGCGCAACAGGCCCTGTTGAAACACGGCATCACCTCGGCAACAGATCCGGCGGTCATGCCTGATCTGCTGGAAGTGTACAAGGCGATGGACAGAGCAGGCGAGTTGAAAATACGGATTAACGCCATTCCCGTACTTGTTCCGGATGGCGATACCGCACCACTCCCCCTTCCCGGGCACTATCAGTCCGATTTTCTGACCGTGAACAGCGTAAAACTGTTCAGCGATGGCGGACTGAGCGGTAAAACGGCCGCATTGAAACATTTTTACAAAAACAGTTCCGGGCAGGGCGTATTAAGGCTTGAATTCGATTTTTTCAGGGAAATAGCACTGAAGGCGCAGGATGCGGGATTCAAAATTGCCACCCATGCCATTGGCGACCGGGCGATCGAGCTGGTTTTGAATGTTTATGAATCAATCGCCGGTGAAAATACCCGAAATACAGAACACCGCATTGAACATCTCGGGCTGCCCGGATTATCGCACCTCACACGTATGAGAGATTTGCGTGTTCATTGCGTTACACAACCCGTTTTCCTGTATGAGTTAGGCAGAAATTTCAGAAATTATCTGCCCGATTACTATCTTGATCATGTTTATCCGTTCAGAAGCATTCAGGAGGCCGGTGTGAATATGGCATTCTCCTCGGATGCGCCGGTAGTGAAAGACTTCAGTCCGCTCATGGGTATCCGGAATGCCGTGGAACGAACAGATAACACGGGTACCTGCATTGCTCCTTTCCAGCGAATAAGCGTTGCCGATGCATTAAAAGCCTACACGGTGAATGCCGCGCTTGCCAATAACGACGGTGACAAAAAAGGGAGTCTGAGCACGGGGAAACTCGCGGATTTCGTCATCCTGGACAAAAATCCGCTGGAAACAGAGACAGCCCAAATTTCCGGAATTCAGGTCGCCGAAACCTGGACGGGGGGCGTCAGGCAGTCCGGGCAAAATATTATTTGATAATATCAGCCGGCAAATTAACTTTGCTGGCATTAACCTGAATTTTCAAGCATTTTTTTCTGTTCATTAAAAGTATATCCGGGATTCTCCAGTCGTGTGATAAAGGCTCATTTTTCGCTATTTCCCACCTTTTTTCAGTTATGCAGCCTCGGCAACGCAACTGAAAAAGGCAAATACCAACAAATAACACGCCTGTTTTTGCCATCGGCCGAAAATTCCGGATATGCGCTGAAGTCACTGCGGCTATCGTCAAACACAACTTTCATAGAATGGCAATAAAACATTACTCTGTATTTGTATGGCTTTTATGCCTGGTAATTCCTGTGGGTTTACGTGCGCAGGAATTGAGCGTAAGTGGCAATGTTCGCGATGCCGCAAGCAATGAAGTACTGCCCGGAGTTACCATCACAGTAAAAGGTACCACCAAAGGCACGCTGACGGATGGCGAGGGCAGATATACGATCAAAGCACAGGGCAGCGATGTGCTGGTTTTTCAGATTGTCGGACTGGAGAAGCAGGAAGTGCCAGTAGATAACCGCACCCGGATTGATGTCTTGCTCGGTGAAAGCACTTCCCTGCTCGGCGATGTGGTGGTAGTAGGTTATGGCGTTCAGAAAAAAAGTCAGATAACCGGGGCAATCGCTTCGATCAGCAACAAAGACTTCAGGGATCAGCCGGTTTCCAACCTGGCAGGCAGTATTCAGGGTCGGGTATCGGGGCTGAACGTGACCACGCCCTCCGGTACACCCGGCGCCGGGTTGCTGGTGAATGTGCGCGGCAACCTCAATCCGCTGTATGTGGTGGATGGAATACCGATGCTGAGTGAGAGCAACTCGAGCCTGTCCACAGCATTCAATCTGCAGGGAGAGACGGTAGGCTCAGGACAAACGCTGAGTTCCGTGTCTGATATAAACCCCAACGATATCGAATCCATTGAAATCCTGAAAGATGCATCTGCTGCGGCCATCTATGGTGCGCGGGCGGCAAACGGAGTGGTGCTGATCACGACCAGGCGCGGCAAAGAGGGCAAAACGGAGGTCAATTTCAACGCATACACCGGTATTCAGCAAGTGGCACGCAAGATTGAATTTATGGATGCAGGTCAGTTTACGGATCTGATCGAGGAAGCCCGCAGAAACGACCTTGCCGTTTACAACAACGACAACAATGCCTTCGGAGAGGATTTTGATCCGTCGGTGCTGACAGAGCCACTGGACAATTTCAACCTCGATGAGTCGGCCAACACCGTCTGGCTCGATGAAGTGACACGTTCGGCTCCGATCAGCAACTACGAACTTTCCATGCGCGGGGGCGACGCGCGCACCCGATTCTTCACAGCGGTGAGCTATTTCGACCAGACAGGTGTTGTGATAGAGAACTTTTACAAGCGCCTCAATCTGCGCCTCAACCTGGATCACAATATCACCCAAAAGTTAACAGTCGGGCTGAATCTGAGTAATACCTTCTCGCGCAATCGTCGCAGTTTCAACGACGACACCTACACGGGGGTAATCACCAATGCTATCGGAGCATCGCCCTTTATGCCGGTTTATGAGCAGGATGGTACCTATGCCGCTTTTGAGAACTATCAGTCGAGCTGGCTGTCCGACAATCCGGTGAAATCGGCCAAAGAAATCAGGGCATTTACCAATAACTACCGTGTACTCGCCACCGCCTTTGGCGAATATGCCTTCCATCCCAACCTGCGTTTCAGAAGCAGTTTTTCTACTGATGCGGCTTTTCTCTACGACAATCAGTTCAAGTCTGCCCTAACTGCCGATGCTTCTGCAGTAGGCGGGGAGGCTTATGAAGCAGGCTTCCGCGCTACTACCTGGCTGAATGAAAATACGCTTACCTACTCCAGAACAAGTGGAAAAAACAACCTGACCATCCTCGGAGGTATTACCGAACAACGAACGCAGCTGGAGCGAAGCAGCATCACCGGACAAGGATTCCCGCCAACAGGACTTGAGAAAATATCGAGCGCTGCCAATATAGTGGGCGCTACTGCCAGCGGAACCTCCTTCTCACTGCTTTCCTTTCTGTCGCGTATCAATTACGCATGGAACGATCGTTACCTGTTCACTGCCACCATGCGGGCCGATGGTTCGTCGCGCTTCTCGAAAGACAACCGTTTCGGTTATTTCCCGTCAGCCTCGGCAGCCTGGCGGATCAGCAGCGAGGATTTTTTCAACAGAAACTTCTTCACCGACCTGAAAATGCGCCTGAGCTATGGTATTACAGGTGATCAGGAAATTGGCGATTTTGAGAATGTGTCTTTCTACTCTGCGGCCAATTACGACAACCAGGCCGGTATTGCGATCAGAAATATTGCCGATCCGGCCCTGTCGTGGCAGTCGAACAGGATGCTGAATGTCGGTCTGGATTACGAAATCAGGGGCGGGCGCTTCAACGGCTCACTCGAATTTTTCAAATCCAGTAAAACCCGCCTGCTGAGCCGGGATGCCATTCCGGGCACTACGGGCTTTGCAACCGTCACGCGCAACAGCGGGGAGGTACAGAATCTCGGCGTGGAGGGCAATCTGACCGCCTATCTTCGCAGAGGGGGCGATTTCAACTGGACAATGAACATAAACGGCACCT
>JBDLWO010000133.1:0-10359 GCA_039804245.1 Bacteroidota bacterium
CTTGTCGAGGGAGGCAAGTGCGTTGGACAGCTGGTTGTCCACCGTCACGAAATACTCTTCTGAATCCCAGTCGTTGAACTGGAAATCCTCGATTTTGTCGTTGATTTGCAGGCGACTGTAATCGAAGCTGATGCGCAGTTTGTCGCTCGAACTGAGCGCCACAATCGGAATCACCAGTTCATGCCGGTCGAACGGAAATTCAAATGACTTGAAATTACCCTGAAATTTACCGCTGATACGGTAAATTCTGACCCTGTAGTTATCCATCTTCTCCTCCGCTATCATGTACCGGTTGGCTTCCTCCGAACTGATATTGCTGAAGTCAACGTACCCTTCTTTCATGATATACTGCGAATCGGCGATCACCCAGTAAAGGAGATTACAGTCGAATGTATTCTTTCTGACATCAATATCGTTGATATCAATGACGTCAATACCGACGCGCAGATTTGGAATCACCTTGCCTTCCGCATTCATCTGGGAAGGACAGCTTCTTGTTTTACCCCGGTCAACCTGTTCAAAATTGGGCGCTTTTTTCAGGATCAGCAGGCTGTCGAACGAGTAAAGTTCACTGCCGACGTTGATTTTTCTGTTTTTCAGTCGCCTGAAGTAGTGCAGCATACTGTCTCTGCCATATTTCCGGTCTTCAAGGGCAGCCCGGAAGATATTGACCGCATCGTAGCAGCGGTGGAGCTGGTTGTCTGCTCCCGCAATTTTCTCCCGGTCGGTTATTTCATAGGGCTTTGAGTAGCGCGCGGCAATTTCCTTCTTGTCGGCATACACGGTTTGAGGCAGTGCTTCGTCTTCCTCGACGAGCCGGATAAACTTGTGGCCTCTTTTGAGCGTTACCTCCTCCAGTTTTGCGTCGCTCAGACTGGTGGAAATGCCGACAAACACTTTGTTCCTGACAGTTGGTGCATTTTCAAGGTATCTGATAATCTCATCGCCGAAACCGCCGTGGGTATTGAGCAGAAAAACCCGGTGCTTGTTGCGGGAAAACAGCCTGTCCAGTTGCTGCTGCATACTCCTTATGGTGTCTTCAGGCAGATCCCGGTTCTCTATATACGACCTTTGCCACAGACATATTGAATCATAACCGATCCCGTTGCTTTCCAGACTTTCCAGGAACCGCTCGTGCAGCAGGTAGTCGCACTCCGTGATGAAACCGACCGATTTTTCCTTTTCTATCTCGCGGATATACTGCACCAGATAATTGGGTTGTGGATCGTTGGGCTGCAGAAAGATGGCATTCCCCCCGAAATCGCCCTTGTTCTGGTCGGCACTGAGGGAAATGACCGGAATCCGGCCTCTGATAATATCCCTGCCTTCTTTGATATACCGGCCCCAGGTGTTATCAATAACCAGCACTATATTGGTGTCCGCAGCGATCTGGCGGTAAATGTCAGGCATCATTTCCGTCCTGTAATCGCACTGATACGCCTTCAGCTGGTACTCGACAGGAAATTCAGTTTCGTTGATCCGATCGAGATAGGTATTCAGTGCAACCAGATAGAGGGAGTCAGAGTACCCGTTCAGACTGTCCTTTGCCGTGTTGAGATAATTGAAGCCAATATAGGCGATATACTTGACAGGGCGATTGGTTCCGGGCTTGTTACAACTCTGGAGCAGGGAAAACAACAGTACGATTACAGTTGCAATCTGAATGGATCTTTTCATAACAGCTATAATTTTCTTATTACAAGTTTATTGTTCAATACTCCGTAACGGGAGAGCGCCTTCTCGTAAGCCGAGACGGTACTGATTACTACACCTTCGGTCGGACGCACTCCATCAAACCACACAATAAAGCCTTTACTTCCTTTTTTAACACAACTCTGTGGGCCATAATTGGTTACTTCTATCCATTTTCTGAGATATAAAGCCCTGCTTTGCGCCTCGGCCTCGGTTTTATAAACGCCCTCCTGAATTATCCAGCCCGAGCCGGACAACAATTTGCATGGATCCTCCGGGTGTCCGGGAGCAGTTATAACAGGCGTCGGATCGGGCCCTGCAGTAATGCTGTCTGTTTTTTCTGTGGGTTTTGTTTCCGTTTTTACTGTTTTTTCGGGTACAGGCGTTGCGAATTCATCCTCTGTCGGTACCGATTTTTTTTCTCTGGAGGGCTTTGAGGGATCCTCGTCAACGAGATAGGAGTGGTCCTCCTTCGGGAGGCGGTTGTAACCGGCCAGTCTGGTCACTTCATCCACCTCGTGATGGGTTACATTCCAGAAAACAACCGTACAGGAAAACAGAGACAGCAGCGCTATCATTTTCTGGGTGGCGTATGATCTGGCAAACCGTTTGAAAGATAGATCGCCGAATGAGAAACTGCTTCCGGAGCCTTTCCCCGGCATGTTTTTAAACGGAAATGATACCACCCGTACCAATCTGCTGCCCATTTTCCGTAGAAAATCGTCGAGCGGGTCTCTTTTGCCGGGCTTGTTTTCCCTTGCTGCCCTGAATGTACCGGAAGCCTGTTTGTAAAAGTCTGACTTTGTTATCCAGTGCGTTATTTTTCTGTCCTTTCCGAAAGCGCCAAGCCGCGAGGGGTCGCATATTTTTCGGATGGTGCCATCTGAATTGACTACAGCGAGGCCAACTCCCCTGTATATGCACTGCTCGCGCAGTTCAATATAGTAAGGATCGAGAACCGAAGGAAAGACATCCTCCGACAGAACGATCCATTGTTCATCAGCCGCGTACTGCCCGAACTGTTCTATGGCATAGATACTTCTGTATTTCCGCCATTGTTTCATCAATATATACCAACTGAAAAAACCGGGTATGAAGAAGCCAAAAATGATACCCATATTTCCGGCCGCCGAGAGTTGCAGCATCCACGGCAGATTTATTTCAAACAGGGTAATGAGGGCTGTTGCAGCGCATAACGAACCGAAAGCGAAGGCATCCCAGAGAAAATAATCTGTATTCAGCTGGTACTTGACTTCCCCGATTTTATCGAGTGACGTGGCCTCGTACGTGCAGACAAAAGGGGTACCGTCCGGTTTCAGAAAGGTGATCTTTCCATCGGCAATCCAGCCGTCTGTACTGGTATTGTCGAGGCTGACCGTCATGCCGGAGGCATCAGGTTGATACCTGTTTTTGTAAAAACCCTTCAGAAAAGGTACAAAAAGGTGCTTGACCTCATCTTCCGTGAGGCCGAAGCTGACAGGTACGTAGGCATATTTTTCTTTCATTTTCCGGTACGGATCACCGGATTTCTCCTATATCGGCGATGATCTTTCTCGCAAGGTTGGTCGCAATGACCGCAGAATGGCTTTCAGAGTATATGCGTATAATAGGCTCTGTGTTGGAAGGGCGCAGGTGCACCCAGCCGTCTTCAAAGTCAATTTTGAGTCCGTCTTCGGTATTGAGTTGCTCTCGCTGATACTTCTGTTTGAGTGTGCTGAAGATTTTGTCGAGATCAATATCCGGGGAGCGATCAATTTTGGTTTTGGACATCTGGTAATCCGGATAGGTTTTCCGAAGTGTTGACAACTGTTTGCCTGCATGGGCCAGATGACTGAGGAAAAGGGCTATGCCAATCAGTGCATCACGGCCGTAGTGGAGGTCGGGCATGATTACGCCTCCGTTACCTTCACCACCGATTACTGCATTCACAGACTTCATCTTTTCCACCACATTCACCTCACCCACTGCTGCCGCATAATATGCACCATTGTATTTTAGTGTCACATCACGCAGCGCGCGCGTACTGCTCAGGTTCGACACTGTATTTCCCGGGCGTTTTGAAAGCACATAATCGGCGACCGCTACAAGTGTATATTCCTCTCCGAACAACTCTCCGTCTTCGCACATAAATACCAGCCGGTCCACATCGGGATCTACGGCGATACCGAGTTGTGCCTTTTGCATCCTTACTTCCGTTGAAAGCTGGCCCAGGTGCTCCTTTAAAGGCTCCGGGTTGTGGGCGAAGTGACCGTTCACCTCTCCATTGAGCAGGATGCACTCGCAGCCGAGCGCCTCCAGCAACGGAGGAACTGACAGAGCGCCCGTGGAGTTGATGGCATCCACCACTATCCTGAAATTTTTGCTTTTGATGGCTTCAATATCTACCAGTGGATGTGCCAGAATTTTGTCAATATGGGTCTTTATATAGGTATCAACCTGCCTGTAAGAGCCCAGTTTATCCACCGGTGCATATTCCACACTTCTGGCGGCCACGATATCGAGCACATCGGCCCCATCGCGGGCACTGATAAACTCTCCCTTGTGATTCAGCAATTTGAGCGCATTCCACTCGCGGGGATTGTGGCTGGCTGTGAGGATAATTCCGCCTCCTGCGCCTTCCATCGGAACGGCGATCTCAACAGTGGGGGTCGTACTCAATCCCAGATCTGTTACGTTGATGCCCATACTGCGCAGCGTATTTACCACCAGCGAACTTACAATCTCACCGGAAATACGTCCGTCTCTGCCCACAACGATGTGATTTATACCGGTATTATTGATAACCCATTGCCCGAATGCAGCAGTACACTCCACGATGTCCTGCGGGGTGAGGTTATCGCCCGGGCGGCCCCCAATGGTGCCGCGGAAGCCTGATATTGATTTTATGAGTGCCAAGTCTGATGGAATTAGATGATGTACGAACAACAGTTAATACCGCTCCGAATGGAATTGCATACAGGCGGCAATAACTGTTATCAACTGCAAAGGTAATCTGTAAATTGTTTGTTCGTAAAAATAAACCGAATCTTTGGAGAGCAATAATTACAGCCAAACTGTCAAACCATATAAAAGACCTCTTTCAGGGGGATTGAAACCGGGGAATTATCCGGATTGGTCTCCATAATATCGGCCATGTACGCCCACCATTTCTGCATGACGGGATGATGGGGCAGTGCATCCATTTTCCGGGGTTCTTCTATCCGAAGCACCCCGAACAGCGCGTTTGTTTCACTGTCCAGGAATATCGAGTAGTCTGAAATACCGGTTTCTCTGAGCAAATCAGACAACTCGGGCCATATTTCATCGTGCCGGCGGCGGTATTCTTCTTCGCAGCCGGCATTGAGTTTCATTTTAAAGGCAATACGCATGTTTCGGAATTATTTTTTCCACTCTGAATCGAAGCGATAGACACCTGAGCCAACCCGGACAATGACGTAACCGGAGGCGGTGCCTGTGACAGTAATTCCGGCGGCATCTTTCAGTATTCCGCCATTCTCCTTTACGCTGTCGGGGTTTGTTGTCGGGATATATACTGTTGCGGTTGTATTGGCCGGCACTTCAGCCCGGAGCGTCAGCTTTCCGTCTTTGATATTCCAGCTGCTGGCAGCCCGTCCATAAGGAGTCTGAAGTACAGCCTCAGCGTTGCTGAAACCTCCGCCGGGGAATGGTTTGATCCGGATTGATTTGTAACCGGGGCCTCCGGCATCAGTGTCGAGGCCTGCCATCACGCGGTACATCCAGTCGCCGATGGCGCCGTAATCATAGTGGTTGAAGGAATTCATACCAGCCGACTGGAAGTCTCCGCCGGGTTTAATGCCGTCCCAGCGCTCCCAGATGGTGGTAGCGCCTTTGGTGACAGGATAAAGCCAGGAGGGGTACCCTTTTTGATTCAGCAATTCGTAAGCCAGGTCATTGTAGCCAAAACGGGTGAGTACGTGGCAAAGGTGTGGAGTGCCGAGGAAACCGGTGGTCAGATGTGTTCCGTAATTCTTTACGTTTTCTGCCAGTTTTTGAGCTGTTCCGGGCCGGATATGTTCAGGCAGCATATCAAACTGGAGTGCCAGCACACAGGCGGTCTGGGTGGGTGACGCCAACCGGCCATTGGGCGTCACATACTCGTTCATGAAGGCAAATTTGATGCCTTCCAGCAGTTTTTTATATTCATCTGCTTCACCGGTTTTGCCCAGTACATTAGCAGCATTGATGAGTAACTGGGTAGAATGCGCATAAAAACACTGTGCAATCAGGTACTTGTCGGTTACAGCAGAGCGACCATCATTATCGTCTTCGGGCCGATAAAACAGCCAGTCGCCGAAGTGAAATCCGGTGTTCCACAGATTATTGACACTCTTGCTCCGCATATACTCTACCCAGGCCTTCATGGAGGGATACTGATCTTCGAGTATCCGTTTGTCGCCGTAGGCCAGCCAGGCATTCCACGGAATGATATTGGATACATCCGCCCAGCCGGTGGAGGCGGAAGCGCCGGCGCCCAGTACATTGGGCACAACAAAGGGAACCGAGCCATCCGGATTCTGGTCGGCCGCCACATCTTTCAGCCATTTGCTGAAAAAGTTGTGCACATCGAAGTTGAACATGGCCGTGCGGCTGAAAGCCTGTGCATCGCCAGTCCAGCCCAGCCTTTCATCGCGCTGCGGGCAATCGGTAGGCACATCGAGGAAGTTGCCGCGCTGTCCCCACTGAATGTTATGCTGCAACTGATTGACCAGGGAGTCGGAGCAGGTGAATGTACCTGCGGGCTTCATATCGGAATACAGGGCGACTGCAGAAATATCGCCTGGTGAAAGCAGGCCGGGATATCCGTCAATTTTTACATAACGGAAACCGTGAAAAGTGAAATGAGGTTCGAATTGTTCTGCAGCCTTGCCTCCCAGTACCCAGTAGTCGGTACAACGGGCACCGCGCAGATTTTCGGTGTAGAAGTTGCCTTCCTTGTCGAGCACTTCAGCAAATTGGAGCCTGATTGTGTCTCCTTTCCTGCCGGAGGCCGTCAGCATGGCCCATCCAACCAGATTCTGACCGAAGTCGGCCACCAGCTCACCCTTGGGTGTTTTGAATATTTTCGGATTGGAGAATACCTCATGCTTTTTGATGTGCTCATTATAGGTGGCAACGAGTTTGTCTTTTCCTCCGGGCACTATTTTGACTGGTTTCCAGCCTCTGTCATCGAAACCCGGTTTATCCCAGCCGGGCAACTCCATCCCGGTGTTATACGTTTCGCCGTGGTAAATTTCCGAACTTCTGACCGGACCGGATGTGGTGTATTTCCAGCCGCTGTCGGTAGAAATGGTGGCAGTACTGCCATCAGCGAACTCCAGCACCAGCATACAAAGCAGGGATATATCCTTTCCATAGAAGTTGCGCTGACCCGAGAAGCCGATATTTCCACGCCACCAGCCGCTGCCGAGGGTTACGCCGATGGCATTTTTATCACGGTTCATCAGGGGAGTCACATCATAGACCTGATACTGCAGCCGTTTCTGATAGGCCGTCCAGCCGGGTGTGAGAAAAGCCTCCCCCACCCTTTTCCCGTTGATTTGCGCTTCATAAAGCCCATGAGCGGTGATATAAAGCGTTGCGCTGCGCACCTGTTGGGTAAGTCCGAACTCCCTTCTGAACATGGGGCTCGGCAAAGTGGAATCTTCGGGCTCTGAAACCGTTATCCACCCGGCTTTCCAGTCCGACTCGTTCAGGAGACCCATCCGCCAGAAGGCAGGCTCTGTCCAGTCAGATACATTACCCCGGTTATCCCATATACGCACCTGCCACCAGTATTTACGGCCTGACTGAAGCTCCTTCCCCGTATATTCCACCCATTGGGAATTACTGGATGAGACCTTGCCGGATGTCCAGATCAGCTTGTTAGTGAACAGGTACTCGGAACCTTCGGCTACCCTTATCTCGTAAGCTTCCTGTAAAACACCTCTTTCTTCGCTCTGAATCTTCCAGCCGAAACGGGGCTGAACGTCGATACTGAGTGGCTGCGTCAGGTTTTCCACGCGTGTATCTGTTACACGCACCTGCGCGTGAAGCAGACCGACACAAACAAGCAGGGCAACTGACAGGATTGATTTGAAACTCATTGGATATTCTGATGAAAGATGAACAGACCTGATAAATTATCGCCGGAAACACCCGGATAATCACTGAAACTGTATATTCATACCTATTATCCCAGTGCTTGCGGTAATAACGGCGCAATTTGAGGAATAATCGGGGAATAATAAAACTGAAGTTTTACTAAAAATACAGAAAACCGGGATAATGCACTGAAACAGTACAGAGCATGGGTATTCATGAAATAATGCCCGACTTGAAATACATTTGCCCCAACAACAAAACCTGTACCGGAATTCGGTCAAAATGTATTCGGCCTCGATCGCAGCGATGTTATCATCGGGCAGGTTCCTCTGGTTTACCAACCCGTTCAGAAACTCACACTGGAAAGGATTAACTGATCTAAACAACATGAAACTCCGCCTCGATGAACACTCCGTGCGCCTGCGCCTGAGCAAAAGTGATATCGAAACCCTGGATAATCAGGGCTCGGTAAGAACCTTTACAGCGCTCCCCGGGGGAACCCTTGAGTATTGTATTGAAACCGGAACAAATCTGGAAAGAACAGAATGTATCCTGACCGGATCTGCTCTGAAGGTACTTTTACCCGTCACTCAGGCAGAAAAATGGACAAAATCTGAAGACGTTGGTATTTACGCCTCACTGCCTGCCGGTATTGACGGAAAAGAGGTGCAAATTATCCTGGAAAAGGACTTCCCGTGCAAACATGGCAACACCGGGAATCAGTCAGATCGGTTTGATGATTTGGCCAGTCAACAAAAAAAACGGTAAATTTTTCGATTTTTGTCCAAATCGCAGTGATTGGCACTTGTTTTGTACGCATGGCTGAAACACAGTTTAATATCAATGATGAAGCTCTGGTTCCCCCCACTGATAGCGCTCATGTTGCTGTCAGCCCCTTTAATCTCTCAAAACCAAACATTTAAAAACGCTATTCACGCCAAAATAAATGTCGTTGACTACGGGCTACCGTCCGGTAACGACTTTAAAATGGGCCAGAATTTTGAACTGGCCTACCTGCGTAATATAGCTAAAGGTGTTAATATTGGTATCCCGCTGAAATTGGGACTTGCCACGTTGCCCGGCGAAACAAACCATACCACTATCATGAGTCTGGATTTCACCGTCAGGCTCGAAAATATGAAGGAAGGTGCCAGGGCAGCACCTTTCCTGTTCGCAGGCGCAGGTCTTGCGCGGGAAAGTGCAGATGTCAGCGATTTTCAGATTCCTTTCGGAGCCGGTCTGCATATCAGGGTTTCCCGTCACGCTTTTGTCAAACTGCAGGGTGAATACCGAAAGTCCTTTACCGAAAACAGGGATAACTTTCAGGCGGGACTCGGATTCGTGTACATGCTCCATACAGGAGGAGAAACTCCGGCCAAACCATCCGCCTCTCAACCCTCCAATGACCAGGATCTCGATGGCGTGACCGACGACCTCGACAAATGCCCCACTGAAGCAGGGCCGGCAGCAGCACTCGGTTGCCCCGATCAGGATAACGATGGTATAGCCGATTCGGAAGATATATGCCCCGATGAAAAAGGCGCCGCTGCCGCAGGTGGATGCCCCGACTACGATACAGACGGTATCGCAGACAAAGATGATCCGTGCCCCACAGAAACAGGGCCGCTGAACGGATGCCCCGACTCGGACTACGACGGGGTTCCGGATAAAGACGACAAATGCCCTGCGGAGGCCGGTTCCGCTACCTATAACGGCTGCCCTCAGCCCAAAGACAGCGATGGCGACGGCTACAACGACGATGAAGACCAGTGTCCGGATCAGAAGGGGCCCCTGAAAGGATGCCCGGATGCCGACTTCGATGGATACGCTGACAAGGATGATCTGTGCCCGAATCTGGCCGGCACCAACAAAGGATGCCCGGATACAGACCTTGACGGGGTGGCCGATAACGAAGACCCGTGCCCCGATCAGCCAGGCAAGGTGAATGGCTGCCCGGATGCAGATCAGGATGGTGTGGCCGACAGGGAAGACCGTTGCCCCGACAAGCCGGGAAGTCTCCAAAATAACGGTTGCCCGGATGCTCCGGTGGTTGCCGATACGGATAAAGACGGCATACCCGATGCATCAGACCCTTGTCCCGACAAGGCAGGTCAGTTCGGCGGATGCCCCGACTCGGATGGTGATCTGCTGGCCGACAACCTCGACAAGTGTCCCGCCGATCCGGGGCCAACAGGGAATTCCGGCTGCCCGGAAGTTAAAAAAGAAGTAAAAGAGCGACTGGCGTACGCAGCTCAGGCTATTCAGTTCGAAACCGGAAAGGCTGTACTGAAATCGGAATCCTATGCCATTCTTGACGAAATCGTCCAGATTATGCGCGATAATTCCGCTTATACCCTTTCAATCAGTGGTCATACCGATGATATCGGAGGGGAGGAAACCAACCTGAAATTATCGCAGGACCGCGCAAAGTCCTGCTACGATTACCTTGTTTTCAGAGGAATCAGGACCAGCCGCCTCCGGTATGCAGGCTTCGGCGAGGCGCGCCCTATAGCCAGCAATAATACCAACGAAGGCCGTGAACTGAACAGAAGGGTTGATTTCGAA